>NZ_JAIBNX010000225.1 GCF_026130045.1 Micromonospora sp. CPCC 205371
CAGGGCAGCGCGGGCGCGGCGGCGCGGCGGCGCGGCGGCGCGGGGAGGCGGCGCGGCGGCGTAGGGCGGCGGATGGCGCGTCGCTACGCCGGCGGCGGGGTGGTGTGAGGTGGGCAGCAAGAAGGCCCCGCTTGGCGCGGGGCCTTTGCGTGCTGGGGGATCAGGCTTCGAAGACGCCCGCGTCGACGAGACGCTTCTCGGTGGCGTCCCAGCCGTCGCTCGGGTACGCCGCCGCCAGCGCGTTGAGCTCGGCGCGGATCTTCGCGGCGTGGCCGGCGCCGACCAGCACGCGGATCTCCTCGATGAACGCCTCGGAGTCGGTGCGCAGGTGGGGGGTCTTGCCGTTGGTCAGGTTGCGCACGTATGCGTGCTTGCCCTTGTTGAGCGGGATGAGGTACTTGAACTCACCGAGCACGCTCAGGGCCCCGCCCTGGGCGCCCGCTCCGGCGCGGACTGACGCGCGCGCGGTCTTGGAGGTGTTGCTCGCCACAGAGGTACTCCTTGCAGACAGGACTGTAGAGGCAGCAGGACAGAGAAAGACAAGTGAACTGTACCCGACGCCGAAACAGGCGCGTTCCGTGACAACGCCTGGCCATTTGCGTTATTCCTCATGTCAGTTTGCCGATTCTCTAGCGCACCATCCGTCACAGGCGTCATCATGTTGTCCAGCACCTTCCAGTTGATCGAGGTCGTAGGGGAAGACGCACCTCGGTCTTCGGGAGGTCACCGTGCCAACGCGTGGCGTCGTATACGTCCACTCGACCCCGCTCGCCGTGTGCCCTCACGTCGAGTGGGCGATCGCGCGCGTCCTCACCGCGCCGGTCAATCTGCATTGGACCGTCCAGCCGGTCGAGGCCGGCGCCCGCCGGTCGGAGTGCAGCTGGACCGGACGGCCGGGGACGGGTGCCGAGCTGGCTGCTGCCCTCCGGCAGTGGCCCATGATCCGTTTCGAGATCACGGAGGATCCGAGCCCGGGGGTCGACGGCGAGCGGTACATGTACGTGCCGGGGCGAGGGCTCTTCCGCGCGACCATGGGCAGCGCGGGCGACATCCAGCTCGGCGAAGACCGGCTGCGCTCGATCATGGAGGCCGCACGCGGCCCGGAGGCGCTCGCCCACGCGCTGGAGAAGGCGCTCGGCACCTCGTGGGATGCCGAGCTGGAGCCCTACCGGTACGCGGGCGATGGCGCGCCGGTGACATTGCTCACGCGGGTTGGATGATCTCGTCCTGAGTTGCCCCGTTCTGTTCGGCCTGCTGGGATAGCTGGCGTGCGTCTGCGTCCCTTGGCTCTTGTCGCCGTCCTCGCCCTGGCAGCCGCCTGCGGTGCCGACCCGAGCACGCCGCGGAAGGAGGAGCCCGCCCTTACCGGCGGGCCGGCCGAGCGCGCCGCCCAACTCGTCGCGAAGCTCTCCGACGAGGATCTCGCCGGGCAGGTGCTTATGCCGTACGCGTACGGCAGCTCGGCCACTGAGGTGTCGCCCGGCTCGGCGGCCGGCAACCAGAAGCTCGCCGGCGTCGACACGCCCGCCGAGATGGTCGCCAAGTATCACCTCGGCGGCCTGATCCTCGTCGGGTTCTCCGCCGACGATCCCACGTCCAAGAATCAGACTACGACCAATGTGGACTCTCCCGAGCAGGTGCGCGACCTGACCGCCGGGCTCCAGAAGGCCGCCGCGAAGCTGCCCGCCGGCGCGGCGCCGATGCTCATCGGCACCGACCAGGAGTACGGCGTCGTCACGCGCCTCAAGGAGGGGGTCACGACGCTGCCGAGCGCGATGGCCTTCGGCGCGGCCGACGATCCGCGCCTGACCGAAGACGCTTGGCGCGCCGCGGGTTCAGAGCTCGCCGCTGTCGGGATCAATGTGGACTTCGCGCCCGTCGCCGACGTCCTCGGCGGCGACGGCAGCGCCGTCTTCGGCTCCCGCTCGTACCGCTCAGGTCCCAAGCAGGGCGGCGAGCAGGTGAGTGGGGCCGTGGGGGGGCTGCAGGGCGGCGGCGTCGCCGCGACGCTCAAGCACTTTCCCGGCCACGGCCACACGACCGGCGACTCCCACACCGACCTGCCGCAGCTGCGGCAGGATCGGGCCACATTGGACGCGGGCGACCTCCCGCCGTTCAGTGCCGGCATCGCCGCTGGCGCCAAGCTCGTGATGTCCGGCCATCTCGACGTCCACTCCATCGACCGCGGTACACCCGCGACGTTCTCCCGCAAGGTGCTCACCGACGTGCTGCGCGGACAGCTCGGGTTCAAGGGCTTGGTGGTCACCGATGGCATGAACATGGCGCCGGCTGAGCGCTGGCCCCCGGGCGAGGCCGCTGTGCGCGCACTCAACGCCGGCAACGACCTCCTGCTGATGCCGCCCGAGCTGAAGGCGGCGTATGAAGGAGTGCTCGCCGGGCTGCGCGACGGCAGCCTCCCCCGGGAACGCCTCGTCGACGCGGCAACCCGCGTGCTGACGCTCAAGTTCGAGCTCGCGTCCAAGCCCGCACCGGCGATGTCCACTGTGGGCAGCGCCGGGCACGCCGCCGCCGCGGACCGGCTCGCCGCCGCCGCGGTCACCCAACTGCGCGGCGACTGCCAGGGAATCAGCGGCCCCCTCACCGTCACCGCGGCCAAGGGCCGCGACAGCGCGCGCGCCACGCTCGTCGAGGCGCTGAAGGCCGCCGGGGTCGAGGTCGCGGCCACCGGCGGCACCGAGGTCCATCTCATCGGGTACGGCGACGAGCCCGCCGACCTCAGCAAGACCGCGACGGTGACGGTGGCGATGGACACCCCGACCCTGCTGGCAAAGTCGAAGTCGCCGGCACTGATCGCCACGTACTCGTCCAGCCGCGCCTCGATGCGCGCACTAGCGAGCGTCCTTGCTGGCAAGACCCCGCCCGCCGGCACCGCCCCGATCGACGTTCCCGGCCTCCCGCGCACCTCCTGCGCGGCATAGCTTTGGTAGCGTCGGGCGCGTGGTCGTTGCCGAGCCGACACTTTCCGTGGTCGTGCCGATGTTCAACGAGGAGTCGGTGCTGCCGCTGCTCGTGAGCCGGCTGCGCGGTGTGCTCGACGGGCTTGGCGAGCCTTACGAGGTGGTTGCCGTCGATGACGGCAGCACAGACAACACGCTGGTCGCGCTGCACGCGGCCAGGCGTGGCTGGCCGGAGCTGCGCATCGTTCGGCTGCGGCGCAATAGCGGGCATCAGGCCGCGCTACTCGCCGGCCTGATGCGGGCTCGCGGGGCGTATGTCGTCAGCATCGACGCCGACCTGCAAGATCCGCCAGAGACGATCGTCGACATGCTGCGGCTCGCGCGCTCCGAGCAGCTCGACATCGTGTACGGCGTGCGCGGCGACCGCACCGTCGACACTCCGTTCAAGCGGTGGACGGCCGGCCTGTACTACCGGCTCATGCGTCGACTGGTCGGCAAGCAGGTGCCCGCCAACGCGGGTGACTTCCGGCTGCTGAGCCGGGCCGCCGTCGAGGCGCTGCGTGAGCTGCCCGAGCGCACGCCCGTGCTGCGGCTCGTGGTGCCGTGGCTGGGGTTCCCGAGCGGCGAGGTGGAGTTCCTGCGGGCCGAGCGGGCGGCCGGGCGCACCAAGTACCCGATGTCCCGCATGATGAGCCTGGCCGCCGACAGCGTGACCAGCTTCTCCGCGGCGCCCTTGCGCTTCGCGACCTGGCTGGGCCTCGCGGGCGTCGCGGTGTGCGGCGTTCTGGTCGTGGTGGCCGTCGTCGCGTTCTTCCTCGGTGCCACCGTCAGCGGCTGGCCGTCCCTGTACGTGGCCGTGCTGTTCCTCGGTGCCGTGCAGCTGCTCTGCCTGGGCCTGCTGGGCGAATACGTGGCCCGCATCTACACCGCCGTCCAGGCGCGCCCGGCCTACTTCATCGCCGCCGACACGGCCGAAGACACTGAGACCCCGGCCGAGCTGGCCGACAGCCTGCGGTGACGGTGACAGCCGCACCGGCTGCCGCGCCGCAAGCGGTGGCCGCCCGCGATCCGTGGCGCTGGACCCCGGCGGCGGCCGCGTACTGCTTCGTCGTCGGTGCGCTGCTGGTCACCGGCACCCCCGTGCTCGACGTGGGGCGGTACACCGCCTACGCCGTGCTGGCCGTCCTGCTGCCCGGCACGCTGGTGTACCGGGCGCTGCGCCGCCGGCCGCACACCCTCGTGGAAGATCTGGCGTTCGGCGCGGCCGTCGGCCTGGTACTGGAGCTGGCGGCGTGGTTCGTGTTCGTGCGGGCGGGGCTGGAGGGCTGGCTGTGGGTGTGGCCGGCCGTCGTGGTGGCGCCGTTCGTGCTGGTGCGGCCGCTGCGGCGGCACTGGTGGGTGCGCGGATACACGGCGGTGCCGCGGGGCTGGGCGTGGGCGGTCACGGCGGTGATCGCCGGCTTCACGCTGTACCTGTGGGACTCGTTCCTGCGGCGTAACCCGATCCTGCCGGCGACCGAGGGGCAGGCCCAGTACCTCGACCTGCCGTTCCAGATGTCGATCGCGGGTGCGGCGACCCACCAGGCGCCGCCTGAGCTGCCGCAGGTGGCCGGCGAGCCGTTGCACTACCACTGGTTCGGGTTCGCGCACATGGGCGCGGCCAGCCTGGTCAGCGGCGTCGATCTGCCGACGGTGTTTCTGCGGCCGGCGGTGCCGGCGCTGTGCGTGCTGGCGATCGTGCTGGTCGCGGTCGTCGGGTGGCGGATCAGCGGCCGGGCGTACGCGGGCGTGGGCGCGGCCGTGCTGATGTTCACGATCGGCGAGTTCGGCTACGAAAACGGGATCCGGCAGCTCTTCGGCACGCAGGCCACGTTCATCGTGTGGGGCAGCCCGTCGATGACGTACAGCTGGGTTCTGCTCCTGCCGCTGATCGCGGTACTGGTCGACGTGGTGCGCTCCCGTTCCGAGCGCGGCACCTGGGTGCTGGCCGCCCTCTTCCTGGCCGGCTCGACGGGTGCGAAGGCCAGTTCGGTGCCCGTGGTGGCGGGCGCGTTGGGGCTGACCGGGTTGGTTCTGCTGATCACCCGCCGCCGGATCGTGTGGCCGATCGCGGCGGCGCTGGGTCTGACGATCGCGGCGCAGATGTTCGCGATGGCGGTGCTGTTCGCGTTCGAGAGCCACGGCGTGACCGTCAAGCCGCTGTCCGGCTTGGAGCCGTACGTCGGGCCGGCGTGGTCGTGGCCATTGGCGGTGCTGGCGTTCCTGCTCAACATGCAGCTCCGGCTAGCGGGCATCTTCGCGCTTGGGCGGCGCCTGCTGACCGACCCGGAGAAGGTGTTCCTGCTGTCGGGCGCCGTGGTCGGCCCTGTGATCTACCTCGTGCTCGCGCACCCGGGCAGCAGCAACCAGTACTTCGTCCGCGCGGGCTTCGCGTTCGGCGTGATCCTGTCGGCGTGGGGCTGGGCGGAGTTGGTGGGCCGGTGGCGCTGGTCGCTGCTCGCCTTCGCGGTCGGGCTGGGCACGCTGCTGACCGTCATCCAGCTGATGTGGCCCGCGCGGGCCCGGCCGACGCCCGCGTACGACCCGGTGCTGCCGCTGCTGTTCTGGGCGCTAGCGCTGGCCCTGGTGGCCGTGGTGGTGACGGTGGGGTGGCGGTCGCCGGCGTTCCTGTTGACAGGCGTCCTGATCGCCGGAGCGCCGGGGCTCGTGATGGACGCGGCGGCCGCGCACAGGTACCCGAACGGCGGCGCCTATCCGGTGACGCCCCTGCCCGCGTCCAGAGTGGCGGCCGCCCGCTGGGTGTACGCGCACAGCGACCCGGACGACGTACTCGCCACGAACGTCCACTGTGCACAGGTATCGCTGAGGGGCTGCGACGCGCGGACGTTCTGGCTCAGCGCCTACGCCCAGCGCGCGGTGCTGGTCGAGGGGTGGACGTTCGCGCCCCGGATGGTGGGCACGCCCGGCGGTGCCGAGGCCCCGTTCTGGGACCCGGCCCTGCTGGAGACCAACGACGCCGCCTTCTACGACCCGACCGAGCAGACGCTCGACGCGTTGCGAGAGCGGGGTGTCCGCTGGCTGGTCGCCGACAGGTCCTACCGGCCGGCGTCGCCGCTGCTGTCCGGGCTGGCGACGGTGCGGTACGAGAACGAACGCATCACGGTTTACGAGCTGTGAGCATCAGCGAGACGCCTGGCAGGGACTTCACCGGCAGGTAGCGCTCGGCGGTGATGATCGCGGTCAGCGCGGTGTTGACCAGGGCGGGCATGTCGTTCAGATCGCTGCCGGTCGACTTGCGCCGCCGCCAGGCCGCTACCGGGCGGAGCAGGACGTTCCAGCTCCACAGGTCGTCTACCACCAGCCCGGCCTTTTCCACCACGGCGGTGAGCGTCTCGCGGGTGTATCGCCGCACGTGCCCCACGGCCACGTCGTGGGCGGACCACAGCCTCATGTCGCACGGCACGGCGATCAGCGCGGTGCCGCCCGGTCGGAGCGTGCGGTGGATCTCGCCGGCGGCCAGGTGGTCTTCGTCGATGTGCTCCAGGATGTCGAACGCCACCACGAGGTCGAGCCCACCCGAGGGCAGCGGCAGGTTGCGGGCGTCGGCGCGGATCACGTCGAGGCCGCGCTCGGCGGCCACCTCGGCGCCCTCCTGGCTGTACTCCAGCGCCACCGGCCGCCAGCCGTGCGCCCGCAGTACCCGAGTGTTGCCGCCGCCCGCGGCGCCGATGTCGAGCGCGGTGCCCGCCGGGGTGCCGGCCGTCGCGAGGCGGCGCAGCGCCCGCGCCAGCAGCGCACGCCGCTCCCTGTACCACCAATGGGTGTCTTCGAGAGCTGCGAGCTTCCGTATCTCGGTGGCTTCCACCCGGACGAGCTTAGAGGGGGATGTTGCCGTGTGCGCCGCGGGCGGCCGGCGCGCCGGCCAGCGCCTCGGCGATGCGGCGGGGGGTCTCGCCGGGCGTGGTGACGTCGTCGTCGACACCGGTCTTCAGTGGCCCGTTGACGCCCCCCCCTACCCGGGCCTGTTCCTCGATGAGCTCGGTGCGCAGCGCCTCGCGCTCCTCGTGCGGCGCCGCGGCGAGCCTCTTGCGGTGCAGGATGTTGACGGCCGCGGAGGCGCCCATGACGGCCACCTCGGCGTTCGGCCAGGCGAAGACCGCGGTCGCGCCCAGCGAACGCGAGTTCATCGCGATGTAGGCACCGCCGTACGCCTTGCGCGTCACCAGGGTGACCCGCGGCACCACCGCCTCAGCGAACGCGTGGAGCAGCTTCGCGCCGCGCCGCACGACGCCGTCCCACTCCTGGCCGAGGCCGGGCAGGTACCCGGGCACGTCGACCAGTACGACCAGCGGCACCCCGAGGGAGTCGCACATCCGCACGAACCGGGCGGCCTTTTCGGCGCTGGACGCGTCGAGGCAGCCGCCGAGGCGGAGCGGATTGTTGGCGATCACGCCAACGGTGCGGCCCGCGAAGCGACCCAGCGTCGTCACGATGTTCGGCGCCCACTTGGCGTGCAACTCCACGCCCGCCTCGTCGAGCAGCGCCTTGACCACCGGCTTCACGTCGTACGCGCGGTTGGCCTCGGCTGGCAGCGCCGCCGCCAGGTCGTGCCCGCTGCCCTCCTCGCCGACCGGCACGTCGGCGGGGGACAGCCTGCCCTGGCGGCCGAGCAGCGCCGCCAGCTTGCGCGCCTCGACGAGTGCCGAGTCGTCGTCCTTCGTGGTCACGTGCACCACGCCGGAGCGCCGGCCGTGGGGCTCTGGGCCGCCCAGCCGCTCCATGTCGACCTGCTCGCCCGTGACCGACCGCACCACCTCGGGGCCGGTCACGAAGATCCGGCCCGCGCCGCTCATGACCACGATGTCGGTCAGCGCCGGCCCGTACGCCGCGCCGCCTGCCGCCGGGCCGAGCACCACCGAGATCTGTGGCACCCGGCCGGACGCCCGCACCATCGCCGCGAACACCTGGCCGACGGCGTCGAGCGCCACCACGCCCTCGGCGAGGCGAGCACCACCGGAGTGCCAGAGACCCAGCACCGGTACCCGCTCGCGCACCGCCGTGTCGATCGCGTCCACGATGTGCCGGCAGCCTTCCGTGCCCATGGCACCGCCCATGCGGGTGGCGTCCGTGGCGTACGCGATGGCGGCCGTACCGTCGATCTCGCCACGCGCCCACAGCACACCGGAGTCGTCGCGGGACATCAGCAGCCGGAGCGAGCCGGCGTCGAAGACGGCGCGCAGCCGTACCTCGGGGTCGCGGTGGTCCACAATAGACGAGTCGGCGGCGGTGGACGTGATGGTCACGGCAGCCTCCAGGGGCTAGACGCGGGTGAAGACCAGTGCGACGTTGTGGCCGCCGAAACCGAACGAGTTGTTCAACGCGGCCGGGATGTCGTGCTGGCGCGACTTGTGAGCGGCGACGTCCAGCAGGCCCTCTTCGGGGTCGTCCAGGTTGATCGTCGGCGGGATGACACCGTCGCGGACGGCGAGGATCGTGGCGATCGACTCGACCGCCCCCGCCGCACCGAGCAGGTGACCCGTCATCGACTTAGTCGACGTGAGCACCGGGTGGTCGCCGACCGCCGCACGTAGCGAGGCGATCTCGGCCATGTCGCCGACCGGCGTCGACGTGGCGTGGGCGTTCACGTGGGTCACGTCCGACTTGGCGATGCCCGCGTCGGCCAGCGCCTTCGCGATGGCCCGGGTGGCGCCCAGCCCTTCGGGGTGCGGCTGCACGATGTCGTACCCGTCGGAGGTGATGCCGGCCCCGGCGAGCCGAGCGTAGATCCGGGCACCGCGTGCGGCGGCGTGGTCGGCGCGCTCCAGCACGACGACTCCCGCGCCCTCACCGAGCACGAACCCGTCGCGGCCCTTGTCCCACGGGCGGGAGGCCTTTTCCGGCTCGTCGTTGCGGGTCGACATGGCCCGCATCGAGGCGAACCCGGCGATCGGCAGCTGGTGGACGACCGCCTCGGTGCCGCCCGCGACCACGACATCGGCACGGCCGGACCGGATGATGTCGAGCCCGAGCGAGATGGCCTCTGCCCCGGTGGCGCAGGCGCTGGCGACCGAGTGGACGCCCGCCTTGGCGCCCAGCTCCAGGCCCACCCACGCGGCCGGGCCGTTGGGCATCAGCATCGGCACGGTGTGCGGCGAGACCCGGCGGGGCCCGGAGGCCTCCAGGATGTCGTCCTGCGCCAGCAGGGTCTGCGCCCCGCCGATGCCGGTGCCGACGCTGACCGCCAGCCGCTCGGTGTCGAGCCCGCTGTCGGCAAGACCAGCGTCGGCCCACGCCTCATGCGCGGCGATGAGGGCGATCGCCTCGGAACGGTCGAGCCGGCGCAGCTTGACCCGGTCGATCTTCTCGGAGGGGTCGACGGTGAGCTGCGCCGCTATGCGTACAGGGAGCTGCGCGGCCCACTCCTGGGTGAGCGGACCCACCCCGGAGCGGCCGGCGAGCATTGCTTCCCAGGTGGACGCGACGTCCCCGCCCAACGGGGTAGTCGCGCCCAGCCCGGTGACGACGACGTCGGTGGTGGCCATAGGTCAGGCGTTGCTCTCGATGTAGGAGACGGCGTCGCCGACTGTCTTGAGGTTCTGCACCTCGTTGTCGGGGATCTTGACGTCGAACTTCTCCTCGGCCGCGACCACGACCTCAACCATGGAGAGCGAGTCGACGTCCAGATCGTCCGTGAACGACTTCTCCTCGGCCACGTCGTCCGGGTTCACACCGGCAACCTCTTCGAGAATCTCGGCGAGGCCGGCGATGATCTCGTCACGGGTCATTGGATTTCGGTTCCTCTCAAATGGGTGTTGGTGGTCACGGACAGCGAACGACCTGTCCGGCGTATGTGAGGCCGCCGCCGAAGCCGAAGAGCAGGACCGGCGCGCCCGAGGGCACCTCCCGGCGCTCGACGAGCTTCGACAGGGCGAGCGGCACGCTGGCCGCCGAGGTGTTGCCCGACTCGACGATGTCCTTGGCGATCACCGCGTTCGGGATGTTGAGCCGCTTGACGATGCCGTCGATGATCCGGGTGTTGGCCTGGTGCGGCACGAAGGCGGCGATGTCGGTGGGCGCGACGCCCGCGCGCTCGCAGGCCTGGAGGGCGAGGGGGGCGAGCGCCGTCGTGGCCCAGCGGAAGACCGCCTGGCCTTCCTGCTGGATGTACGGGCGCCAGCCTTCGATCTTCAGCACGTCGCCGCGCTCTGGGGCGGACCCCCAGACGACCGGGCCGATGCCGGGCTCCTCGCCATCGGCGGTCGCGGTGAGCACCGCCGCACCGGCCGCGTCGCCGAAGAGCACGCAGGTGGAACGGTCGGTCCAGTCGGTCACGTCGGAGAGCTTCTCGGAGCCGATCACGATGGCGTTGCGGGACGCGCCGGCCCGGATCGCGTGGTCGGCGGTGGCGAGCGCGTACGAGAAGCCGGAGCACGCGGTGTTGACGTCCATCGCGGCCGGGGCGGCGATGCCCAGCCGGTGCGCGACCCGCGCGGCGGTATTGGGGCAGCGGTCGATCGCTGAACAGGTCGCCACGACGACCATGTCGATGTCGGCGGCGGTCAGCCCGGAGGCGGCCAGCGCCTTGCCGGCGGCCGCGGTCGCCATGTCGGCCACGCTCTCGGTCTCGGCGACCCGCCGGGTCACGATGCCGACGCGGTCGCGGATCCACTCGTCGTTGGTGTCGACGATCGCGGCCAGGTCGTCGTTGGTGACCAGTCGGGAGGGCTGGTAGTGGCCCAGCGAGACGATGCGCGAACCGGCCATTAGAGATGTCCTCCGATGCGTGCGAGGGGTTGGCCCGGTGCGACCGGGTCGTCGTGGTGGGCGAGCCACTCGGTCAGCACGCCCGCGTCGTGGGCGGCGACCTCGTTGGCGCCCTGCCTGGTCACGACGTGGCCGATCACCTGGCCGGCGCTGACGTCGTCGCCTTCGGCGAGCCCCGCGGCCGGCTCGAAGGTGCCGGCGCTGCCCGCCACCACGACCCGGAACTGCGGCGTCGGCTCGTGGCTGGGCGCGACGCCGTGCCGCGCGATGAGGTCGCGCGCCGCGGCGAGGTCGGCGGGGGTATTGAGGGTGACGATCTCGGGGACGCCGGTGGCCTTCAGCTCGCGCTTCACGAGGCCGGCAAGGGTACCGGCCGGAGGCAGCTCGATCACCGCGGTGACGCCGAGGTCGGCGAGGGTACCCATGCACAGGTCCCACCGCACCGGTGCGGTGACCTGCCGGACGAGCCGCTGCACGAGCTCGCGGCCGTGGTTGACGGCGGAACCGTCCAAGTTCGACAGGATGATCTTGGTGGGGTCGCCCGGTGTGATGCCGGCGGCGACCGCCGCGAGCGCCTTCTCGGCCGGCGCCATGAACGGTGTGTGGAACGCGCCGGCGACCTGCAGCGCGCGTACCCGGGCACCGCCGGGTGGCTCGGCGGCCAGCTTCTCCAGGCCGTCGAGCGCGCCGGCCGCGACGATCTGGCCGGTGCCGTTTCGGTTGGCCGCGTGCAGGCCGAGCGCCTCGATGCCGGCGACCACCTCGTCGGCGTCGCCGCCCAGCAGAGCGGACATGCCCGTCGGCGTCACCGCGCAAGCGGCGGCCATCTCGCGCCCGCGTACGCCAGCGAGGGTGACGGCGGCCTCGGGGGTCAGTACCCCGCCGAGAGCGGCCGCGCCCAGCTCGCCGACGCTGTGGCCGGCGACCACCGAGACGTCGTACATCGGAAGGTGCTCGGCGGCCAGGAGCGCGGCGGCGACCAGCAGCGGCTGCGTGCGCGCGGTGTCCTTGATTTCGTCGGCGTCCGCCTCGGTGCCGAGGTGCACCAGGTCGACGCCGGCCAGCGCCGACCACCAGCGAAGCCGGGCCTCGGCACCCGGCAGCTCCAGCCAAGGGGTGAGGAAACCAGGCTTCTGGGCACCCTGACCGGGCGACAGTACGGCGAGCACGTGTAAAACTCTCCTTGATACTGGTGCGTCAGGTGTGTGCTGACAGGCACCAATCCGCACTAGCGGCTTTGTGGAAACCCTACAAAGATCGCAGCTCGGCCCCTAAGGATCGTTCAGCGTGTGGTGGAGGTCACCGGCGTACTGGACCTGTCCAGGCGGCCGATCGTCAGCGCCACCCGCAGCGCGAACGCGTCTCGAGGAGTCAACGGCGAGAGCCCGGTGACGTCGGCGATGCGCTTCAACCGGTACCGGATGGTGTTGGGATGGACGAAGAGCGACCGTGCGGCGGCCTCCAGCACCCCGCCGGCCGCGAAGAAGCTGTCGAGCGTGTCGAGCAGCTCGCCGCCGGCGCGCACGAGGCCCCCGTACACGTCCTGCCGGAGCTGGCGGCGGGCCTCGACGTCGCCCGCGAGCGCCCGCTCCGGTAGCAGCGCGGCGGCGGCCACCGGCCGCGGCGCGGTCGGCCACGCCGGCGCGGCACGGAAACCGGCGAGTGCCGCGCGGGCCGACTCGGTGGCCTCGTCGAGGCTCGGCACCGCCGGGCCGACCACGACCGGACCGGCGCCGAAGCCCGCGAGCAGCTTCTCGGTGGCGTTCACCGGATCGGCGGCGCCACCCAACACGATCACCAGCCGATCGCCGTGCACCCCACCGATGATCTCCACGCCGATGCGCCTCGCGGCGCGGTACACGGTGTGCAGGACCGCCGCGACCTCGCCGCCCGGCGACCGCCCGACCGCCACGGCCACAGGTGGCGCGTCCGCCCAGCCCAGCGCCGCCGCCCGGCTCGCCAGCACATCGGAGGAGTCGCCGCGCAGGAGCGCGTCGACCAGCAGCGCCTGCAACCGCGCGTCCCACGCGCCGCGCGACTCGGCGGCCCGCGCGTAAACGCGCGCGGCCGAGAACGCGACCTCGCGCGAAAACTTCAGCACGGCCTCGCGCAGCGCGCGCTCTTCACCAGCGGCGGCAAGATGCGGTACTTGTTCCTCCGCCACGTCGATCGTGACCTTGATGAGGGCCACGGTCTGCTGGAGTGAGATCGACCGGGCGAGCGCGCGCGGCGCCGCCTCGAAGATCTCGTCGGAGATGTCCTGGGTGCCCACCTGCGTGTCGCGGCGCAGCCACTCGACCAGCGACCGCACACCCGCCTGCGCCACCAGCATGACCCATGCGCGCTGGTCAGCGGGCAACTCGCGGAACCAGGGCAGCGTCTCGTCCATGCGAGACACGCTCGCGGTGGCGAGCGCGCCCGCGGAGCGCTCGATCCGGCGCAGCGTCGCTTTCAGCTCGCCGTCCTCGCTGGTAGCCACGGGTCCAGCGTCGCACGTCCGGCGACGTGCCACTATTGCCGGGATGATCGCCCGTCCGCCGCTCGCTGTGTCGCTGGCCGCTCTGGCCGGCTTCGTGGTCCTGATGGCGCTCGTGGTCACCGACTGGGCCCCGATCGAACGACTCGACCTGGCTGTGAGTGGGGACTTCCGGAGCTACGGCGCCTCGAACCCAGACATGATCTCCTTCGTGCGGACGGCGACCGATGTCGCGGCGACCCTGCCGTTCGTGGCGTACGGGTGCGCGGCCGTCCTCTACTTCGCGGTGACCAGGCAGCGGGCGGCGCTGGTGTTCTGCGCGCTGGTGACGGCGGCGATCCCGCTGCTGTGGGGCATCATGCACTGGGCGCTACACCGGCCGCGCCCGCTGGACGGCTTCGTGTTCGTCGACAGCAACGGGTTTCCGAGCGGCCACACGTCGCACGCGGCGGCGGTTGGCTTGGCGGCGGCCCTACTACTCTGGCACCGCGTGGGGCGGCTGGGCCGCACCGTCGCGGTGTCGGCGGCGGTGTTGTTCGCTCTGCTCGTGGGCGCGACCCGCATTGCCCTCCTGGCCCACTGGCCCACCGACGTCCTGGGCGCCTACCTCCTGACCCTGGCCGTAGTCCCACTCCTAGCCCGCACCGCGCCCCGCCCTCACGCCCCCACCGCCCCGTCCCCGGGCGGCCCGTCGCCCGGCGGCGGTCGTTCGCCGGGCGGGCCCCCTCCCGGCGGGCCTCCTCCCGCCGATCAGTCGTAAACGCGCTCCGCGCGTTTACGCGGCCCGTGGGCGGCCCCGCCGCGCGGCCCGCGTCGATCAAGGGCAAATGCACGTGCTTTGATCTCGTTTCCGTGTGCATTTGCCCTTGATCGATGCGATCTCCCTTGATCGCGGTCCTGCTGGGCGGTCGGGCCGGCGCCCGCGATCACGGGCTCCTTGGTCGCCCTCCGTGCCCGCCGAGAGGTCACCCTCCGCGCCCTCCGCGAGATCGCTGTCTGCGCAGACGCTGCGGCGGCAGACCAATTTCTTGATCAAAGTCCCGAAACGTCGGCGACACGCCGACGTTCCATAGGTTTTGGGACTTCAATCATGGCCGCCCGGCCTGCGTCGCCCGACCGCGTCGT
>NZ_JAIBNX010000226.1 GCF_026130045.1 Micromonospora sp. CPCC 205371
CGCGTCGATCAAGGGCGAGTGCACGTGGTTCGATCTCTTTTCCGCGTGCGTTTGCCCTTGATCCATGCAAACGCCCTTGATCGCGGCGGCCTCCGGCAGGCGACGCCGCCGCCGCAACCCATAGCCGCTACACGAGCAGGTTGATGATCGCGGCCAGGCCCACGACCACGATCACACCGCGCAGCACCGCCGGGGGGAGCTTGCGACCCCAGTGGCCGCCGGCGAAGCCGCCCACCACCGAGCCTGCGGCGATGAGCAGCGCCGGCAGCCACGCGACCGATCCCACGATCACGAACAGCACCGCCGCCACCGCGTTGACCAGGCCGGTGAGCAGGTTCTTGATGCCGTTGAGCCACTGCAGGTCGGTGGAGAGCAGCACGCCGAACAGGCCCACCATGAGCACGCCCTGAGCCGCACCGAAGTACCCGCCGTAGGTGCCGGCGGCGAACACGCCGAGCAGCAGCAGCGGCCCGACCGGCCGGTGCTTCTCTCCCGGAGGGATGCCAGCCAACCGCCGAGCCAGCCACGGCTGCGCCACCACGAGGATCAGCGCGAGCCCGATCAGGGCCGGCACGATCGCGTCGAACGCGCCCGACGGCAGCCAGAGCAGCAGGAGCGCACCGGTGATCGCGCCCGCGGCGGACGCGACGGCGAGAGTCAGCAGAAGCCGGCCGTATCCGGCCAGCTCGCGGCGGTAGGTGTACGCGCCGGAGAGGGAGCCGGGCACCAGGCCCACCGTGTTGGAGATGTTCGCCACCACCGGCGGGTACCCGAAGGCCAGCAGCACCGGAAATGTGATGAGCGTGCCCGAGCCGACCACGGCGTTGATGGCACCGGCGGCCGCCCCCGCGCCGAGCACGGCGAGGGCTTCGAGCGGGTTCAGGTCGACCTCCAAGATCACGTTGCGATGGTACGCATCGCGGCCGGGCCGCACAGCAGCGGCTACGCTGGCGCTGGTCGACCGCCTGCCCGGCAGTGGCGGCTGTAACGGCGAAGCGGGTTCGTGGCTATAGATGGCGTGACCGATACCGAAGCCTTGGACGCGGAGCGGGTGTGCGACATCGGCCGCGACCCGTCGGCGCTGGCGGCTTTCTACGCCGCCCACTATGCCGACGTGGTCCGGTACTTCGCCCGCCGCATGCAGAATCCGCACGACGTGGCCGACCTGGTCGCGGATACGTTCATCGCCGCGATGGAGAACGCGTCGAAGTACGACCCGCGCCGGGGCCGGCCTCTGGCTTGGTTGCTCGGCATCGGACACAACACCCTGCGCCGCTTCTACCGTCAGCGGCTGGCCGATCGACAGGCGGTGGCCCGGTTCGCGGGGCGCCGGCTGCTGGACGCCGACGACATCGCCCTGCTGGAGGACCAGATCGACAACGAGCGGCGGGCGCACCGCGCGTACCGCATGCTCGGCGAACTGTCCGCCACCGACCGCGAACTCGTCGAGCTCGTCGACGTCACGGGCCTGACCCCGAAAGAGGCCGCCACCGCGATGGGACTACTGCCCGGGATGGCGAGAGTGCGGTTGTTCCGCGCCCGGGCAAAGCTGCGTTCCGCCTTGCGACTCCAGGAGGAACTGGAATGACCCGCTTCCGACAGGCACTGCTCGACGAGCTGCGGTCCCGGGTGGTGGCCGACCCCGTCCCGGTGGCGGCGAAGCGCCGCCTGACGCCGCCCCGGCTCGCCTTCGGCGGCGCCCTGGTCGCCGCCGCGGTCAGCACCGCGACCGTCCTCGCGACCAGCGGTGGCGCCGGCCCCGCGTACGCCATCAGCACGGACAAGGACGGCACGGTCGCGGTGGCGGTCAACCGCGTCGACGACCCGGGCGAGGCCAACCGGGAGCTCGCCGCGGCCGGCGAGGGCAAGGTCAAGATCTTGCGCCCATCCGCCCCCGAGGACTGCCCCGTGGCGGATCGCGGCACGGTGATGGCGCTCCCACCCGGAACCAACCGGGCGGCGGTCAAGATATCGATGAGTGACAAGGGCAGCGAGGCCAGGGTGCAGACCCGCGGCTTCCCCGACGACATGGTGGTGGTGCTGGTGGCCCTCCTGCCGCCGGGCAGCGACCGTGGCGCCTTCGACCTCGCCTTCTACAAGGCGCCCGGCCCGAAATGCGTCGTGGCCACGTGAGGGCGAGATTCTGGTACGCGTCCGCGCCGCCTCGCCGCACCCCGACGTCATCACGATCTGAGCCGCCACTCGGGTGCCAGCACCGCGTAGACGAGTTGGCTGCGCCAGGCGCCCTTGACCAGCTCGTTGTCGACGAGGTGCGCCTCCTTGCGCATGCCCAGCCGCTCCAGCAGCCGGGCGGAGGCGCGGTTTTCGGCGTGGCAGCGCCCGACGATCCGGTGCAGGCCGAGCCCTTCGAACCCGAGCCGCAGCATCTCCCGAGCCGCCTCGGTGGCCAGCCCGTGGCCGTGGTCGTCGGGGTTGAAGACGTACCCCACCTCACCCTGCCGGCTGGCCACGCTGTGCCACACCAGCTCCACCTGGCCGACGACCCGATCGTCGTCGGCCCGCACGACAGCGAGGCTCAGGCAGTCGCCCTCGCCCGCGAGCCGGTCCTCGCGCGCCATCTGCGCGACGGCGGCCTCGGTCTGCGCAAGGGTCCGCGGCTCCCAGCTCATGTACCGGGCGACCTCCGGCCGGCGCTGGTACGCCCAGACATCGTCGACATCGGCCCGGGTGAACGGGCGCAACAGCAGGCGGGCGGTCCTGATTGGATAGACCGGGCACAGCATGATCAACACCCGCACCTCCCCATTGTGGATCAAGGGTAGTGGCAGGGCGGCGCCCCCTCGCGAGAGGGGGCGCCGCCAGCGGGCGCGCCTCAGCGCGGGCGGGAGTGGGGGGCGGTCATGTACGCGGTCACCTGAGCGCCGATCTTCGCGCCCTGCACGTCGGCGTGGCGGGTGTGGATGCCACCCCAGACGCGGGCGTTGACGACCTCGGTCAGCGCCTGCGAGAACTTCGTGAAGTACCGGGTCGAGTTCGACGCGGGGCTGAACGCGCTGAACGACATGTTGTCGGTCTTGAAGAAGTACGCGAGGGTGCCCATCGTGGCCGCCGTGTAGCAGGTGTGCCCGGAGGTGAAGTCCGGGAACGGCGGTGTGGTCAGCCACGGCGTCCAGTTCGGATCGGCGACCGTCGCCGGGTTGCCGTCGGTGTCGGCGAGGCGGATCGCGTGGTACGGCCGCCAGTCGTTCCAGAAGTACTTCTCGTTGTAGCAGGCCACGAGCGCGTCCGCCTCGGCGAGGTTGGCCATCCCGAACATCCGCGCCGCCTGCATGTTGCTGAGGTTCTTGTTGGTGGCGACCTGGCGCTTGATCTCCCACTCGGTCAGCCGCCGGTCGTGCCACCAGACCGCGGCGCTGCTCTGGTCGGCGGTGCGGGTCGTGCTGTTGAACGCACCGATCTGCTTGACCTCGTTGAAGTCCTTCGCGTACGCGGCGCTGGTCAACGGGTTCGGCCCGCTGGTGCGGAACATCGACTGGCTCGGGATCATGAACGGCTTCATGAAGCCGACCCACCCGCCGTCGTTGCCGGTGGGTGGCACCGGCCGCCACTGCCCGGGCTGGTTGCCCACCGCGAACATCTGCGGACCGAACGCGCCGTCGTTCTCCCGAGAGGCGATCATGGCCGCCGCGGTCTGGTTGCCGATCGCGATGCCGGCCTGCTTCTTGGGCCCGTCCGGGATCGTGGCAAGGTACTGGTCGTAGCGCGCCTGCAGGCTGCCCGACTGCCCGGGGAACAGTTTCAACAGCACCTGGTGCGCCGACGCCGCGACTGCTGCCTCCACGGATTCGGTGCCGGTGGCCGCGGGCGCCACCAGGTACGGCTGGTACGGCTTGCCGGAGATCGCGTTCACCGCGTCGTACACCGCGCCCTGCACCATCGCGAAGCTGCGTGACTGCACGTGCGGCCCTTGCTGCGCGACGTCCCAGATCGCGATCTGCGCGTACGAGTTCCAGGTCACGACGGCGTTGGGGGGTGCCGCGACAGCGGGCACCGGCCCTAACGCGGCGGTGACGGCGAGGACGAGGGCCGCCGCGACTGCGGCCCTCACCACCCCGCGGCGAATCCGGGGTCGACTGGTCATGTCTCCTCCTAGCTGGCAGAGCGGCCATCCCAGAACCAGGACCCGCATCGTCAGACGAATCCATGACCATGCCGACGCACTAACTGTCCGTCGAACCAAACACGTCCCACCGTGACACCCCGCTCCCCCGCACCGGCCCGCCGGTCGGCGGCGGCGTGTCGCCACGCCCCACCCGCCGATCAAGGGCAAACACACGCGGTTCGATCTCATTTCCACGTGCATTCGCCCTTGATCGATGCAATCACCCTTGATCGCGGCCCGGCCCACCCCGCGCCTCAGCCGCCGGCCCGGTGCTCGAAAATCGCAGGATGACGCACGTACTGGACCACGCGCCGTGGGCGGCGCTGACCGGTGCCCACGCGCACCTGGCGGAGAGGCACGGTGCCGCCGCCCGCTACCACCCGGACGTCGCTCCGTTCGCCACGCTGAGCCCCGGCTCAGGCGCGCGCGGCTGGGCCGACCTCGCCGAGTTGGTCGGCCCCGGCGTCGAGGTCGCCGTCGCGGGCGTCGACGCCGCGCCGCCGGACGGCTGGACCGTGGTCTGGTCCATCGACGGCGTACAGATGGTCGGCACCGCCCTGGCCTCCGCCCACGACCGGGACGCCGTCCGCCTCACGGCCGCCGACGTGCCGGACATGCTTGACCTGGTGGCCCGCGCCGAGCCGGGCCCGTTCCGCGAACGCACCATCGAGCTCGGCGGCTACCTGGGCGTACACCGCGACGGCGCGCTGATCGCGATGGCCGGCGAGCGCGTGCGCCCGCCTGGCTGGTCCGAGATCAGCGCGGTCTGCACCGACCCCGGCCACCGCGGGCAGGGCCACGCGACCCGGCTGATCCGGGCGGTGGCGGCCGGCATCCGCGACCGCGGCGAGGTCCCCTTCCTCCACGCGGCGGCGTCCAACACCAGCGCCATCCGCCTCTATGAGGCCCTCGGCTTCGCGCTCCGCCGCAAGACCAGGTTTTATCTCCTGCGAACCCCGGCGTAACCGAGCCGAGACCCTCGCGCCGGAACGCCCCGCGCCGCCGCAGCCGTCCCATCCCCATGACGAAACGGTGGTGGATCGGGCTCGTCGTCCTCGTCGCGGCGCTCGGCGCGACGGCGGCGGTGCTGATGCGAGACAGCGGAGCGGCGTGCGGGTGCGACATCAGGCCCGACATCAGGCCGGCGAGCGAGCAGACCGCGCGGCGGTTCGAAGACCTGGCACGCGCCGGCGACGTCGAGGGCGCGTGGGCGATGCTGACCGACGGCGCCCGCGCCCGGTACGGCGACGTCGCGGGCTTCCGCCCCGTCGCGGCCCGCCTGAAGACCGCCTACGGCTCGCCGGGCTCATCCGCCGCGGGCGGCTGGCTGCAAGTCGCCGACGACATCAATTTTGGTACGCCCAGCGAAGCCGCCCTTGTCAAGCATGGCGGCTCGCCGCCCCGGGTACTGTCCACACTGGTCGTCCGGCTCTGGTACGGCCGCGGCGGTGACGAGCGCGTCGATCCCGAGCCGGCCGCCCTCGACCTCCGGACTGTCCCGGACGGCACCGACGGGCTGCGCATCGACACCCCGCCCGGCGCCGTGAAAGCGGCCCAGTTCGCGTACCTCGACGCCACCGGCGCCTACGGATACCCGTACCGCGAGCAGGAGTCGCCGGCCGTCGTGCGCTGGCCGGAGGGGTCACCACCGCCGGGCCCGGTCCTGGTGCTCGGCGCCGACCGCACCGCCACCGGCTGGCGGATCGGCGTGACCACCACGTAGTGACCGGCGGCGATACCGTGGGCGTCGATGAAGACGACGCGGACCGGCAGCGGCGGCGTCACCGTCGTGCCCGCGCTGGTGCGGCTGCTGGACGCCGGCGGCACCGGGCACGGGCTCGGGCTCCTGGTCGCCGACCGGGAGATCGTCACGTGCGCGCACGTCGTCAACCTCGCGCTGGGACTGTCCTGGGAGGACACCGCCCGGCCGGCCGTGTCGGTGCAGGTCGAGTTCCCGTTCGTCGGGCCGGGCCGGCGGTACACGGCCGAGGTCACCGCCTGGCGATCGCCGGCGCCTGACGGGTCCGGTGACGTGGCGGGCCTGCGCCTGCACGCGGCACCGCCCGACGGGGTGGCGCCGTGCTCGCTTGCCGATACCGCCGACCTGTACGGTCACCGGTTCTCGTCGTTCGGCATCACGGCGACGCACCCCACCGGCCTGTGGGTCGACGGCGAGATCCGCGGCCCCGACGTGGTGGGCAACCTCCAGCTACATGGCGCCGCCGGTCCCCGGCTGAGCCCCGGGTTCAGCGGCGCGCCGGTGTGGGACGAGACGCTGCAGGCGGTCGTGGGGATCATCGGCCGGGTGGCGATCGGACGCGCCTCGCCCGGCGGGTACTGCCTGCCGACCCGCTTACTGGTCGAGGCGTGGCCGCACATCGAGCAGCGCACCCGTCCCCCGTGCCCGTACCGGGGCCTGCTGCCGATGCGGGAGGCCGACGAGGCCAACTTCTTCGGCCGCGAGCTGGTCTCCCGGCGCCTTGCCGCGTCGGTGCCGCGCGGCCGGCTGTCGCTGCTCATCGGCGCCAGTGGCTGCGGCAAGTCCTCGGTGGTGCTCGCCGGTGCGCTGCCGCGGCTGCGGCGCCGCGGCGACCTGCACATCGCGGTCTGCCGCCCCGGTGTGGCACCGGCTCAGGCACTGGCCTCGGCCCTGGAGGCCGGCACTCTCCCGACGGGCGCAGACCTGCCCGGCGTTGTGGAACTCCTGCTGGAGCGCAGCGGATTCGAGCGGCTCCTGCTGGTGGTCGACCAGTTCGAGGAGGCCCTGGGGCATCCGGCCGCGGTACGGGACGAGTTCGTCGGGCTGCTCGGTCGCCTGGCCGCGGCGAGCCGCCCCGACGGCCGGCCGCTGTGCAGCCTGCTGCTGGTCGCCCGCGGCGACTACGCCGACGAGCTCGGCCGGATCGGCGCGCTCGCCGAGGCGCTGGCGCTGGGCCGCGACGACCCCGGCGAAGGGATTCGCCACCTGCTGCCGATGTCCACGAGCGAGCTTCGGCAGGCGGTGCTCGGGCCGGTCGAGCGGTCGCGCGTCGTCCGGTACGAGGAGGGGCTCGTCGACCGGCTGATGCGCGACGTGCGGGGGCTGGAGAACCCGCTGGCTCCGCTGGTCTTCGCCTTGACCCGGCTGTGGGAGCTGCAACACCGTGGCGTGATCACCCTGGCGGCGTACGAGTCGGTCGGCGAGGTGGCCGGCGCCCTGCGGGCCCACCTCGACCGCGTGTACGAGGAGGAGCTGGACGCCGCCGACCGGGAAGCGGCACGCCTGCTGCTGCTCAGGCTCACGGCACCGGACGGGCGGGGCGGGCACGTCCGGTGGCCGGTGCCCAGCGACGACCTCGACGAGCGGTCTCAGGCGGTGGCCCGGCGCCTCGCGGGCCGGCGGGTCCTCACGATGCTGCCCGGCCCGGACGGCACCGAGCTGGTGGAGCTGGCCCACGAGGCGCTGCTGACGGAGTGGCCCCGGCTCCGCGGCTGGCTGGACGCCGAGGCGGCCTTCCTGTCCTGGTACGGCGGGCTGCGCGCGTCGATCGAAGCCTGGCGGGCCGGCGGACGCCACCGTGGCCGGCTGCTGGTCGGCGCCGAGCTCACCGCGGCGCTGGCGGCGGAGCGCATGTGGCGCGAGCGGCTGATGCCATATGAGCTGGACTTCATCGCCCGCAGCCGCGCCGGCCGGCGCCGCACCCGGCTGATGCGCGGCCTCGCCGCCGCGCTGGCGGTGCTGGCCGTCGCCGCGGTCGCGGCGGTCGTGCTGGTGCGCGACCAGGCGGACACGGAGCGGGCGGCGCGGCGCTCCGAAGACCTGGCGGAGAGTGCCTCCCAGACGGACATCTTCGGTGGCTTGTCGACGGCGCTTGCCGCGTACGGGACGTCGCCGACCCCGGCGGCCCGACTCGCGCTGGCCGGCTGGTACGAGCGGGCGTCCATGGTGGACAAGATCATGGGTGCCGAGCTGCCGGTCAGTTCGTTGAAACCGGTCACGGAGGTCAGCCCCGACGGCCGGTACGCCGTGGTGCGCACCGGCGCAGGCGACGACCCGCTGCTGTGGAACCTGGACGAAGACGCGCCGTCGGCCGAGCCGCCGCTGAAGGGCAGCGACTACGCGTTCTCCCCGGACGGCGCCTTCCTGATCTATGTCGACAGTGGACGGTTTGCCTTCTGGCACCTGCGTGACCGTGTGGTGGCGCGCCATGTGCCGATCCTCGCCCCGGGTGCCGACCCCGTCGACGGCATCGTGGTCTCCCGCGACGGGGCGAGGCTCGGGTACGCCCGCGGCGACGGCGCGTACATCGCGGACGCGTACACGGGAAAGCTCCTTGGCGGGTCGGTCGAGCCGGTCGATCCTGCCCCGCCAGGGTGCGTGACGACGGCTGGCGGCTCCTCGTGGCTGACAATGACGGCCACCGGCCGGCCAGCTGTGCACCTGGCCGGCGCGTGCGACGACTACACCTTCCTCGTGGACATCACCGGCGGTGAACTGGTCGTTCTGCACGACCGGCAGGCCACGCACGGCGAGACAGTCCGCGACAGCGACCCCGTCCTGGAGATCCGTGACCGGGGCGACGGCACGCTGCGCGGCCGCTTCCCCGTGCCGGAGGGCAGGCTGGTGGGGGTCGCGCCCTCCCCCGCCGGCACCCGCGTGGTCCTCGAAACCGTGTCGGGCCTGGTGCTGCTGCGGCTGCCCGCGCGCCGATCGCTGGCCCGGGAGCTGAGCGTCGCGCAGAGGGCCGCGCTCACGCCGGACGGGCGGCACGTCGCGACCCTGGCCGCCGACGGCACGCTGAGCCTGTGGCGGGCCGACACGGGCGCGTTGCTGCGCACCGCACGCCCCGACCGCGAGCGAATTCAGATCGAGTCCAGAGTGGAGCATCACTCGGTCGTCGTGTCGCCGGACGGTGGCCGGGTGGCGGCCGCCGGCGAGGGCTGGATCACGACCATCGAGGTGGCCGCGCCCCACTCGGTCACCGGCTGGGAGTTCACCGACGAGGCCCTGACCGCCGGTTTCGTCCGCGACGGCGAAATCGTGGTCGAGGCCGGCGGTGTCTTCACCCGCTGGGACCCGGCAACCGGGCAACAGTTGGGCGCGCCGGTGCGCGTGCCGGTGCGTGTGCCGGACGCGTTGAAGTGGGCGCCGCGGCCCGGCCGTCCGCAGGTCGCCGTCACCCGGGAGGACGAGACGGCGGTCGAGCTGTGGGACCTCGACCGGGGCGCCACCGTCGCGCGGTGGCAGCCGTGGCCGGACTCCCGCACGGCAGGCGACATCGTCTTCGACCGGACCGGTGAACGGCTCGCCGTCGGCGGCGAGGACGACCCGGCCGTCGTACTGGACACATCGGACGGCCGGGAGGTGGCCCGCCTGCCGCGGTACGACGACGAGCAGCGGGAGACCGTGCCGACCGAGGCACAGCCCGTCACCTTCACGAGGGATGGCCGGCTCCTCCTTCGGGGCTACCAGTTTGCCCACGTGTGGCGGCTGCCCGGCTCTCGCATCCCGTTCCTCGACGGCGGCGAGACCACCTCCCTGCCCGTACCCGGACCGTGGCGGAAGGGCGGGCAGGTCGGTACCGATCGCGAGGCCGAGGTGCTCCTGCACGGCAGCCCCGAATACGTCAGCACCGGCAGCGTCGGCGACGACGAGGGCGGATGGTGGCTGCTGCCCACCGACCCCGCCCGGTGGAGGCACGACCTGTGCGGCCGGTACCCGGGCGGCCGGATCTACGGTGACTCGCAGTTCGCCGACGACATCAGGCGCCTCGGCGATCGGCTGTGCGGCGACGGCTGACACACCGCCGCCGTACAGTCCCGGCATGGCCTACTACCTGGAAGTGCCACTCGACCCCGAAAACACGGTCCTGGTCGACATCACCGCCCGCGTGGAAGGCATCGTCCCCGCCGGCCCGGGCGACGTGGTGGAGCGCATGAACGAGACGCTCGAACGCGCCCTTGACCGGCTGCAGCCGCTGACCGGCAGCGTCGTACGCCGCCTGCGCGACCTGCCGGCTTCCCCCGACCGGATCGGCGTCGAGTTCGGCATCTCCCTGACCGGCAAGACAGGCATGGTGATCGCCGAGACCACCGCACAGGCGCACTTCAAAATCAACCTCGAATGGGAGCGCCGCCCAGCGCGGGCCAATCGCGAATAGGTGGACCTTTCTGCTGGTGAGGCGGCTGCACCGGGCCCGGCACCGGGTAGCGTCGGCGGCATGCCCACCGCGCTGCCGTACGAGATCGTCGACGTCTTCACCGACCGGCCCTTCGCCGGCAACCCGCTCGCGGTGGTGTTCGACGCCGACGGGCTCAGCGGCGACCAGCTGCAGGCGATCGCGCGGGAGTTCAACCTCTCCGAGACGGTGTTCGTGCTGCCGCCCACGGCGGCAGACGCCACCTACCGGGCGCGCATCTTCACGCCGTCGCACGAGCTCCCGTTCGCCGGTCACCCCAGCGTCGGGGTCGCGGTCACGCAACTGCGCCGGGGCCTGTTCGCCGCCGGCGAGGTCGTGCAGGAGTGCGGCGCGGGGCTGCTGCCCATCCAGGTGTACGAGGACGGCCACGCCACCCTCACCGGTGGCGAGCCGACGATCGGGCCGGAACTCGACCCCGGCCCCCTGCTGGCCGTGGCTGGGCTGTCCGATGTGGACTTCGCTGGGCCGGCGCCCCGGCTGGCCGGCTGCGGGCTGGAGTTTCCCTTCCTGGCGGTACACGCGGACTCGGTCGGGAAAGCCGACCTGGACGCCGCCGCGGCGCGCGCGCACGGCGTGCGCCAGGTCAGCGTCTTCGCCTGGGACGCCGTGACCAGCACCGCCCACGCGCGGGTCTTCGTCCCCGGAATGGGGGTGCCCGAAGACCCGGCGACCGGCTCGGCGGCGCTCGGGCTGGGCGTGTGGCTCGTCACGTCCGGCCTGCTGCCCGCCGATGCCGAGTCGTCCTACACGGTCCGGCAGGGCGGCGAGATCCAGCGTCCGTCCACGCTGGACTGTGTGGTGACCGCGCGCCGCGGCCAGGTGGTCAGCGCGACGGTCACCGGCCGGGTCGCCCCGGTCGCCCGCGGCGAGATCCTGGTGCCGCCGGTTCAGTAGACGGGGTTCCAGCCGCTACGGGCTGAGAATCTCCACCGTCACGGCCGTGGTGTCGCCCGCGTCGAGGGCCTCCGCCTTGCGGACCGCGCGCTTGACGGGCAGCACGTAGGTGCCGCGTACGCTATCCGGGAAGATCGACGTGAGCCAGGTGGTGCCGCCGATCGTGGCGCGAACCCGCACGGCGCCGAAGCCGCGCGGCGCTCCACCGGCCAGATCACGGATCTCCTCGCCGGCCTCGGGCGGCAGGCTGACGAACGTCCAGCTCTCGGAGCGACGGGCATCCCAGATCCACAACTCTGCGTCGAAAACGAAGACCACGCGCTCAGTATCTCAGCCCACCAAGAAGCTTTGTAGGAACTCTACAAGGGACGCCGGCTATCGTTGCGGTGCGAGCCGGTACAGCCGCCGGATCAGGCATGGTTCCCTGTCTCTATGAACCGCGACAGGGATCGAGAACAGCGGTTACTGGAAGCCTACGAGCACACCGGCAAGCGCCTCCTGATTCTCGGCGTTGGCCTGTTGGTCGTGTTGGGTGTCGCGGTCGGCGCGTCGGCCTTCGCCACGGTATACGCCATCCGGCACCCACCCGACCCACCACTGCTCGGCGCCATCGGCCCGGCCAGCCTGACCGGGCTTCTCTACGCGCTCAGCCCCGTACTCAGATCGATCGCCCGCATCCTCGAGGTCCGCAACCACAACCCCGCGCTCGACAAGGTGAACAAGACCGCTCCGGCGCCGCGCGGCGCCAGACGGCATATCAGGACGTACTCGTGAGGATCTTGTAACCCCGTTGACGAGCGCACCAACGACGTAGCGCGCGGCCATGAGATCCAGGTCCCCGCTCGTCACGCGGGTCGCGTCGACGCGACCCGCGGCCCGCACCGCGGGCGGCCCGCACCGCGGGCGGCCTACGCCGCGGGCGGCCTGCGCCGCGGGGGGCCTGCGTGGATCAAGGGCAAACGCACGTGGTTCGATCTCCTTTCCGCGAGCATTTGCCCTTGATCGATGGACATCTCCTTGATCGAGGCCAAGCGGCGGGTCAGGCGGCGAGACGCCCATGGCCCCGGCGCCGGAATCCCGGCGCAGCGCCCGGTCCTCACGCCCCCTCGCATGGCCGGCACGCTCCACAGGGCCTGAGCCTGTTCGACGCGCACCGGCACAAGACGCTCGCGACGCGTCGATCAAGGACATTCGCGTGGATCAAGGGCAAACGCACGTGGTTTTGCGATCAAAGCACGTGCATTCGGCCTTGATCGACGAGGAGAGAGCGGGCCCAAGGGTGAAGGCGGCGACGGGAGGGAGGGAGGGAGGGAGGGAGGGAGGGAGGGAGGGTAGGAGGGAGGGAGGCGGGTTTGCGGAGGTGTGCACATACTGACGTCTATGCGGGTTACTCGGAGAGCGACTTTTCAGCGGGTTGGCGCCGCCTCGATCGCCTCGTTGACGGTGCTGGTGCTCGGCGGTCCCGCCCGCGCCGACGAGGCCGGCAATCCTTGGCTGGACAAACGATTCCTGCACATCGCGCATCAGGGCGGCGAGAGCGAGGCGCCGTCTAACACCATGTACGCCTTCCGGCGCGCGGCGAAGATCGGTGCCGACGTTCTCGAGCTCGACGTGCATTCGACCGCGGACGACGTACTGGTAGTCAACCATGACGCGACCGTCGACCGCACCACCAACGGCAGCGGGCTGATCCGGTCGATGACGTACCGCGACCTGCGCAAGCTCGACGCGGCGTACAACTTCGTGCCGGGGCGGAACGCGGTGCCCGGGCTGCCGCCGGAGTCGTACCCGTTGCGGGGCGTCCGCACCCACGATAAGCGGCCGCCGCGCGGGTACAAGGCCAGCGACTTCGCGATCCCGTCGCTGCGCGACGTGCTGTGCGCCTTCCCCAAGCTGCCGATCAGCATCGAGATCAAGGGAACCAGTGACGCCGATACCGGGTCGTTCCTGCACAACGCGCGGCTGCTCGCCGACCTGCTGAACAGGACCGGCCGGACCAGAAACATCATCGTGACCTCGTTCAACGACGCGGCGGTTGCGGAATTCCACCGGCTGGCGCCGTCGGTCGGGCTGGCGCCCGGGCTGGTGGGGCTGACCAACTACTTCTTCGGCGGCGTACGGCCGATCGAAGGAACGGTGGCGCTCCAGGTACCGGTGACCTACCAGGGCATTCGGATCGCCACGCCGGCATTCATCGCCCGCGCGCACGCCGACGGGTACGCGGTGCACGTGTGGTTCAGCGGCACTGCCCCGGAGGACGAAGCGACCTACAACTCGCTGATCGACGCGTGCGCCGACGGCCTGATGTCGTCGTGGCCGGCCGTGATGGAACGGCTCCTCGACGAACGGGGCATCGCGCGTCCCGGTACACCTGGAACGGACCCCTGCGGAGCCGGCGCCGTATAGAACAGACGCTCGTGGGCGCGCCGTCAGACCTGGTCCCCCGCGTACATGGGGCGTGGTGTTAGCGTGCCGTCTGTGATCGACGCCGACGTGCACCTGGTCGCCCAGCCGCGCCTGGACACCCTCGTGACCGAATTCCACTCCGACGCGCAGCGGCTGCGCACCGACTTCGCCGGAACGGCGTGGATCGGCGACATCCCCAACCCGGTGTCCGGGATGATGGGGCCGCAGTACCAGCGGCGTGCGGTCGACTCGCAGCTGTTTCTGCCGGACACCCACTGGTACACCATCGGCGAGCTTGACGACGCCGAGGTGCAGGTGTCGGTCGGCCTGCTCCAGGTGCCCGGCACCAAGCAGGGCACGCAGGGGCTGATCGGCGCGATCGCGGACCCGCAAGTGGACTTCTTCGAGCATCCCGAGCAGGACGACCGGGTCGGCCTCTGCCTCACGCTGCGCGGCGAGATCTGGTCGAACGTCGGCCTGTCGTACCAGATCACCGTCATCTGCCGCCCAGGCGCCCTGATCCGCGCCTAGCCCTGATCCGCGCCTAGCAAGGCCGCGCCGAGCGCCCTGATCCGCGCCGGCTAAGGCCGCGCCGATCAAGGAGATCCGCATCGATCAAGGGCAAACGCACGCGGAAAAGAGATCCAACCACGTGCATTCGCCCTTGATC
>NZ_JAIBNX010000227.1:0-7930 GCF_026130045.1 Micromonospora sp. CPCC 205371
CGCATCGATCAAGGGCGAATGCACGCGGAAAAGAGATCCAACCACGTGCATTCGCCCTTGATCGGCGCGAGAAGGGGGATGCACCGCGCGGACGCGGCGGCGTTGTGGCACGAGCGAAGCCGGGCACAGCGCGACACCGCGCGGGGGCGGCGCGGCACGGGCAGCACAGCACGGGCGCGGCACCGCACAAGCACGGCACGGCGCCGTGCGGGGGCGCGGTGCAGTGCGGTGTGGGTGCGTGGGGGTTAGTGGGCGGGTGGGGACCACGCTAGTTGGATTAGGCGGGCGCCATGGCGGCGGGTGAAGAGCCAGGCGCGGCCGGGTGGGAGGAGTTGGGGGCGCATGTTGCCGAAGATGGCGCCTTCTTCGCGCGGGCCGGACATCATGATGCCGGGCGAGGCCAGCTCGCGGACGCGGCTGATGACCGGGTCGAACATGGCTCTGCCGGCGCCGCCGATGCGGCGGGTCAGGACCAGGTGAAGGCCGATGTCGCGGGCCTGCGGGAGGAATTCGAGCAGTGGCGTCAGCGGGTTGACCGTAGAGCCGGCGACCAGGTCGTAGTCGTCGACCAGCAGGTACAGCTCGGGGCCTTTCCACCAGCTGCGGTTGCGGAGCTGCTCGGGGGTCACGTCGGGGCCGGGGAGGCGCTCGCGCATGACCGTGGTGACCTGCTTGATCAGGTCGATGGTCGCCTGGTTTGACGTGCCGGTGCCGATCAGGTGGGTGGCGTCGACGGCACCGAGCAGGCTGCGGCGGAAGTCGACGGTGATGATGCGGGCCTGGCTCGGGTTGTAGCCGGTCGTGATCATCTTGGCGATGCTGCGCAGGAAGGAGCTCTTGCCGCTCTCGATGTCGCCGAAGAGGAGCACGTGCGGCTCGGCGTCGAAGTCGAGGTGCACCGGCATGAGGTCGGCCTCGGCGATGCCGATCGGCAGGCGGCCGCCCTGCGGCGCGGGCAGCACCTCGAAGGGCAGCTCTGGCGGCAGCAGCCGGACAGCCGGCGCGGGCTGGCCGGTCCAGTACTCCTGGGAGAGCTTGACGAACTCGGCCACCGCGTCGCCGAGGTCGTCGACGCGCTGCTCGCCGTCGAGCCGCGGGATGCCGGCCAGGAAGTGGTGCCCGTCCTGGGTGAGGCCGCGACCGGGGGTCTGCTCGGGCACGTTGACGGCGGCGCGGCGGTTGATGAGCGAGTCGGCGGGCTCGCCCAGCCGCAGCTCGATCTTGGTGTTGAACATGTCGCGGATCGCTGCCCGCACGTCCATCCACCGGTTGGTGGCGGCCAGGATGTGGATGCCGTATCCGAGACCACGGTTGGCGATCTCGTTGATGACGGGTTCGAGGTCTTCGAATTCGGCGCGTAGCGTCGCCCAGCCGTCGACGACGAGGAACACGTCGCCGAACGGGTCTTCGGCGAACCGGCCCTGTGACTTGGCCCGCCGGTACGCGACGATGCCTTCCACGCCATTGTTGGCGAACATCGCCTCGCGGGCCTGCATCAGCCCGTGCACCTCGGCGATCGTGCGGCGCACCTTGTCGACGTCGCGCCGCGTGGCGACGCCGCCCATGTGCGGCAGCCCTGCCATCGCGGAGAGCCCGCCGCCGCCGAAGTCGAGGCAGTAGAACTGCACCTCGCGTGGCGTATGGCGCAGCGTGAGGCTGCCGACGAGGGTGCGCAGGAAGTTGCTCTTGCCGCTCTGCGGACCGCCGACGACCATCAGGTTACCCGCGCTGCCGGACAGGTCGAGCCACATCGGCTCGCGCAGCTGCTCGTACGGCTTGTCGATGACGCCGACCAGGCCGTGGAGCGCGCGTTCGTGGATGAGCGCCTTTGTGGTGAGGCCCCGGTCGCTGGACTGCACGATCGGCGCGAGCATCTGGCCGAGGGTGGGCGGCTCGCCGAGTGGCGGCAACCACACCTGGTGTGCCGGCACGCCTTGGCCCTCCATGCGCTCGACCAGCACGTCGAGCAGCGTCTCGCCGACCGCGGACTCTTCCTGCTCGGGCTCCTGCTGCTCGGCCGCGGGCTTGTCGTCGCGCGGCGGCGCCACGTAGTACGTGGTGAAGTCGCGCACCGGGTCGACCGGGCGGCCGCCGACGGTGGGCTGGTAGCCGTCTTGCCGGACGACGCCGGAGACGTACGCCGCGCGGAAGCGGATCAGCCCCTCGGTGCCGGTGCGCAGGTATCCGTGACCGGGCGCGCGGGGCAGCTCGTACGCGTCGGGCACGCCCAGCACCGCGCGACTGTCCATAGAGGAGAAGGTTCGCAGGCCGATCCGGTATGACAGGTGTGTCTCCAGCCCGCGCAGCCGGCCTTCTTCGAGCCGCTGGGAGGCGAGGAGCAGGTGGATCGCCAGCGACCGGCCCAGCCGGCCGATCTTGACGAACATGTCGATGAAGTCTGGCCGGGCGGTCAGCAGCTCGCTGAACTCGTCGACGATCACCAGCAGGCTCGGCAGCGGCGCCAGCGGCACACCGGCCGCTCGGGCCCGCTCGTAGTCGCGCTGCGAGGCGTAGTTGCCGGCGCGGCGCAGCAGCTCCTGCCGCCGGGTCATCTCGCCCTCGATGGCGCCGAGCATGCGGTCTACAAGGGACAGCTCTTCGGAGAGGTTGGTGATGACCGCGCTGGTGTGCGGCAACCGGTCGAGAGCCGTGAACGTCGCGCCGCCCTTGAAGTCGACCAGCACGAAGTTGAGGATCTCGGAGCTGTGCGTGACGGCGAGCGCGAGCACCAGCGTGCGCAGCAGCTCCGATTTACCGGAACCGGTGGCGCCGACCAGCAGGCCGTGCGGCCCCATGCCGTCCTGTGCGGACTCCTTGAGGTCGAGCTCGATCGGGCGCCCGTCGGGGCCGACGCCGATCGGCACGCGCAGCCGGTCGCGGTTGGGCCGGCTCGCCCACGTGCGCGCCAGGTCGAAGTCGCGCGGCGACCCGAGGTCGAGCAGCTCGGACAGGCCGAGGTCGATGGTGGCGACCGAGGACTGGTCGGCGGCGTACGACGTGGCCGACAGCCGCAGCGGCGCCATCTCGCGCGACAGCACTTCGGCCTCGCCGGGCGTCAGGGCGTCGGCCTTGCCCACCTGCGTCGAACCGTCCATCGTGGTGCCGGAGATCGTGCCGTCTTCGGCGATGTCGAGCACCACGGACGTGTCGTCGAGCAGGCGGGGCGGCGGGTTCGACAGGTCGAGGATCGTGACGCCGGCGACGCCGCCGTCGGTCATGAGGTGGTCGGAGCCCACTGTGGAGCCGCCGTCGATGACCACGACGACGTGGTGACCGGGCACGCCGCTGCTCGTCGGGTCGAAGCGCGGGCGGTTGGCCAGTACGTCGTCGAGCATGGCCTCGAGCGCCGTGACCGACGGCGCGAAGAGCCGGATGGGGCCGACGGCGTCGATCTTCGCGGGGTGCTGCGCGTGCGGCAGCCACTTGGCCCACTCCCAGTGCGGCCGCTGGGTGTCGGGCACGCAGAGGCCGATCAGCACGTCGTCGGGCGCGTGGAACGTCGCCATCTGGGCGAGCAGCGCCCGCACCAGGTCGCGGACCGGCCCTTCCGGGCCGCGCAGGTAGACGTGCGAGAAGTCGCGCAGCGCGATCGCCACCGGCAGGTCTGGGACGATCGAGTACGTCGCGACGAACTTGCGCAGCGCCATGGCGCACAGCGGCTCGAGCTCGTCGACCGGCCGGGTCTGCGGCGGGATCAGCGGTGTCGCGACCTGCTGCGCACCCAACCCGATGCGCACGACGCTGAAGTCAGGGTCGCTGCGCCGCCGCTCCCATAGCCTGCCGCCGCTGGCGGTCGACCAGAGCGCCACGGGGTCGGGGTGTCGATAGTGGATCGCTTCCCGCTGCTGGCGGATCGTGGTGCGGATCTGGGCGCGCATCTGAGCGAGGCGCCGCATGTACTGCCGGCGGGCCTCGATCATTTCCTTTTTGCCCGGACCCGACTGATTCATCATCATCATCCCCATCATCCCGAGGATGGAGATGCCGAACATGCCGCCAGCCACGTATGTGAGCGGGCCGCTGCCGCCCCGCTGGCCGGCCATCATGAGACCCATCGCCGCGCCGCCCGCCGCCATCGGCAGGATCATCAGCATCCGGGTCCACGCCTTGCCACCTGGCGGCGGGATCTCGGGTGGCGGCTCGAGGACGACCTCGCCGGTCGGCAACGGAGGCGCGATGCGACGCGGCGGACGCTTGACGATCACCGATGTCAAGGCTTACCTCCCCGTCAAAGCCCGAAACCGTACGACCAGACCCGGCGCGCCAATCCTATAGACCGGGTACGACGTCCTGGTTGGCGCAGGGTACGCCGGTATCGACATGCTAGGTTGGGCGCTGCTGACGCAGGGGCGGGGAGGTGACCAGCGTGACGGCCCCCGGCGGCCTCTCTCTGGCCAGGGTAACGGTCGCGGCACCGAAGCGACGCATGGACGTCGCGTTGCCGGACAACCTTCTCGTCGCCGAGCTCCTGCCACACCTGTTGCGGCACGCCGGTGACGACCTCGGTGACGATGGGGAACGACACGGCGGCTGGGTCTTGCGCCGCGCCACTGGTGCCGTGCTCGAGCCCACCCGCAACCTCTCCGTGCAGGGCGTACGCGATGGCGAGCTGCTGCACCTCGCACCACGCCGCGACGACTGGCCCGAGCTGGCGTACGACGATGTGGTCGAGGTCATCGCGAGCGGCGCCCGCAGGGCCGGCCGGTCCTGGGGCAGCGCCGCCACCCGCCGCGGCGGGCTCGCGGTCACCAGCGTCGTCCTCGCGCTCGGGCTCGTAGTACTCCTTATCTCCGGACCGCCATGGCCGCTGCCCGCAGCGGTCGGTCTCGGCCTCGCCACCGTCCTGGCCGTGATCGGCATCCTGCTGTCCCGCGCGTTCGGTGACGCGGCCGCGGGCGCCGTGGTGGCCGCCTCCGGCCTGCCGTACGCGTTCGCGGGCGGCGCGCTGCTCGCGGCGCCCGGCGACACCGCGGTCACCCGGCTCGGCGCGTCCAGCCTGCTGCTCGGGGCGGCGGCGCTGCTCGTGTTCAGCGTGATCGGATACACCGGCGTCGCGGCGATCCAGCGGCTCTTCATGGCCGGCATCGCGAGCAGCGTCATCGGCCTGCTGGCCGCGCTGCTCTGCCTGATGGGCATGGGGCCCGGCGGGGCCGCCGCGGTGGCGCTGACCGCGGTGATCGGCCTGCTGCCGAGCTACCCGCTGATCGCTAGCTGGATCGGCCGCCTGCCAGTGCCGGAGCTGCCCGAACGCGCCGAAGACATCCTCGAAGACCGGCCGGTGCCGAAGCGCTCCGACGTCTTCGCGGCGGTGGCCCGGTCGACCGAGCTGCTGTCCGGCATGCTGCTGTCGGCGGCTATCTGCGGCGCGCTGGCGACCGCGTTCCTCGTGGGCGTCGAGGGTTCGGTCTCGGCAGACCTGCTGGCGTTCGCCGCGGCGGCCGCGCTGCTGCTGCGGGCCCGCCTCTTCGCGCTGCCGCAACAGCGGGTGCCGCTGCTGGTGTCCGGGATCGCCGGCCTCGCACTGCTGCTGCTCGGATACGTGCTGGACGCCGACAGCGGCGGCGGGCGCCTGATCCTGCTGCTGGTGGTGCTCCTGGCCGCGGGCGCGGTGCTGGCCGCCGGGCTCGTGTACAGCCGGCGCAGCCCGTCGCCGTACCTGGGCCGCGCGGCCGACATCTTCGACGTGCTCGCCATCATGGCGCTGGTCCCGCTGGCCTGCGCGGTCGCCGGGCTCTTCGGCGAGATCCAGGGGCTGTTCGGGTCGATCGGCGGGTGATCACATGGCTACACGGCGCGACCAGCTCCACTCGTACCAGTTCCTGACGCAGCGGGTCATCTCCGCGTTCGTCATGCGGGAGACCGATCCCGCGCAGTCCCCGCTGCGGCGTGGCATCGGCGCGGTGTTCGGCGGTGTGATGATCGCCGTCCTCGTCGCGGCCGGGTTCGGCATCTACGGCATCCTCACGAAGGCCAGCACCGACCGGTGGAAGGCCGACGGCTCGGTCGTCATCGAAAAGGAGACCGGCGCCAGCTTCGTGTACTTCGACCAGACGCTCTACCCGACGCTCAACTACGCGTCCGCGCTGCTCGCCGCCGGTAAGCCGGGTGCGCAGGTGTACCGGGTGTCGAGCAAGAAGCTGAGCGAGGCCCCGCGCGGCAACACGGTCGGCATCGCGGGCGCGCCGAACTCGCTGCCGTCCATCAAGCAGCGCGCCGGCCTGCCGTGGACGGTGTGCACCATCCCGGGCACCAACGAGTCCGGCCAGGCGATAAGCACGGTCGCCATCGCGGTCGCCGCGCCGGCACGCGGCGGCGACGCGCTCACCGACGACGCCGTTCTGGTACGCGACGCGCGGCTCAGCACGCGGTACCTGATCTGGCACGGCCGGCGGTACCAGATCCGCGACCACGACAACGTCGTGCCGGCTCTGTTCGGCTCCGTGACCCCCGTGCCGGTCGGCACCGCGTGGGTCAACTCGCTGCCCGCCGGCGCCGACATCTCCCCCATCAACGTCCCGGACCGGGGTGCCGCGTCACCCGCCGTTCCCGGCCGGAAAAACGGCGACGTGCTGAGCACCGAGAGCGGCTCCGGCACCAGCTACTTCGTGGTCTTCGCCGACGGGCTCGCCGAGATCACCCCGCTCCAGCGCGACATACTGCGCGCCCAGTCGTCCGCCGATCCGATCAACATCGGCCTCACCGAGGCGCAGGAAGCACCCCGCAGCGGCCGGTTGCGCCCGCCGGCCGGCGACACCGCGCCGCCACTGTCCACACCGGAGCTCGTCCGCCCCGGCGGTGACGACCCGATCTGCGCGGTCACGACCGACGCGGCGGCCGCACCGTCGGTTCGCGTCGACGCGACCGTCGACAAGCTCGCGACCGCCGTACCGACCGGATCCGTCTCGGAAGACGCGGTCACGCTCGCCGACGCGGTGCTGGTCCCCGCGGGCAAGGTCGCGGTGGTGCGGGCGCTGGGCTCGCCGAACGCCAGCGCCGGCCCGTACTACGTCATCACCGACCTGGGCATCAAGTACCCGGTGCCGAGCGGCACGGTCCTCGACATGCTGGGATACCCGGCCGTCCAAGCGGTCGGCGTGCCCGCGGCCCTGGTGAGCCGGATTCCCACGGGCCCCACGCTGGACCCGGCGGCCGCCCTCCAGCCGGCCCGCACCACCCCGTAGTGATCAGGGCGTCCCTGAAGTCGCTCTAGCGACTTGAGGGACGCCCTGATCACGGGTTGTGTTACTGGGTAAAGAGCTGCAGGGGCGGGGCCGGCTCCTCGGGCTCTTCGCGGGTCACCGGCACGGGCGCGACGGAGGAGCGCCAGAAGCGCCGGCGACCGCGCGGCAGCGACACCGCCACGACCAGCACGATCAGTACGGCAAGCACCGCCACGCCGCCACCGATCAGGGCGAGGTCGCGGCTGCGCTCCCACGCGGGCGAGCGTTCGGTCGACGAGCGGGTGAGAGCCGGCAGGTCGACGGGACCGCGGTCGGCGAGGCGCTCGACGACGGCGGCGTACGGGTTGACGATGCCGTGGCCGAACCGGGGGCCGCCCGCGGCCGGTATGGCGGTGCCGTTGAGCTGGCGCGCGACCTGATCGGGTGTCGGGGTGCCGCGCCGCGACCGCACCAGCGCCGCGGTGGCCGCGACGAACCCGCAGGCGACACCGGTGCCGTCGACCTCGGCCATGCCCTGGCCACGCTGGAGTGTCACCACGGCGGCTCCGGGCGCGACGAGGTCCACATAGGAGCCGGTCTGGGAGTTGGGCCACAGCTCGCCGGTCTGCTGGATCGCGCCGACGCCGATCACGTCGTCGTAGTCCGCCGGGTACGGCGTGGGGTTGCCACCGCTGGCGCTGCCGGCGTCACCGGCGGGCGCCCCGACCGCCCCGCCGTTGCCGGTCGCGGAGGCGAGGCCCCCCCGGCTG
>NZ_JAIBNX010000227.1:7940-13992 GCF_026130045.1 Micromonospora sp. CPCC 205371
GCCGCGCCCCCGCGCGCGCCCCGCCGGCGAGGCGCGCCGGGCCGGGGGGGGGGCCGCCCCCGCGGCCGCGGCCGGCGTCCCCGGCGCCCGCCACGACGACCACGCCGTTGCCGATCGCGTTGGCGACCGCGCCTTGCAGCGCGGGGCTGTCCGTGTACGAGACGGCGGCGACGGCGATCACGTTGGCGCCCCGCTGGACGGCGGCGTTGATGCCCCGGGCGAGGATGGCGGGCTCGGCGACGGCGCCACCGCTGCCGCGGTCACCGATGACCCGGATCGGCAGGATGGTGACCCGGGGCGCGACCCCGGCGAAACCGATCGAGCTGACCTGCCGTGCGGCGATGACGCCCGCGACCTGCGTGCCGAGGCCGAGGCAGTCGTTGTCGGCCCGGCCGCTATTGGCGACCGCGTCGAAACCCTGGCTGACCTGGCCGGCGAGCTGGGGATGGCCGGCGTCGACGCCGCTGCTCAGGACGGCGACCGTGACGCCACCGCCCTGTGTGAACGGCCAGACCCGGTCGGGGCCGAGCATCTGCTGCTGCCACGGCACCGGGGTGTACACCTGGCCGGGATCGGCACAGTTGTCTCCCGGCGCGGCCGAAGCCACGCCGGGAACGAAGAGCGTCGCGCTCGCTGAGACGAGACCCGTGACGAGAGCAGCCGACAACCACCGCACGACCAATGCAATCCCCGTACGGCTAGACGTTGGTCTCGCGGATCTTGCGACCGCTGTCGTCGTCGGTGCCCTGGTATTCAGCCATCGCCAGGACCGTGTTGTCGCCGACCTTGGTCAGTCGATCGCCAGCGGCGTTCATGTTGTCCTGCACGATGCTCCGCAGCGGCTTGTCGGCACCCTCCGGCACCATGTTGTACGTCTCTTGGAAGCCGTTGCCGTAGCTGTCGCCGCCCCACGGCTGCTCGCCCTCGATCGCGGTGATGTCGCCGACGACGGCCCGCGCCTCGGTGCTGAAGGACTCGGCCATCGAGCGCAGGAGCGCCCCGGTGCCGCCGATCTCGTTGGGATCACCGTCGATCTTAAGATAGGTACCCATGGCCCTCCTCGTCCTTCTTCTTCATCGCCTGCGGTAGGTCTGCGTCGTGGTGCTCCAGCATCACATCGACGTCGGTCTTACCAAAGAGGCCCAGGCCCTTGTCTTTGGGCATGACCTTGTCCATGATCTCGCGGGTCTTCTTGTTGGCGTCTTCGATCGCCGCCTTGACGGTCGACAGGATCGAGGCGGAGAGCGCCTTGGAGTTGGGCGTGCGATAGATTCGCGGGTCGATCTCAAGCTCGATGAGCTGGCCTCGGGGGCCGACGACGGCCTTGATGAGCCGGTCATCCGACCACGCCGTGCCGGTGACCTCCAGCATCTGCTCGCGGGTCTGTGCCGCGTTGTCGATCGTGCGTTGTAAATCTTCGACCACGCCGCGGAGTGCCGACCACTGCGGACGCTCCATGTGCTCACCTCCCCGTTCAGCCGCATTTCAGCGCCGGTCTCGACCGTATCAGCCGCCTCCACGCAGCAGGTCGGCGATGTTGTCGCTCACCGGCAGGTCAGGCTCATCGAGGGAGGCGACCACGGGCGGAGCGGCTGGACGCCTGCGCTCAGCCAGCTCGACGGCGTGCGCCAGCAGGCCGGGCACGCGGTCGCCACCCAGCACGATCGCGATCGGCGAACCCGGGTTGACCGCCAGCCTGTGCTCCTCGTCTGGCCACTGCCGCAGCACCGCCACCAGGTCCATCGAGACCGTGGGCACGGGGCTGGGCAGCCCGTCGAGGAAGTCGTCGTATCGCTCCGGCGACGTGAACACGGCCACCACCGGTACGCCGTCGATCTCGAGCGCCTGGGTCGGCGCGATGACGCGCGCGGTCACCAGCACGTCGAGCAGCACATCGCCAGCCAGCTCGATGAGGGCCTCGCGGATGAGGCGTTCGGTCTCGTTGGCCGGCACGAAGCCCGCCATGCCGGCCGGCTGCGGCAGCAGCGCCTTGAGGTCGTCGGGCGGAATCACCACGCCGACCGGGGTGACCGGGTCGACCGCGACGCCCCAGCCGTCCGGGGTGCGGCGGACCAGCTCGGCGAGCGTGACCGGGTGCCAGCCGTCGGCGGGTATGACGCGGTGCAGCGCCTCGGGCGAGGTGAAGACGAGCACGTACGGCACGCCGTCGCGCTCCTTGGTCACGATCCGCTGCCGCTCGTCGGACGCGGACGGACGGAAGCCGGGCAGGTACAGCTGCGCCGACGCCAGGATCGACATCACGCGCTGCAGGTCGCCGGCGCCGGTGGCGACCACCAGATCGCGCTCGACGTCGTTGACCGGCTCCCAGGGCGTGACTGGCGACTCCATCATCGGACCTCGAACATCGTCATGAGCGGGTCGCGCACGGCGGTCGGCGGCGCCTGCCAGGGCGCCCGCTGGCGCGCCGGCAGCCCGGCACCGACGTCGGCGTCCCGCACGTGCCTGACCAGACCATTGTCGACCCTGGCGGTGGCGACGCGCACGAGATCGTCTGCCGGCCGCACCAGCGCGGCCAGGAAGTCGTCGATGGTATCGGCGCAGCGGTGCAGCAGGTTCGCGCAGATGTACCCGGGATCGTGCTCGTCGCGGGCGCGCGGGTCGTCGTCGTCCCAGTACCAGATGGAGTCGAGGTCACCGCCGGAGACGCGCACGGCGAGCAGCCCGCCCTGCACGTACCCGATCGGCAGGAAGTCGACGGTCAGCCGGTCGCGCGCCCACTCGACCACGTACGAGATGTCTTGCTGGCGGTCGGCGCGGGCGAGGCCGAACAGCGGCTGGTCGGCGACGAAACCATGGCCTGGCAGCACGCCGGGCGCCGCGGGCCCGGCGCCGTTGGTCGCGGTGAGATAGCGCCGGTACGCCTCCGGCAGCGGCCAGCCGAGCAACCGCTCCAGCAGGTCGAGCAGGTCGTCGGGAACCGGGTCGGGCGAGGTGAGCGCCACGGGCGCCGGCGACGTGCCGGTGCGCAGCCCCTTCCCGGCGACCTCCAGGGTGGAGACGCCGCCGGCGTGGCGGTACGCGCCGTGCAGCTCGGCCGGCACCAGGGCGAGCAGTCGCGTGCGGCCCACGTGCGCCCAGCACCAGCCGGCCGGCGTACCATCACCGCTCCACAGTGGATCATCGCCGGCCCGCGCGGCCGCGAGGTTGCCGGTCAGCACGTCGACGACCCGCACCTCGTCACGGGTCAGGCCGGGCTCGGGCGGCGGCAACTCGACCACCGCCCGCGCGCACAACGCCCACTCGGGATAGCCGAACGGGTTGACCAGCACACCCTCCCGGTACCGGATCTGCAGCGCAGGCGATCCCGGGTGGATGACGCTCATCGCGAAGCGCGCGCCCGGATGGGTCATGCGCCGCCGCCCGCAGTCGGCCCGGAGTCGAGGGAGCGAAGCGACCGAGCGCAGGGTCGGCTACAGGGCGGCTCACAGGCGCATGACCCTCGCGAGCGGAGGCGAGCGCAGGTTAACAGCGTCATGGCGCCAGGCGCTGGTAGGTGCCGGCGGCGACCTTGACGAGGCGCTGCACGATGTCGGGCGGCAGGCCGTCGGCGGCGTTGACGCTGGCCTCCACCTCCAGCACCAGGTTGCCGTTGTAGCTGGTCAGCTTGACGTCGTCTTTGTCGCCGCTCCAGTGCGCGTCGGCGCCCGCGCCGGTGACATCGGTGTACGGGCGCTTCGCCAGCCGGCGGCCGGTCTCGACGAAAAGCTTCGCCATCGACTCGTCGCGCAGCACCTCCGCGTCGATCGTAAGATCGATGCCCTTTTCACCGGAGGTGCGGTGGGTGATGCACAGCCGCTCGGTGTTGACCAGCGGCTTCGCCTCTTCCTTCGGGTACAGGTCGGCGAGCGGGCTCTGGTCGGCCTTCTTGCACAGCTCGCCGGAGAGCACGTAGACCGGCCCCGATCCCGCCGGAGACGGGGTGGCCTCCTCGGTCGCCACGGGCGGCGGCGTCAGCTCGGCGATGGGGCTCGACGCGTCGCTGCCGTCTCCACACGCCGCGCCGGTGGCGAGGAGCGCGGCGGCGAGTGCCGCCACCGCGCCCCGGCGAACCTGTCGTGCCATCACGCGCCCAGGGTCGGCTTGGGCTCCGCCGACGGCGCCGTCGACCGGACCGGCGCGCCGTCGAGCACGCCGCCACCAGGCGTGTCGACCTTCCATGCCTCTTCCTGGTCGAGGACGCGACGGATCTTCTCGAACTCCTCGTCGACCGACAGCCGCGGGTCCTTGGCGGCCTCCCGCTTGCGCGAGCCGATCTCACCCTCGTACCCCGAGATCCCGTCGTTGCGCTTGCCCCGCATGACGCCCGCGGTGGGCTCCGGCGCCTGCGGCGCGCCTGGGTCGAGCCGGGCCGAGCGCCCAACCACCGGGCTGGACGTCGGTCGCGGCGGTGGGGCCAGCGGGTTGACCGGAGCACCGGGCGGTGCCGGGGGCAGGATCGGGCGATGTGGTGCCGCGCTTTCCGGCTGGCGCGGCTGAGGCCGGCCCAGTACCGGTGGGGCGGCATCCGGCCGCAGCGGCGCGGCGCCTCCGGGCGTACCCGGTGCTCCCGGCATGCCCGGAACCTGCCGGCGCCGGTCGCCGCCGAACCTCGACGGCGGCGGCGGGGTCGTCGCGCGCGGGTTGCGCAGCACCGGCGAGGCCGGGGTGCTCGGCGTGCCGCCGAACTGGTCGGTCATCCCCGGCCGGACCGGCGTGCCCGGCGTCTCGGTGATGTTTTCGCCCGGCCCGCGCTTGCCCGGCGGCGGCGCGGCCGGCATGCCCTGCTGCGGGCCGCGGCCTTTGATGGCTGGCGGCGGCGTGGTCTGGGCCGGCGGCCTGGCCCCGGGTGCCTGCGGCGGCAGGCCCTCCGAGTTGAGCCCGGAGCGGAGCACGCCCGGGCCGGTGCCCTGACCCGGCAGGTTGTTGAGCAGGTTGTTGGCCCCGGGCAGGTTCGTCAGGGCGGGCCGCACCGTCTTCAGTCCGCCACCGCCGCCCACGGGCGGCACCACCGGTGGCGTGACGACCGGCGGCAGGGCCGGCGGGGTGATCGCCGGGGGCGTGGCCGTGGGCGTCTCGATGTTGGGTTTCGTCAGCTGCTCGGTGGTGGGCGGCGTGATCTGCGGCGGCTTCTCCGTCAGCTCGAGCTTGTCGGCGAGGGTGGGCGGCTTGATGTTCGGTGTGGTGATGTTCGGATTGATGTTGTTGGGCGTCTGGATGTTGGGTTTGCCGATGTTCGGCACGTCGGGAGTCTTGTATCGCGCGATGAACTCCATGTTGGGCATCACCGCGTTGGTGGGTCCTTCGTAGACGGTCGCGGTGCCGCCGGCGAACTTCTCGCTCATCACGGACCAGTACTCGCGGGCCATCTTGTACTGGATGTCCTGCGCCTGGAAGTGCCACGCGCCCTGGGCCTCACGCATGTGGGTGATGTAGTTGTCGGCGATCGTGCTGCCCGGGGGGATGTCGTCGATGGTCTTGATGTCGTCGGTGCGGGTCTCGAAGAACCTGGTGCTCCAGGACGTCATCGAGCTCTTGTACTCCTGGTACAGGTTCTCCATCTCGGCCTGGCGCGCCACGATCGTGTCGGCGAGCGCGTTGGCGCCCTGCCAGTTGGCGAGCGCGGCCTGCTCCCAGTCGTCGATGGACTTCAGCGTGGCGCCGGGCCCGCGCGCCAGGAACGCCTTGGCGCCGGCACCGGTCCACCCGCCGTTGCCGCCGTCGCCGTCGCCGCCGTTCGAGAGGTTCATGGCCGCCGTGCGTACCCGAATCCGCAGGTCGTCGAGCACCTGGTTGATCTGGTACCAGCGCTCGGCGAGCTGCCGGATCTGGATCGCGTCCTGGCTCATGATGCGGTCGTAGATCTGCTCGATGCCGTCGGCGTAGAACGCGCGGGTCTCCTCGCCCGGCGTCTGGCCCCCCTCGTACTTCTTCCTGAAGTCGGGCGTGGGCTCGATGTAGTCGCCGCCCCCGGGCGGGCGGGTGGGCCCGGGGGCTTCGCCCATCCGGGCGGGCCTCCCGCGCGGCCCGGGGGGCCGCGCCGGTGGTGCCGGGG
>NZ_JAIBNX010000228.1 GCF_026130045.1 Micromonospora sp. CPCC 205371
CGCCGGCCGGTGCTTCGCCGGCCGTCACCGTCGCCAGGGACGACGCCGAGCCGAGGGTGCCGGACGCGGCCAGGCCGCCGGTCGAGTCGCCGGACGCGGTACCGCCGGAGTAGATCTGGTACTTCTCGCCCTTGGTGACCGCGGACGACGAGTACACCAGGTTTTGGACGTCCTTGCTGGTGACGAACGTGGCGACCACCTTGCCATCGCCGTCGACCACGTGCAGCGTCGTGCCGGAGGCCACCGTCGAGGCGAACGTCGCCGACAGCCAGCCCTGGCCGGAGTCGGTGCTCGGCGCGACCGCCATACCGGCGCTGCCCGCCGCCACCAGCACGCCGCCGCTGATCTGGAAGTCGCCGTTGACGTCGAGGGCGCCGTTGCCGCTGCGGGTCGGCCCGTTGACGACGATGGTGCCGCCCGTGATCGAGGCGGTGCCGTTGGAGTCGAACCCGTCGCCCTCGGCGTTGATCATCAGCGTGCCGCCGGTCACCGTCACGGAGTAGTCACCAACGGCTTCGCCACCGCCGCCCATGGGACCGCCGCCGCCACCCGTCGACGTGCCGCCGGAGGCGTTGACGCCGTCGTCGCTGGACACCAGCTTCACGTCGCCGCCGTTGAGCGCGATCGCCGCGCTTTCCAAGCCCTCCTCGGACGTGGTCACGTCGAGCGAGCCGGCGTCGATGACCAGGGACGTCTCGGCGTGTACCGCGTCGTCGCCGGTCGCCGCGGTGACCTTGGCGCCGTTCAGGTGGACGGCGGCGTCGCTGTTGATCGCGTCGTCGGACGAGTCGAGCTTGAGCGTGCCGCCCTGCAACACCGCGATCACACCGGACTTGAGCGCCTTGGTGGAGTTCTCGTCGGTCGGTGCCACGTCGCTGCCGCCGCCCGCCGTGACGGTCACGGTGCCGCCGGTGACCACCAGGTCGGTGGCCGCGTCGGCGCCATCGCCCTTCGCGGTGACGGCGACCGTGCCCCCGGCCACCGAGATGTACCCGCGGTCCGCCTCCTCGGCGTTGTCGGCCTTGAGCCCATCGCCGCCCGCGGTCACGGTGACCGTTCCATTCTGGACGATCAGGTAGTCCTTGCCGCGGATGCCGTCGTCGGCCGCCTCGACGGCGATGGTGCCGGACGTGATGACGAGGCCGTCCTGGCTCGCGATCGCGTCGTTTCCGTTGCCGCGCACCGTCAGTGCGCCGTTGCCGGCGATGGTGAGGTCGGCGGCGCTGTAGAGCGCGGCGTTCGCCTCCGCGTCGTCGGCGTACGAGCTGGCGTCGCTGAGCGTGTTCTGGCTGCCGTCGGTGAGGATGACCACCACCTTGTCGGCCTCCGTCGCCGCGATGGCCGCCGTGGAGGTACTGGTGATGGCGGCGCCGTCGAGGATCAGCTTGACCGTGGCCTCGGCACCGGCCTTGACGACCACCTGGCCGTCCAGGGTGCCACTGAGCCGGTACGTGCCGGCCGCCGTGATGGTGACCGTCGCGCCGTCGACGGTGACGCCGTCGCCGCTCACCGTGGCTGAGTCGCCGGTCAGATTGACATCGACCACAGTGGACTCGTCGTAGGAAGCGTCGGTGTCGTGGGCGTCCTGGTTCTCGGCGAGCACCTGTTCTGCGGTCAGGGCGCCACTCACGTTGGCGGCAGCCGTCGTGGCGCCTCCCGACGTGCTGGCAGCGGTGCCGGAACCGCCCGAGCATCCGGCCACGGCCACGGTCGCCAGTACGGCCGAGAACATCGCGGCGGTCAGCTTCTTGCGGACTCTCATCACCATCTCCTGTCGGTCGCTCGGCGGAAGTGCCGCCGCAGCAAGGGTTGCCAGCGGTTGGCGGGTAGATCGGGGCGCAGCACCGCGAGTCCGGTGCCGAACTTGGATAGCGCGCACGGGCGGTGGCCGAGTGACCACAACAGACGGTCGGCGGGACTCGCGCCGACACCCGGCGACTTGGTCTCCACGACGGCGCGGTCGGGCATCCGAACCGTGGCGCCGTCCGGCAGGTTCCACTGCACGTCGCTGTCGACCGTCACCCGGGCGCCGCTGGCCGGGAGGTACAGCGTCGTGCGGCGGTACCAGGTCACCAGGACGCGGTCCATCCGGCGCCGCGCGCCGGGCAGTACGCCGCCGATGTCGGCGTAGGCGCGCTCGTCCAGGCCGTCGCCATCGCCTTCCGGGTACTGGAACCGGTGCTTGACGGTGCCGCCGCGCGCCTCGCGCGTCTTCACTTCCAGGTACCGGCCGCCGGTGTCCAGGTAACCGCGGACCCGCACCTTGTAGCGGCGCCGCCGCTGGTGCGCGGTGGCCAGGTAGAACTCCAGCGACGGGGTGTCAAAGTAGTCGGACCGGTACCCGAACTCGCGCCGGCCGTCGATCTCCAGCACCCGCACCTCGGGGCCGAGCCCGTGCAGCAACGCGGGCAGGTCCACAGTGGGCAGCACGTACTTGCGGTCGACACGGGTCAGCAGGGCGGCCCGCTCGACGAGCTCCTCCAGCCCGATCGGGTGCAGGTCGGCGACCGTCACGGCGCCACCCGCTCGATCCGCGGGCTCGGCTCGCGCCGCACCACCGGCTGGCCGGCCCGGTACCGCACCTCGACGAGCGTGCTGTCGTTGACGAGGTCGACGTGCTTGACCGCCAGGTTCACCACACGGGCCCCGAGCAGCATCTCCAGGTGCGCCCGCAGCGCCTCCTCGTCGGTGTGCGCGCTGTCGAGCCGGAGCGTCTGGTGCCGGTACCGCTGGAACAGCTTCGGGTGGTCGCCGATGTACAGGCCCGCGACGATCAGTGCCATCAAGCCGCCACTCAGGATGCCGACCCCGCCGGTGATGCCGGCGAGCAGGCCGAGGGCGAGCGCGGCGAAGTAGTACGCGATCTCGGACTGGGCGATCTCGTCGGAGCGCAGCCTGATGATGGACAGCACCCCGAATAGGCCCAGTCCCAGGCCGATCCCCACGCTGGAGGATTCGAGCACGAGCGATACCGCGAGTACGCCGATGTTCACGCCGAGGAACGCCACCACGAGGTCCCGGCGGTGGTGCCGGGGGAAGTAGACGCCGAACACCAGCATGGCGATGGCGGCAAGGTCGGCGGCGACGACCGTCAACTCATTCACGAGCGTTCCTTCATTCGGGGTTAACGACTCGTTCAGTTGACCGGCGGTTCCTGGGAACTTCCTATGAACGCTCTGTGCCGCACACATGAGTGCCCTCAGCAGGCATTGAGCTGGCACACAGCTTCGTCACACAGCCGGCACAAGATCGGCCGGTAGACCTGCCGCATGACGCGAGAAGGACACAGACCGAAGCGCCGCATCCGCCGCGCCGTAGTAGCCACCGCCACCGCCGTCCTGCTCTGCACGGGAGGCGGCACCGCATGGGCGTTGAACAGGTACGTCGTCGACCACGTCGAGATCTCGGACGTGCGGGCGTACGAGGCGGCGCAGGGGTCCACTGTGGAGACTGCCACCCGTGATGCCACCATCAAGGTGACGAAGACGACGACGGGTAGCGGCAACGACACGGTCACCTACTACGTGGCCGACGTCACGCTGACCGACGCGACGCAGCTGCGCTCCGCGTTCGCCGCCAACAGCTTTGGCGAGAACATCATCGAGAACACGTCGACCATCGCGCAGGACAACGACGCAGCCTTCGCCATCAACGGCGACTACTACGGCTTCCGCGACACCGGGATCGTCATCCGCAATGGAGTCGTGTACCGGGACGAGGGCGCCCGCACCGGTCTCGCGTTCTACAAGGACGGCACGGTAAAGGTGTACGACGAGACCGCCACCACCGCGGAACAGCTCGTCGCCGACGGAGTGTGGAACACGCTCTCCTTTGGACCGGCCATCGTCGCGAACGGCGCCGAGGTCGACGGCATCGACAGCGTCGAGATCGACACGAACTTCGGCAACCACTCCATCCAGGGCAACCAGCCGCGCACCGCGATCGGCGTCATCGACACCAACCACCTCGTCTTCGTCGTGGTGGACGGCCGCAGCACCGGCTACAGCAAGGGCGTCACGCTGCCCGAACTCGCCCAGATCATGATCGGGCTAGGCGCGCGTACGGCGTACAACCTGGACGGTGGTGGATCGTCCACGATGTACTACGACGGCGCACTGGTGAACAACCCGCTCGGCAAGGGCAAGGAGCGCGGCACCTCCGACATCCTCTACATCGGCCAGTGAGCCCGGCCGTGATAGTCCTCATCCCGGCATACGAGCCGGACCAGCGTCTCGTCACACTCGTCGGCTCGCTGCGCGACGCGGTACCCGACGCGCGCGTCGTGGCCGTCGACGACGGCAGCGGGCCCGCGTACCGCGAGGTGTTCGACGCGGTCGAAAATCTCGGCTGCACGGTGCTGCGGCACCCCGTGAACCGAGGCAAGGGGCACGCCCTCAAGTCCGGCTTCCGGTACATCGCCGAGGTGCACCGCGGCGACGACGTCGTCTGCGCGGACGCCGACGGCCAGCACACCGTCGGCGACATCCTGCGCGTCGCCGGCCGGGTGCGCCGCGCCGGTCACCTCGTGCTGGGCGCGCGGCGATTCACCGGTACCGTGCCGCTGCGCAGCCGGTTCGGGAACGCGGCGACGCGGGTGCTGTTCGCCACCGCCACCGGCCGGCACGTGCGGGATACGCAGACGGGGCTGCGCGCGTACCCGGGCACGATGCTCGGATGGCTGCAACGGGTGCCCGGTGACCGGTTCGAGTACGAGATGAACGTGCTTCTGGAGGCGGCGCAGGCGAAACAGGCGGTGACCGAGACGGACATCGCCACCATCTACCTGGAGCGGAACAAGTCCTCGCACTTCCGGCCGCTGGTCGACTCGCTGCGCGTGTACCGGCCGCTGTTGCGGTTCTCGGCCTCGTCGCTGCTGGCGTTCGCCGTCGACACCGTGGGGCTGGTGGCCCTGTACTCGATGACCGGCGCCCTGCTGCCGTCGGTGCTCGGCGCCCGCGCACTGAGCTCCACGGTGAACTTCCTGGTGAACCGCCGTTTCGTCTTCGACGGCGGCGCAAAGCCCTTGCGGCCCGCCGCAACCCGGTACTGGACGCTGGTTGTGTCCTTGCTGGCCGCGAACTTCCTGCTGATCGACGGCCTCACCACGGCGGGCATGCCGTTGCTGCCCGCGAAGCTGGGCACCGAAGCGGCGCTGTTCGCGGTCAGCTACCTGGTCCAGCGCCGGCTGGTGTTCACGCCGCATCCGCGCTCCCGCCGCACACCCCGCTCCCGCCGCGGGCCGCGGGCCCACCGCATGCCCTCTCTCCCCACCGCGCCCTCTATCCCCACCGCGCCCTCTATCCCCACCGCGCCCTCTATCCCCACCGCGCCCTCTCTCCCCACCGCGCCCTCTCTCCCCGCCGATCAAGGGCGAATACACGTGCTTTGATCTCGGATCCGCGTGCATTCGCCCTTGATCAACGCGAATGCCCTTGATCGACGCGCTGCAAGACCGCGCCGCAAGACCGCGCCGCGCATCGGCGGGCGGCGGCGTGGTGGCGCCACCCCGACCTGGCGGCCCGGTCCGGTGCCCGGCCGGCGCCCCATCGGCCGTGCCGGTGCGCGCCAGATCGTCCGTTTAGTGGATCACATGGCGCGCGTCGTATAGCTTAGGCTTACCTAAGTCTTTCGAAGGGTGCGGCATGGGGCTCGCGGGACGGGTGCGGAAAGCGACACGGGCGGACCACGCGGCCGCGCAGGCGGTCACCTACTTCGACGCGCTGATGGCGGGACAGCTGGATCGCGACGGGTACGCCGCGCTCACCGCTCAACTGTTCTTCGTGTACGAGACGCTGGAGGAAGCCGCGAGCGAGATGCGCGCCGACCCGGTGGCCGGCCGGTTCGTCTTGGACGGGCTCGAACGGCTGCCCGCGCTGGTCGCCGACCTGAGGTTCCTGCTCGGGGAGGACTGGCCGGCCCGCATCTCTGCCAGCGCCCCCACCTCGGAGTACCGGGCGCGCCTGCGCGATGTGGCGTTCACCTGGCCGGCGGGGTTCGTCGCGCACCACTACACCCGCTACCTCGGTGACCTGTCCGGCGGGCAGATCGTGCGCACGGCGCTGGCCCGCGAGTACGGGCTGGGCGACGAGGGCACCCGCTTCTACCAGTTTCCCGGCGTGCGCCCCGTACACGTCAAGCGCCAGTACCGGGAACTGCTCGACGAGACGACGTGGGATCGGGTCGAGCAGGACCGGTTCCTCGACGAGGTGTCGCTCGCGTACCGTCTGAACGTGGCGATGCTCGACGACCTGGGCAAGGCGGTGGCGGTGCGATGAGCGACCCCTTCACGCCAGACGTGGTGGCGGCCATCAGGCGCCACATGAACGGTGACCATGCCGACGACTGCCGGGTGATCGTGCAGGGGCTGGGCGGCCAGCCGGGCGCCTCGGCCGCGGCGATGTCCGGTATGGACGCCGACGGCATGGACTTCACGGCCACGGTGGACGGTGTCGAAGTGCCTGCGCGCGTCCCGTTCACGACCACGCTGACCGAGCGCCGCCAGGTCCGCGCGGAGGCCGCGCGAATGTACCGCGAAGCGTGCGCGAAGCTCGGCCTGACCCCACGAGCGGACGCCAGCTAGCGGGCATCCCCGCAGCGGGCGCCTGCGGGCCGGTGCGTGTGGCCGACGCTCCCGCCAGCCGCCGATCAAGGCCGATCGCATCGATCAAGGGCGAATGCACGCGGATCTGAGATCAAAGCACGTGCGTTTGCCCTTGATCGGCGCGGAGGGCGGGGAGAGCGGGGAGGGCGCGGGAGGGCGCGGGAGGGCGCGGGAGGGCGCGGGAGGGCGGGGAGAGAGTGGGAGAGAGTGCGCGGGCGCCGGCGCGGGAGCAGGACCCCGCGCGCGGGTGACGTGCCGGCGCCGGGGTGGGCGTGACCCGTCGCCGCGCCCGCTAGGGCCAGGGCGGCACCGAGCAGGACCAGCGCCACGATGCCGTCGAGCCAGTAGTGGTTGGCCGTCACCATGACGACCGCCAGGGTCAGCAGCGGATGCAGCAGCCAGAGCCAGCGCCACCGGCTCCGGGTCGCCGCGGTCAGCACGATCCCGACGGCGGCCGCCCAGCCGACGTGCAGCGACGGCATCGCGGCGTACTGGTTGGCGAACGCGTCCGTCGAGCCGCCGTACACGGTCGGGCCGACGGTGTGCCCGGTGTCCGCCATGCCGGCAAGTGCCAGGAACCGTGGCGGTGCCAGCGGCACGAGCACCTGCACCAGGAAGGCGGCCGCGGTCAGCAGTGCCAGGGTGGTGCGCGCCCACCGGTACAGGGCCGGCCGTCGCAGATACGTCCACAGTAGAACGGCGGCCGTGGCGGGGAAGTGCACGCAGGCGTAGTACAGGTTCGCCGCGCGCACCACCCCGTCATGGCCGATCACCAGCCGTTGCAGGGCCGCCTCGCTGGGCAGCCTCAAGGCGCGCTCCAGGTCCCAGACGTGCACCGCGTTGGCGTACGCGGTGGACAGGTCGCCGGCGACGGCCAGCCGGCCCAACTTGTACGCCAGGAAAAGGACCGCGACGAGCAGCAACTCCCGGACGGGCCGTGGTCGTGCGTGCATGGCGGTCCTTTCCGGACGGAGCGTGGCTCAGGCCGAGGCGGGTTCGAGGACGCGCTCGGGCTCGGGGGCGTCGTCGTCGAGCTGGTGGCGCAGCTTCTCGCCTTCGACGTCCACATTGGGCATGAGGTTGTCGAGCCAGCGGGGCAGCCACCACGCGGCCTTTCCCAGCAGCGTCATCACGGCCGGCACGATCGTCATCCGGACGATGATCGCGTCGAACAGCACCGCCACACCCAGCGCGAACCCGATCGACTTGATGATCGAGTCAGGAGCGAGGATGAACCCGGCGAAGACGCTGATCATGATAATGGCCGCCGCGGTCACGACCCGTGCCCCGTGCCCGAAGCCGGTGACGACCGCCTCCCGCGCGTCGGTGCCGTGCACGTAGTCCTCGCGCATCCGGGTCACCAGAAAGACCTGGTAGTCCATCGCGAGCCCGAACACGATTCCGATCAGGATGATCGGCAGGAAGCTGATGATCGGCCCAGTCTGCTCGACGCCGATCAGGTCAGCGGCCCAGCCCCACTGGAAGACCGCCACGACCGCGCCGAACGTGGCCACGATGCTGAGCAGGAACCCGAGGGTGGCCTTCAGCGGCACCAGCACGGACCGGAACACCAGCATGAGCAGGATGAACGCGAGGCCCACCACGACCGCCAGGTAGGGCAGGAGGGCGCCGCCGAGCTTCTCCGAGATGTCGATGTTGATGGCGGTCAGGCCGGTGACGTTGACGTTCGCGCCCGGCACCGTGCCGTCGAGCTGCCGGATGGCGCGTACCAGATCCTCGGTTGCCGCGTCGCTCGGCGCGCTCTTCGGGATCACCGTGAGCAGCGCGGTGTCGCCTGCCTGGTTGAGCGTCGCCGGGGCGACGGCCGCCACGTCGGCCAGCCCCTGGATCTCCCCCGCGACCTGGTCAGATGCGGGCTTGGCCTGCCCGGCGGTCCCCTCAACGCCAACGGTCAGCGGCGCGTTGAAGCCCTTCCCAAAACCCTCCGACACCAGGTCGTACGCCTTGCGCTGCGTCGTGTCCGGCGCGGCGGTGCTGTCGTCCGGCATGCCGAGACGCAGGTCGAGCGCGGGAAGCGCGACGACGCCGAGCCCGACGACCGCGACCAGCAGCGCGAGCACCGGCCGGCGGGCGACGCCGCGCGCCCAGCGGGTGCCGAAGTTCGTGCCATCGGCCTCCGGGTCGCGGCCGGCACGGCCGCGCTTGCCCAGGATGCGGTTGCCCGCGAAGCCGAGCAACGCCGGCAGCAGCGTCAACGCGATGATCACGGCCATCGCGACGGTGCCCGCGGCGGCGAGGCCCATCTGGGTCAGGAACGGCACGCCCACCACGGACAGCGCCGCGAGCGCGATCACGACGGTGAGGCCGGCGAAGACGACAGCGGAGCCGGCGGTACCGACGGCGCGCCCCGCGGCCTCCGCACCCTCGCGGCCCAGGGCCAGCTCATGCCTGTACCGGGACACGATGAAGAGCGCGTAGTCGATGGCGACCGCCAAGCCGAGCATCAGAGCGAGCGTCGGCGTGGTCGAGGACAGGTCGATGAACCCGGTCGCGGCGGTGATGAGGCCGATGCCGATACCGATACCGAAGATCGCTGTCAGCAGTGGCAGCCCGGCCGCGATCAGCGACCCGAACGTGATCACGAGGACCACGGCGGCGACGAGCACACCGATCACCTCGGTCAGCCCCTGCTCGGTCTGTACCTGGAGCGCGTCCCCGCCCACCTCGACCGTCAGGCCGCTAGCGCGGGCCTGCTCGGTGATGCTCGCGAGCTCGTCGCGCGCCTGCTCGGTCAGCTCCTGCGCCTGTACCTGGTAGGTGGCCTGCGCGAACCCGACGGTGCCGGCCTGGTTGACCGTGCCCGACTGGAACGGGTCGGCTACCGACGCGACCTGCGGCGCCTGCTTGAGCTCGGCTACCACCTGCTCGACGGTTGCCTTGTTGGCTGGGTCGGCGAGCGTCTGCCCGTCCGGCGCCGCGAACACCACGCGTGCCGTCGCCCCACCGGCGGACGCCTGCGGGAACCGCTCCTGGAGCAGGTCGATCGCCTGCTGCGACGCGGTACCGGGGATGCGGAACGAGTCGTCGGTCGACCCGGACAGCGTGCCCGCGGCGGTCAGGGCACCCGCGAGTACGGCGAGCCACAGCGCGAGCACCAACCATCGGCGCCGGAACGCGAACCGGCCCAGCTTGTAGAGGAACGACGCCATCGAGATCTCCTGTTTCTGGGCGTACGGGTTCGACCGGCCACCGGTCGGCGGACAGCTTCGTTAACGGGCGGGCTAGACCTCGCCGAGTGGAATGCCCGCGCGGAGCACCGCGAGGCTCTCCCGGATGAGGTCGGCGGCTGAGGCGTCGGTCGCGGACTGTGCCCAGGTCACGACGGCCGCCCGGATCGCGACTCCGGTAGCGGCGGCCAGCAGCCGTGGCGACAGGTCGCACGGTGTCGCGCCCATCCGGTCCGCGATCTCCGCGACGAGCAACTCCTGGGCATGCTCGAATGCGACCAGGTGCTGCGCGAACATCGCCGGGTCACGCAGGATCGCGTCCATCAGGAGCAACAGGTCACGAGACTCCCCCACCAGCCCGGCGACCGTGACTGGCAGCACCTCCATGAGGGAGTCCCAGACCGGCTCGCCAGCGGGCCGCGCCCGCAGTGCGTCGCCGATGGACCCCGCTCGGCGCACCAGCCCGTACAGGATCGCCTCCTCGCGGCTGGCGAAGTAGTTACGGAACGTACGCGGCGAGACGTCGACCGCCTCGGCGACGGCCTCCGGCGTCACCGCCTCAAGGCCACGCTCGATCATCAGCGACCACGCCGCGTGGCTCAGCGCCGCACGCGTCGCCTGCTTCTTGCGCTCCCGCAGGCTCACGTCCGAGGTCATGCCAATGACTATCCCCGACATCTTTCCAATTCGGCAAGTTTTCGCATTGGGAAAGATCGTGGGATACGTCACCCCCGCGTGCGACGATGAGGTCGTGCTCGATCACATCTCGATCCAGTGCGTCGACGTGACGGCCAGCGCGGCCTTCTACGACGCGGTCCTCGCGCCTCTCGGCGGGCAGCGCGTGCTCGACTTCGGCAACGTCATCGGATACGGCGTGCCGCCCCAGCCGGTCTTCTGGATCGGCCCGCACAACACCGGCACCGGTTTCCGCGAGTCGCACATCGCGTTCGCGGCACCGGATCGGGCGGCGGTGCGCGAGTTCTTCCGGATCGCGGTCGAGTCCGGCGCCGAGCCACTCCACGAGCCCCGCGTGTGGCCGGAGTACCACCCGGGCTACTACGGAGCCTTCGTGCGAGACCCCGACGGCAACAACATCGAGGCGGTAGCCCACACCCCCGAGTAACCGCTCCCCGTCGCTCGCGGCCCCCGCCCACCCCCTCCACCGGGCCCCCTTCTGCGCCGATCAGTCGTAAACGCGCTCCGCGCGTTTACGCGGCCCGTGGGCGGCCGCGCCGCGCGGCCCGCGTCGATTAAGGGCGAATGCACGTGGTTCGATCTCATTTCCGCGTGTATTTGCCCTTGATCGGTGGACATCTCCTTGATCGACGGGATGTCCGCGGTCGGCGGAGAAGCGCGGCGCGCAGCACCGACGCAGCGTGGGCGGCGCGGAGCGTGGGGCCGCGGAGGCGGCGGCGCGGGCGCTCCGGCGGGCGGTACCGGGGCGGACGGAGAGGCGGGCGGGTTGTTAGGGGGTGCGGGCTGTTAGGCGGTGGGCGGGCTCGTGTTCGGAGGCTCGGGCGGCTAGGCGATCGCGGAGGCGGACCCAGGCTACGAACAGCAGGACGAACGGGAGAAGTGGCAAACAGACCAGCAGGATGGCGATCATCGCGAGCACCTGGCCGGTGGCGTAACCGTGCGTACGACCGGGGGGCATTTACACAGCGTACCGACCGTCTGTGCGATCTGTCCGATTTGTCAGCCGGACGGGTGATGCGATGGAAGAGGAGTTGCGGCGGTTGGAGGGAGGCCCGGTCGAGGGTTCCGGACCCACCTAATAGGGCTAACGATCTCCTGCGGCCTCGCGGGCTGCGGATAGACTCGGCGGTCATGAGTGCTGAAGTGGGTCTCGCCTCGGTTCGTAGTCCGCAGGACGTCAAGCGGATGTCACCAGAGGAGCTGGCGTTGCTGGCCACCGAGATCCGCGACTTCCTGGTGGCGAAGGTGTCGCGGACGGGCGGTCACCTCGGGCCAAACCTGGGAGTCGTGGAGCTGACGCTCGCGATGCACCGCGTGTTCGACTCGCCGAGCGACCGCTTCCTGTTCGATACCGGACATCAGGCCTATGTGCACAAAATGGTGACCGGTCGTCAGGAAGGCTTCGACCAGCTCCGCCAGCGTGGCGGCCTCTCGGGCTACCCGAGCCAGGCGGAGAGCGAGCACGACCTCATCGAGAACTCGCACGCCTCCACCGCGCTGTCGTACGCGGACGGCCTCGCCAAGGCGTACGCCCTGCGGGGCGAGGCGCGGCACGTGGTCGCCGTGGTCGGCGACGGCGCGCTCACCGGCGGCATGTGCTGGGAGGCGCTCAACAACATCGCCACCGCGCGCAACCCACTCGTGATCATCGTCAACGACAACGGCCGGTCGTACGCGCCGACCATCGGCGGCCTCGCCGACCACCTATCCACGCTGCGGCTCAACCCCGGCTACGAGAAGGTGCTCGACCTGGTCAAAGACGCGCTGGGCGCGACCCCGCTGGTCGGCAAGCCGATGTACGAGGTGCTGCACGCCGTCAAGACCGGCATCAAGGACGCGGTGGCGCCGCAGGCCATGTTCGAGGACCTGGGCATCAAGTACGTCGGGCCGATCGACGGCCACGACATCGCGGCCGTCGAATCGGCGTTGCGTCGTGCGAAGGGCTTCGGGGGCCCGGTCATCGTCCATGCGGTGACGCGCAAGGGGTACGGGTACCGGCCGGCCGAGGACGACGAAGCCGACTGCCTGCACTCGCCCAGCGAGTTCGACGTCGAGACGGGCAAGCTGCTCGCCGCGCCGTCGGTGAAGTGGACGCACGTGTTCGCCGACGAGCTCGTCGCGATCGCCGACGAGCGGCCTGACGTGGTCGGCATCACCGCCGCCATGGCCGAGCCCACGGGCATCGCGACGCTTGCGCGCAAGTACCCGTCGCGCGTCTACGACGTGGGCATCGCCGAGCAGCACGCGGCCACCTCGGCCGCCGGCCTGGCGCTCGGGGGACTCCACCCGGTGGTGGCGGTGTACGCGACGTTCCTGAACCGGGCGTTCGACCAGGTGCTGCTCGACGTCGCGATGCACAAGCTGCCAGTGACATTCGTGCTCGACCGGGCCGGGATCACCGGGCCGGACGGGCCGAGCCACTACGGCATCTGGGACATGTCGGTCTTCGGTGTGGTGCCGGGCCTGCGCATCGCGGCCCCACGCGACGCCGCCACGCTCCGCGAAGAGCTACGCGAAGCGGTCGCCGTGGACGATGGCCCGACGATACTGCGCTTCCCGACCGGCTCGGTAGCGGCTGACCTGCCCGCGGTCCGGCGCGTCGGCCCGATCGACGTACTCGTCGAGTCTGGCTCTCGCGACGTGCTACTGGTGGCGGTGGGCGCGTTCGGGCAGCTTGGCGTCGACGCGGCTGCTCGGGTGGCCGAGCACGGGTACGGGGTGACCGTGGTCGACCCGCGGTGGGTCCGTCCAGTCCCCGGTGAACTGGTCGAGCTTGCCCGCGACCACCGGCTCGTCGTGACCGTGGAAGACGGCGTGCGCACGGGCGGCGTGGGCGACGCGCTGGCGAAGGCGCTCCGCGATGCGGACGTTGATGTGCCGTTGCGCGACATCGGTGTACCAGCCGAGTGGCACCCGCACGGCAGCCGCGCTCAGATTCTGGCCGACCTGGGGCTGACGGCGCAGGATGTCGCTCGCGATGTGACGGGGTGGCTGTCGCGCTTGGACGAGGCCGTCGACCCGACACACGTGTCGATCTAGCCCTCTCCGGCGTCGTCGCGGCGCTTACCCGCCTTCCGCGGCGCATGCGGGCGGCTCCTGCCTCCCGCGCCGCTTGCGCGCGGCTCCGCGCCGCTCCTCGCGGCTCCGCGCGCGCCTGTCCCCACGGCACCGCGCGCCTCCTCGCGGCTCCGCGCCGCTCCTCGCGGCTCCGCGCGCCTGTCCCCACGGCTCCGCGCGCGCCGCTCCTCGCGGCTCCGCGCGCCTGTCCCCACGGCTCCGCGCGCGCCGCTCCTCGCGGCTCCGCGCGCCTGTCCCCACGGCTCCGCGCGCGCCGCTCCTCGCGGCTCCGCGCGCCTGTCCCCACGGCTCCGCGCGCGCCGCTCCTCGCGG
>NZ_JAIBNX010000229.1 GCF_026130045.1 Micromonospora sp. CPCC 205371
CGGCCGGGCCGAGGCGGCGCGGTGGGAGGCGGCGGCGAGCGCGTCCGGGAGGGCCCGGCTCGCCGCCGACGCCGCGCGGGCCCGGGAGCACGCCGCGCGGGTCGCGCTGGCAGAGGGGCGGGAGGCGCTGGAGGCCGCCCTGACCGTACGCGGTGCCCGGCACCGGCGGCAGCTGAACGCCCTGGCCGACCTGGTGGGTGCGCTGCTGATGCGCCCCCAGCCCGGCGACTCCGGTGCGCTTCGGGCACTGGACGAGGCGGCCCTGCGCCACCTGGGCGAGCTCAACCGGCTCGACGAGATCCGGGCCGCGCGGGCCGCGACGGCGGACCGGGCGTGGCGGGCGCGGCGCGAGTGGATCCGCAGCGCGCAGGAGCGGGAGCAGGCCGGGGACACCGTCGAGGCCGCCGAGCGCCGCGCCACCGCCGCGCTGCTGGAGGAACGCGCGCTGGTGGCCGAGGGCGCGGCGGCGCAGGCCGAGGCCGGCCGGGCCGAGCAGCGGCGTGAGTTCGAGCGGGTACAGGACGCGGCGCTGCGCGAACGGCAGCGTGCCGCCCAGGCCGGTACGGCGGCGGCCCGGTACGGGACGGCGGCGGTCCGCCTCGCCAGCGCCGCCCGGAAGCAGGGCGCCCTGCCCGGCGCGCGGGCCCGGATCGAGGAGGCGGTGCGGGCGGAGGTGGCCGCGGCCGACGTCCACGACGGCGTGCTGGACGGCTGGTACGAGGGGCTGGTCCAGGCCGAGGAGGCACTGCGCCGCGCCGCCTGGCACGAAGCGCGGGCCGCGCACCTGCGCGAGGTGGGCGGCAACCCCGTGGACGACGAGCGGCGCGCCGACGAGCTGCTCGACCACGCCCGGCGCGTCGCCGAGACGGCGGCGGCGTTCGGCCCCGCCCAGCGCCGGGCCCAGGCGCGGGAGCAGGGCGCGCGGAGCCGGTACACCCGTGGCCTGTCGGCCGAGATGGCGCTGGCGTTCGAGGTCGGGACGAAGGTGGCGGAGGCCATCGAGCTGATCGCCGGCGCGGACAGCGGCCTGCGGCGGGCCGTCCAGGACGACCCGCACGTGAACGACCCGCACGTGAACGCCGTGGAGGTGGAGGAATCCCGGTTCGCGCAGGCGGAGCCGGCCGACGGCGAGCCGGGCGTGACCGATGCCGAGATCTTCGCGGCGCTCGCCGGCCTGGATGTGGCCGCGTTCGCCGGCGACGTGGTGCGGCTGGCACCGGCCGGCGAATCCCTGCTGGCGGTACGGCTTCCGGAACGTGACGCCGCGGAGCACTTCCGGGCCGAGGCGGCCGACCTCCCGGCGACGGTCATGTCCCGGACCGTGCTGCGGGCCGGTACCCCCGACGACCCCCACGTGGTCATGGTGACCCGGAACGTCCCCACCGCCCACCGCCCCGCGATCCTCCCGCGCGCCGCCGCGCACGAGGTCCGGCACGCGGTGCTGCACCTCACCGGGGTCGACGAGCACCTCGCCGAGGTCGCCGCGCGCGAGACCGAGCTGCTCGTCATCGACGACCAGCTCCGCACGGCCGGCGAGTCCGAGCGGTCGGAGCTGCTCCGCGACCGCCGCGCGCTGGAGCCGTACCTCGCGGCGCCACCGGCACGCTCCACTGAGGACCTGAGCGCCTGGCGGGAGGCGAACCTGCGCCCGGGCCTGAGTCCATGGCTGCTCGACGAGGTGCGTGCCATTCCGGACTGGATCGACCTCACCGCCGCCACGGTGGGAAACGAGCGCGACGCGCTCGCCGCGGCGAGCCGGACCCTCGCCGGCCAGATCCGGGAGCACCTGGTGCCGCCCGACCGTAGGGCCCTCGGGAAGGTGTTCCGGCGCGGGTCGAAGGTGCCGGACGAGGTGGTGGCGGTGTTCCGCGACGAGGCGCAGCGGGTGGGGATCGCGGCGACCCGGCTCGAACAGGTGGCGGCGCAGTCGAAGCTCGACACCGGCGCCGCTGGCGACGGTGTGGTGGGGACGATCGCGGGCCAGCTCCGCCAGATCCGCAAGGAGCTGCACCGCGCGGCGGCGAGCGCGAAGGCGGCCCTCACCTCGTTGGCGGGCATCGAGACCGCGTTCACGGGCGGCGTCGACGCGACCGCGCCGCGAGCCCTGGACGAGGCGCGGCGGCGCCTGAACTCGGCCGTCCAGACGCTCGACGGGCTGGCGGCCGAGCTGCCGGGGATCTCGGCGGTGCTCGGCACGGCGGGCGGCGGGCTGGCGAGGCGGCACGACAGGGGGGCCGCGCCTTCCGTGGCGCGGGCGGGGGCCTCGCCCGCCGCGGGGCCGGGTGGCTGGCGGTACGCGGCCAGCCCGTCCCGGCTGGCGGCGGTGCGGCAGCTCGCCGACCGGATCGACCGCCTGGTCGTCGAACCGGTGGAGGCGCCGCTGCGGACGGTCGCGGCCGTGCACGAGGAGCTCCGCGCGCTCGACACCGCGCTCACCGGCCTGCGCAAGCAGCTGCGCGAGGGCGCGCAATGGCCGGACGATAAGGCACGGGAGGCCCTGACCGCACCGGCGGCGCGGACCAGACGGCTATGGGACGCGGCGGGCGCCCTGCGCGACCTGGGCGAGGCGCGGCGACCGCTGCTCCCCGAGGTGCCCGACCCGGGCAGCATGCCGGGCGGCGCGCCGATCGCCGACGTCCTCGCGGTCGCGGCCGGCCACCGCGACGCGCTGTTCACCGCACGGAACGCCGTCGCCGAGCTGGCCCGGCTTGTCTCCGAGGCGAACGCGGCCGTCGTGCGGGCGCTGCCGAACAAGCCACCGGCCGACCCGGACGCGGTGCTCACCGACGCGCTGGCCGGCGTCCGGCCGGTGGCGGGGGTGGCCGCCCGGCTGGCCACCCACCTCCACGAGCGCTGGTCCCCGCCCCTCCAGCCGCTCGGCCCGGGGGCGCGGGGCGGCGCCGGCATGGAGGCCGCGGTGGCGGCGGCGGTGGATGTCCGGCCGCCCGCGCCGGTCGCCGAGCTGACGGTCGAGGAGCTGGCGGAGCACTACGCGGCCGAGCCGGTGCCGGCGGGCATGGTGATCGCGCGGTCAGCGACGGCCCGTGCCTTCGCGCGGATGTTCCCCGCCGCGGAGGGCGACTTCGCGGTGGTCGTCGACACGGTGACCGCGCCGGACGGCGAGCTCCTAGGCTTCGCGCCGCCCGGCTGGCCGACCGACCCCGGCGAGCTGATGGCGGTCGCCGAGCTGTGGGAGCTGACCCGGCGCCTCATCGAGCTCTCGGGGCGTACCGACGTGCGCCGGGTCGTCCTGGTCGCGTCCGGGGCGGCGGCGCTGGCCCCCGAGTTGCACGAGCTGGCGGCCCGGGCCGGTGTGGCGGCCACCGTGGCGCCGCGCGGCACCGTGTGGCTGGCGCCGGACGGCGAGCCGTTCGTGGCGGCCACCGGCTGGCACAGCGGCCTGCGTCGCCTGGTGCCCGCCGGGCCGGACGCGGGCTGGGAGCTGTACACATCGGACGGTCACCAGGGCCGGGTGGAGCTGCGCCGTCCCGGTACCGGGTCCCGCACCGACCCGGGCCACCTGGTGTCCCTGGTGGACGGTTGGGGCGAGGGCGTGGCAGCCGCCGACGTCGACGTGCCGCCCGGGTTCATCCTCGTCGTCAAGGACCCGGGCACGGCGCCGGAGCGGCTCGCGCACGAGCTCAGGGAACGGATCGCGCGCGGTGACCTGCCGGCCGGCAGCCGGCAGCGCGGCCTCCTGGTCGCCGCGCCCGACCCGAGCGGCGACTACGGCCGTGCGCTGGCGCAGGCGTGGGGACGGCCGGTGGCGACCGGGATGCACCAGGGATGGCTGCGCCGCGACCCGGCCGGCCGGTGGCGGATCGAGGGCGGCGACGTGGGGTACGAGCCGGGCGTGGGCCTGGTGCCGACCGCCCGCCCCCGGCCCCACGAGCCGTACCCGATGGGGCTGTTCCGCCCCGGCGAACCGGTCGTGCGCGAGTTGCTGCCCAGCGGGGACGTCGACGGGCGGTACGAGGAGGGGCTCGCCGCGTCGGGTGCCCGCCCCGGCCCGGAGTACCCCGACGCGCCGCACGCCTCGGTGCTGGCGCGGGGCATCGAGTTCGCCGGCCGGCGCGCCGGCTGGACCCGGTCCGACCCGGTGCCCGGGTACGTGGACCTGCACGTCGAACCGGACGGGGCGGACGCGTTCTCACCGGGCGACCTGTTCGAGTCGCTCGCGCCGGAGCGGCTCGGCGAGGTGGTTCGCCGGTGGCACGAGCACGGGCTGCTCGGGCCGGACGGCTGGTTCCGGGGGATCCGGCTGCCGGCGGTGCCGGTGTCGGGGTACGACCAGCGGGTGGCGCGCCTCGCGGTGAAGGCCGGCGTGGACGTTCTCGTGCCGCAGGCGGCCGGCGGGGTGCACGTCCGGTACACAACGGACGGCCGGATCGCGCCGTTCTACGCCGTGCCCCGGCCGGCCCTGCTCGCGCGGCTCGGCGAGGACTTCATGGGTGCCCGAGGCCCCGAGCCGCTGCCCGCCGGCCCGCCGTACCTGCCCACCGAGTACCCGATCGGCCAGGCGCACACCGAGGCCCTGGCCCGGTACGGCGCGGTGCGGACCCAGGGCGGGCTGGCGCTGGGCGAGGCGGTCTCGGAGCAGGCGGCGGTGCCAGGGCTCCTTACGGTGTCGGCACTGGAGGTGGACCGGCTCGTCGCCGTGCTCGGGCCGATGGCGGACGAGGGGCTGCTGGGCCCGGAGGGTCGGTCGGCGCGCGTGCTGCTCGACCAACCGGTGACGCGGGCGCAGGCGCGGCGGCTGGCCCGGGAGTCGGGACTGGTCGTGGTCGCCGCCGAGCAGGCGGGACTCCGGGACGACCTGGTCCACGACGGCGTACGGCGGACCCCGGACGGCCCGGTGCTCGCACCCGAGACCGGGCGGCACCACGAGTACCACCCGGACGGCACGGTGCGGCCGTACGTGCCCGAGACGTGGACCACGCAGCGGCTGTACCTGCGGTCCGGTGGTGGACCCGCCGAGGCCGTCGACGTGCGGGACGAGTTCGGCCGGCCCGGCCGCGCAGCGGCACCCACCACCCCCGTCATGCTCGGTCCGGCGGAGCCGCGCCTGCCGCACTACGAGATGAGCCTGCCGGCCGCCTTCCGGCACCTGTCCGGCGGTCCGCCGCTGGCTCCGGCCACCATCAGCGTCGCCGGGAAGCTCCAGCGGACGTTCCCGCTCGGGGTCGAGAACGGCAAGCTGCTGATGGTCACCGACGACGGCCCCAAGCCGCTGGACGTGGTGAACAGCCTGATCCGCGTCACGGCCGAGGACGGCACGACGACCACTCCGGGCACCATCACCGCCACGGACGGCACGCTCCGGCACGTGGTGGACCGGTGGGGCCGCCCGAGCCAGATCCTCGACGTCGTCCAGCGGCTGGCCCGCCGCGGGGTGGTGCCGGACCCGGACGGGCTGCTCGTTTTCCGGGACAGCGACCCGGACGGCCAGCTGGCCAGGTTCGGCCGTGACGTCCGGCCGGCGACGGGCCGCCGGGGCACGGATAATCGGGTACGCGAACAAGCGGTCGATGAGGACGGGGAGGCGTGAGGGCGTGACGCTGCGGCTGGAGCGGTCGGTGGAGGAGGCCCACCTCTACATGGCGATGCACCCGTGCCAGGTGTGCGGAGAGTCCGAGTTCGAGTGCCGCAGCGCGGTCGTGATGGCCGGGGGCGACCTGGCCAGCCGCTACGAGGGGGCGTGCGCCGGCTGCGGCGCGGCGCGGGAGTTCGAGTTCCGGCTGCCCGACGCGGTGTCGCTGCCGGCGCGGCGGCTGGCGTTCGGCGGGCCGGAGCCCTCCGAGCTGCTCGACGCCGGCGAGTGGCTGTGGGTGGCCGGCAACTTCGCCGCCATCGAGCCGCTCGGAGACCTGGCCGAGCTGACCGGCGAGGCGCTGGCCGCGGCGCGTGCCGACCTGGCCGGCGCGATCGCCGCCGTGGACGAGGTCTTGAAGTTCCTGCCCGCCGCGGCCGAGGAGCCGCCGGACGAGGCCTTCTGGTCCGAGCGCGGCAAGCGGGTGCGCGCCGAGCGGCCGGCGGAGTTGCGCCGCGAGCGGCTGGCGGCCCGCCGCGCGAAATACGAGGAAGCCCTGGCCGTCCTCACAGGACGGTAGCCGCCACGTCCTCGCCGGCCAGGCGGCGCAGGCTGGCCATGTCGGGGCGCCGGCCGCCCGCGGGCAGCCGCCGCGCCTGCGGCCTGTGTATCGGCTCGGACAGCTGGCGCGCCTCCCTCGCGTTGCCGAACGTGGCGTCCCGGTGCATGCGGGCGAAGTGCTCGTACAGCAGGGTGGAGGCCTCGTCGGTGAACTCGTAGTCGGACGCCCCCGCGATGCGCTGCGCGATGAGCACCAGTTCCTCCGGCTCGTAGCTCTCGAACACGATGGTGGCGGAGAACCGGGACGCCAGGCCCGGGTTGGCCGACAGGAACTCCACCATCTCATCGGTGTAGCCGGCCGCGATCACCGCCACCTCGTCGCGGTGGTCCTCCATCATCTTGACCAGCGTGTCGATGGACTCCTGGCCGAAGAAGTCGGCGCGCGAGGTGGCCCGCGACAGCGTGTAGGCCTCGTCGATGAACAGCACGCCGCCCTTGGCTTCCTCGAACGCCGCCGCCGTCTTCTCGGCCGTGTGGCCCAGGAACTGCCCGACCAGGTCGCGCCGGGACACCTCCTTGAACGTGCCTTTGGCCAGCACGCCCAGCGCGGCCAGCAGCTTGCCGTACAGCCGTGCGACCGTGGTCTTCCCGGTGCCTGGCGCGCCCGCGAAGATGAGATGGTGGCTGGTCTGGTCGACGGCCAGCCCGGCGCCGCGCCGCCACTCGTTGACCTGTATCTCGTCGATCAGGCCGCGCACCTCGGCCTTGACGGCCGCGAGGCCGACCATCGCGTCAAGGTCGGCCAGGCGCGACCGCACCGCCTCCGCGTCGTGCCGGTCCGGCTCCGCGGTGGCATTGTCGGCTCCGGTACGCCCAGCCGCGTCACTGTCACCGATGGTGACCGCCGTCGTGGCCGCCGCGTCCACGTCGATGCCCGGGGTACTGGTGTTTTCCAGCCGGCAGCGGTCGACCTCGCCCCCGCAGCCCCGTCCGATCTGGACACCGGCGCCCCGGGTGTCGTGAATCCAGCAACCCCGGATCGTCGGCGCGCTCTCGTGCACCACCGCGATGCCCGCGTCACCGGTGTGCGAGATCTCACAGCCCTCGATGACCGGCCGCCCCGACTGGTACACGTAGATGCCCCGGCGCTGGCACCGGCTGATGGTGCAGCCGCGGATCTCCGGGTTGGCGCCCAGCCGCACGATGACGCCGTCGTCGGCGATGTCGGTCAGCTCGCAGTCGGTCATCGTGCCGCCGGAGTCTTCGAACACGACCCCGTACTGCCCGGCGGTCACCCGCACCCGGTGTGCCCGCAACGTGCCGCGGTCGCGCACGTCGATCGCCGCGCCGTATCCGGTGCTCAGCTCCACCTGCTTCAACGAGACCGTCGCGCCCCGCGAGGAGATCGCGGGCAGCTCGCCGGCGCGGATGGTCAGGCCCTCGAGGCTGACGTCTCCGCTCTCCACGTGCAGCGCGGGGTACGGCAGGTCGCGCGCGTCCAGCTCGACCGCTCCCGAACCGTCGGCCGGGGCGATCCGCAGCGCGATGTCGCCGACGAACAGCGCCTCGCGGTAGGTGCCGGGCGTCACCAGCACGGTCGCACCCGTGGGGGCGGCGGCGAGCGCGTCGCCAATCGTCGCGTAGGCGCCGTGCTGTAGCGGCGCCACGAGAAGTGTCCGAGTCATTCTGCGCCTCAGCATAGTTGCGTGAGGTGCCGCATCGGTACGCTGTGCGGGTGTCGACTGTGGCCACTCGGTTTCCGGTCGCGCCTCTGGTAGGCGCCGAGGTCGCCGCCGCCGGGGCGGCGCTGGCCTACGCCCACCCGTCCGCCTGGTGGTCATGGGCGGTGCTGGGCGCCGGCGCGGTCACCACGACGGGAGCGTTGCTGGCCCGCCGCTCCCGGCGCGCCCAGGCGCCGACGCCTTCCTTGCGCATCCGGACCGTCGAGCGCGGTGGCCTGGCCGTGGGCGTCGCGCAGGACACCGGCGGCTGGTTCGCGGTCGCGGAGCTGGCGCCCCGGCTCGACCTGCGTCCGGAAAGCGCCCCGCTGCCGCCGCTCGCCGCCGTCGCCCGGGTGTTCGCCGACGGGCGCGACCCGACCGCCGTGCAGCTGGTCTCGCACACCATCGCCGCGCCGACCACCCTGCTGCCACCGGACTCCCCGGTCCTGGCGTCGTACCAGGCGCTCACCGCCGGCGAGTCCACTGTGGCCCACCAGGTCTCCTGGGTGTGCGTGCGGGTCGACGCCTGCGACGGCGCGGCGGCGGTGGCGAGACACGGCGGTCACCGGGACGCCCCGGCGCGCGCCGCCGCGGCCGCGATCCTGCGCGTGAGCCGCACCCTGCGCGTGTCCGGCGTGTCCTGCCGGGTACTGGACGCCCGCGAGCTGGGCGAGGCGCTGCAACTGGCCGGCGTCGGCGGCGTCGCCGGTGGGATGGCCGAGGTCTGCTACGGCGTCGACGACGTGCCGAGCCCGCTCGCCACCGCCGTGGCCACCGCACCCGCGGCGGGCGCCACCGTCGCCACCACGGTCGTGTCCGGCCCGCGAGGGCTGCGCGCCCGCCGGCTGGTACGCGTGGTGGCGCCCGCGCGCGACGTGCACCTGTGCGACACCGCCGTACAGGCTGGCGCGGTCCGCGCAGGTGTGTCGCTGACGAGGTTGGACGGGCGGCAGGCACCGGCGGCGTACGCGGCCGGGCCCACGAGTGCCGCGCTGCCGCCCTCTGGCGGGTACGCGGTGGCCGGCGCCGCGGCCGGCCTCGACCCGCTCGACGTGCCGTGGCACCCGGTCACCCCGGACGCCGGCCAGTCCGCCGGTCCCGCGGTGAGCGAGCGAGCTGGCGCGGCGGCGTCTGGGCTGCCCGCCCGCCTCCCCGACCACGGCGCGACGAGGGGAGGCGTCGCCTTTAGCGCCGCGCGAGCGAGCGAACCAAGAGGCACGTCCGTCGGTGTCCTCTTCGGACGCGACGCCGACCGGCGGGCCACCGTCGTGCGGCTGTTCCGGCCATGGCCGACCGAGGTCGTGGTCATCGGCGGCCGGGCCACCGCCCAGGTCCTCGCGCTGCGGGCGCTGGCCGTGGGCGCGCAGGTGTGCGTGCGCACCGCGCGGTACGCCGAGTGGACCGCACTGGCGCAGGCCGCCGGATGCCGCGACCGCCTGGTCGTCGGCTCCGAGCCGCCGCGCGCCGCCGCCCCGTACCGGCCAACGCTCGTCGTCGGCGACCTCGGCCCCGGCGGCGCCACCCCCCCCGCCCCGCTGGCGCCGCGGCAGGCCGCGCTGACCGTGGCCGCCCGCCTCGCACCCGCCGGCGCGCGCCGCCTCGCCGAGGCACACCTCGCCGTGCTGCACCGGCTCGGCGAAGACGAGGCCGAGGTCGCCGCCGGTGCGCTCGGCATGACCGGAGACACCCCGCGCGCCCTGACGCGGTTGCCCGACGACATGGTCGCGCTCGTGGGCGGCGGGGTAAACAGCTACACCTGGCTGGAGGCGACCGAGTGGGAGCACACCGTGACCGGCGCGCCGGCTCCCCTGGTCGCCGCCGCGGTCGGCGGCCCATGAGTGCTGTGCCGGCTGGCGCTGGCTTCGCGGGCGGCGCCGCATGACCTGGCAGCCCGACGAGTACATCCTGGGCGCGCTGCACGACGCGGTCCACCGCGGCGACCCGGACGCCTACCTGGCCGCGCTCGTCGACTCCTGCCTCGTCGTGCCCGGTGACCCCGCCGGTGGTGGCTGGCCGGTCGTCGAGACCCCCGACGGCGTGTGCGTGGTCGCCTACACGATGCTCGAAGCGCTGCCGCCCGGCATCGACGGATACGCCATCTGGCCCGCGTTCGACCTGCTGCACGGCTGGCCGGACCCTGAGTGGTCGCTCAGTGTCGATAGTGGACTGCCGACGCACGTGACCGTGGAGCCCAGCGGGATCGCCGAAGCCGCGGCCCGCGCCGCTGACATGTACCCCTTGGATGTCGCACTGTGGGCGGCGGGCGGCGACCCGCGGTCCTACCTGGACGCCGTCGTCGGCGCGGAGGTCGTCGTCCCGATGCGACCCGACGGCTCGCCGTCACGCGACCTGACCGACCCGGAGTTCGCCTGGTGGCGGGCGCCCGACCCGCCGGCGATCGCCTTGTTCACCTCGCCGGTGCGCCTGCGTGCCCGGCTGGGCGAGGTGCCGTGGCTGGTGACCGGGTTCATCGACCTGCTGCGACACTGGCCCGACGGGCACGCCGCGCTGATGGACCCCGACCATCACATCGGCGCTACCCTGCCCGCCGAGGCGATGGCCGCAATGGCCTCCACCGTCCCAAACCCCCCTCTCCAGACCCCGTAACCCTCCTCGCCCGCCCTGCGCGCGCTCCCGCGCCGCGCGCGTCGCCCTTGCGCGAGCGCCGGCCCGGCTGCGGGCGCGTCGGCCCGGGCCAGCGGATGCCGTCGGTACGGTGAGTGGGTGGCGTTCGAGCCGCGGGTGCCCTCGCCCGTCACGGAACTGGCCGACGAGCGGCTAGCGCCCTCCGGCGTGCGGCTCTACCTCAAGCGCGACGACCTCATCCACCCCGAGATCCCGGGCAACAAGTGGCGCAAGCTCAAGTACAACCTCGCCGCCGCCTCGGAGCACGGCCACCACACCCTGCTGACATTCGGCGGTGCGTACTCCAACCACGTCCGGGCCACCGCCGCCGCGGGCCACCACTTCGGCTTCTCCACGATCGGCGTCATCCGGGGCGAGGAACACCTGCCGCTCAACCCCGTCCTCGCCTACGCGGTCGAGCGCGGCATGCGGCTCGTCTACATGGATCGGGCGACCTACCGAACGAAGACCGATCCTTCCGTGGTCGAGGACCTGCGCCGCCGATTCGGCGAGGTTTATCTCATGCCCGAAGGGGGCAGCAACGCGCTGGCGCTCCGAGGTTGCTCCGAGCTACCGCCCGAGATTCCGTTCTCGTATGACCTGATCTGCTGCGCGTCCGGCACGGGCGGGACCCTCGCCGGTATCGCGCTCAGCCTCGCCGAGGGGCAGCGCGCCATCGGGTTCTCTGCGCTCAAGGGCGGCGAATTCCTGCGCGACGAGGTCCGGCGGCTGCAAGCCGAGTACGGCCGGGTGACGGACAACTGGTCCATCGATACGGCGTATCACTTCGGCGGGTACGCCCGGCGCACAGCCGAACTCGACGATTTCGTCCGCGACTTCGGTGAGCGCCACGCGGTCACCCTCGACCGTATCTACGTGGCCAAGATGATGTACGGGATTTTCGCCCTCGCGCGCCAGGGGCAGTTCTCCCATGGCACCGTGATCGTCGCGGTCGTGACGGGGTAGAGGATCAGTAGACTGGCGGCGTGAGCGCTCCCCGCCGCGCCCCGGGCGACCTGCTCGTACACCTGCGCCGTGCCCGCGACCACGCCGACCGCCACTACGCGGAGCCGCTGACCCTCGACGCCCTCGCGGCGATAGCGGGCCTGTCCAAGTACCACTTCCAGCGGGTCTTTACCGCGACCTACGGCGTGTCACCTGCCGCGCACCTCTCTCGCCGGCGCGTCGAGCGCGCCCAGGATTTGCTCCGAGCAACCAACCTCACGGTCACCGAGGTGTGCCACGCGGTTGGCTTCACGAGCCTCGGGTCATTCAGCAGCCGCTTTCGTGAGGTGGTCGGGGAGTCGCCGAGCGAATTTCAGCGCCGCTGGGCGGCCAAGGGCGCGCCATACATCCCCGGTTGCTTCGTCTTCATGTGGGGACTGGCGGAGAGAGCAAGCCAGGAGAAGCCGCCGAACCAAGCCGGCCCCTAGCCTGTAGGAATGATCACGAACATCTCCATCACCAGCGTCTTCGTGAAGGACGTCGACGCCTCGAAGGCGTTCTACATCGACGTTCTCGGCTTCGCGGAGCACACCGACATCACGCTCGCCGAAGGGTACCGCTGGTGCACCGTCAAGCACCCCAGCCAGCCCGAACTCCAGGTGCACCTGACCAAGCCCGGCCCGCCGCACTCGCCCGAGATGGTTGACATGATCAACCGGGCGCTCGACGAGGGCGGCATGCACGGCCTCGGGCTCAACGTCGACGACTGCCGCAAGACCTGCGACGAGCTCCGGGCCAAGGGCGTGCAGTTCATCCAGGAGCCGGAGGAGCGTCCATACGGGGTGGAGGCGGTTGTCCGGGACAACTCGGGCAACTGGATGGTCCTGGTCGAACCGCGCGAATACACGGCCGACGACTTCACCTGATCGCCGGCCCAGCCCGCCCGTGCGGAGGGCAGGCACGGCACCGGGTACACCACTAGCATCGGTCCGTGGTTTTCCGGACGCTGCTCGCGCTTGGCGTGGTCGTGGCCCTGCTACCGGCGTGCGGCGGCGGGTCCGACGGCGGCGGGGGGCCGGCGCCGGCCGGGGGCGGCCCGTGCGCCCCGCCGGGGGGCCAGGCGCCGCTGGGCGCCGCGTCCACCACCAAGGCCCCGACGCCCACGGCCGGGACGCCCGGTGGCACGCTTCGCGCCGGCAACCCCAACGGCAAAGCGGCGGTGCCAGCCGAGGCGCGCGCCGTCGACACCTCCAGGCCGAACAGGGTCGTCGGCAACGGTACGCCTGCCAGCTGCACCGGCAAGGCCGTGGCGACGGCGGTGGCTGCCGGCGGCGTCATCACGTTCTCCTGCGGCCCCGATCCGATCACGATCACGATGACGCAGACCGCCAAGGTCAAGAATTCCACCAAGCGGGTCGTGCTAGACGGCGGCGGCAAGGTCACGCTGAGCGGAGCCGGTAAGCGCCGCATCCTGTACATGAACACGTGCGACGACGCGCAGGGCCCGCCGCCCGGCGACTGCACCAACCAGGACCACCCGCAGCTCACCGTGCAGAACCTGACCTTCGCGAGCGGCAGCTCCATCGGCGCCGATCCCGATCCGGAGGTCACCAACGGCGGCGGCGGGGGCGCGCTCTACGTGCGTGGCGGGCGGCTGAAGGTGGTCAACTCGCGGTTCGTCAAGAACAGGTGCGATTCTGGCGGGCCTGACCTCGGCGGCGCGGCCATCCGGGTGCTCGACCAAAATCGAGACCTGCCCGTGTACGTGGTCAGCAGCACCTTCGGCGGCGCCGCCGGCCAGGGTGGTGCCTGCTCGAACGGGGGCGCCCTGAGCAGCATCGGCGTCTCGTGGGTGATCCTCAACAGCCTGTTCAGCCACAACGAGGCCATCGGGTACGGCGCCAACGAGGCCGCCAACGGCACCCCCGGCGGCGGCAACGGCGGCGCGATCTACTGCGACGGCAACACGTTCACACTGCGCATCGCCGGCACTCTGATGGAACGCAACCACGCCCGCGAGGGCGGTGGCGCGATCTTCTACGTCAGCAACGACCGCAGCGGCACCCTGCGCATCGAAAGCTCGACCCTCCGCCGCAACCCCAGCGACGAGTTCGAAACCATCCCGGGCATCTTCTACCGAGCCAACGGCGAAGCCCAAATCACCGGCTCCAAAATCACCTAACCCGGCCCACGACTCCCCTCTCCACCCTTCCCATCTGGCCGCCTCCGCGCGGCCGCTCCCGCGCGTGGCCGCGTGGCCGCGTGGCCGCGTGGCCGCGTCCGTGCGTGGGCGCGTGTTCGCTTCCGCGCCGGGCGGCTTCCGCGCCGGGGGTCTTGCGCGCCGGGGGCCCTGCGCGCCGATCAAGGGCGAATGCACGTGGTTGGATCTCTTTTCCGCGTGCATTTGCCCTTGATCGATGCG
>NZ_JAIBNX010000023.1:0-17260 GCF_026130045.1 Micromonospora sp. CPCC 205371
GTCGGGCGCGGGTGCCGCCGACCAGCAGCAGGAGGGCGGCGCCGCCGAGGGCGGCGGCGACGCGGTGGATCTTCTCGGTGGCGATCAGGACGTAGGCGGTGGCGAAGACCGCGATCGCGGCCCAGGCGGTGCCGCTCACGTGCCAAGCATCCGGTCGAGCAATGCGTCCAGGGTGATCACGCCGAGCATTGGTTGATCTTTGTCGGCGACCGCGACCAGTGGGCTGCGGGCACGGGCCATGACGGCGGCGATCTCCAGCACGGTGGCGTCGGCGTCGACGACCGGCAGTTCGCGGTGCTCGCGGGGGAGCAGCTCGGCCACCGTGCGGCCTTCGATGTTGCGGATGAACAGGTCGGCGGCGGCCTCGTCGATCACCCGGGCCAGGGTGGGGTCTTCCTGGCAGTACGCCGGGATCGCCATGCGCAGCACCTGCGTGCCGGGCAGGATCGTCTTCGGGCGGCCGGCGGTGTCGACGACGATGAGTCCGGGCAGGTTCTGCTCGGCTAAGAGCCGTGCCGCGTCCAGAGCCGGGGTGTCCACACCCACGGTCGGGAAGGGCGCGGCCAAGTCTCGGGCCCGCATCAGCGAAGTGCCTCCGGTCGTCTCGTGACAAGCAACAACGTCGCCGACCAGGCTTCCCGGCACACCTGAGGATCACCCTACCTGGCCGGTCCGCATACGGCAGCCTGTCGCGATACATGCCCCGCGGCCGACGGACCCACCGCTAGGTGGTGGCCGCTGGTCCGATGGACAGCTCCACCTGGTCACCAACCGCGGCGCCGGCCGCGCGTAGTGCCGCGCGGCTTACACCGACGCAGAAGCCGCCGCCAGCGACGAGCATCGTGCTGCCGGTGAACGGGGCATCGTTGAGGGTGCCGGACACCCGCATCTGCCGGCGCCCGCCAAGCTCGGCGACCAGGTCGGCGGGTACGTCGACAACGGCGAGCCCGCCCGGCTTGTCCTCGCGCCACTGGCGGACCCGGCCGGTGAAGGTCACTGCCATGCCCACCTCGCTCGAACGAGACATCTGGAGGCCAGCATCTCATCTGCTGTGGCGTCGTGGCGTTGCTTGCGCGGGACGGCGGTGAGCCGGATGACCTGGCCGGCTAACGTGGCGTGAAGTCGATCTGAAGGCACCCGCTGGTTTGATCGGTGCGCGGGATCGTGTGGCTGCCACGAGGGACGGTGTGTCGGATGAAGAGCGCGGATGTCGCGGCGTTGCGGCGAGGTCTGGACGGGCAGGTGCTGATTCCGGGTGAGGCCGGCTACGACGCGACCCGGACGGTCTGGAACGCGATGGTCGACCGGCGACCAGCGGTCATCGCCCGGTGCGCGAGCGCATCCGATGTCGCCGCCGCCGTCCGGTTCGCACGCGCGAACGCTCTTGAGATCGGTGTGCGGTGTGGCGGCCACAGCGTGGCAGGGATGTCCGTTCCGGACGGCGGCATCATGCTCGACCTGACACCGATGGCCGCCGTCCGGGTAGATCCCGAGCGGCGCCTGGCGCGGGCGCAGGGCGGCGCGCTGCTCGGCGCCGTGGATCGGGCCACCCAGCCCTTCGGCCTGGCCACGACGGCGGGAAACGTCTCGCACACCGGGGTTGGCGGGCTGACCCTCGGCGGCGGCATGGGTTGGGTCGCCCGCCAGCACGGCCTCACCTGCGACAACGTGCTGAGCTTCGAGGTGGTGACCGCCGACGGCGAGCTGATGTGCGCCACCGAGTCGGACAACCCCGACCTGTTCTGGGGTTTGCGTGGCGGGGGCGGCAACTTCGGCGTGGTCACTGACTTCGAGTTCCGCCTGCACCACATCGGCACGGCGGCGCTGGTTGCCGAGCTCTACTACCCGGCGCAGGATGCGACGGCGGCGATGCGTGCGTGGCGTGACCTGATCCCGCATGCGCCGCGCCGTGCGACGCTCACCGCCTGGGTGGGCACGGCTGGCGTGTGGCCGTTCCTGCCGCCCGAGCTTCACGGTCGGTCCGTGGTCAGCGTGGGACTGGTTTGGGTGGGTGACCCCTCCGAAGGGCACGACCAGATCACCGTGCTGCGGTCGGCCACGCCAGCGGCGGCCGAGCGGATTCGAGAGCTGAGCTACCTCGAACTGCAGACCATGGACGACGACCGGGAGGGCCACCACCAGCGGCGGTACTGGAAGGGCCACTACCTGCGTGCGCTGGACGACGCCGCCATCGACGCCTTCATCGGTCGCGGCGCGCCGGCGGGCACCGACGAGCCCGATCTGCTGCCGGCGGCTAGCCTGCAGGCATACGGCGGCGCGATCGCCGATGTGGCCGACGACGCGACGGCCTTCGCTCAACGCGACGCGCTCGTCGAGTTCGTGGCGAGCGCCGCGTGGACCGATCCCGCCGAAGACGAGATCCGGATGGCCAATGCGAGGTCGTACGGCGCCGCCATCGAACCGTTCGCGAGCGGCGCCTACGTCAACGCGCTGGCCGACGAGGGCGCACAGGGCGTGCGCCGCGCCTACGGCGCCGCCAAGCTAGCTCGCCTTGGCGCGCTCAAGCACCGGTACGACCCGGAGAACGTCTTCCACCTCAACCACAACATCCCACCGGTCACTACGGAATGAGGGCGAGGAGTTGGATCGCGGCGAGCCCGTACTGTGACGCGTCGTTGGTGCTCACGAACGGCGCCTCGTCGACGGGCATGAGCACGCCCGACCCCTCGACCCGGGTAAGTGTCCATTGTGGCTCGCGTTGCAACGGGTTGCTGTTGAGCTGATCGCCCTCGTCGAGGCGGAACTTGCGCCACGCGAGCTCGGCCAGCTCCGCGTCGCCGGTGCGCGCGGCGGCGTACGCGGCGAGGCGGCTGTGTGCCTGGACGAGCGAGATGCCCCGCAACGCCTGCCCGACCTCGGACTCCTGCCGCTCGGGCGAGGCCAGGTAGAGGCGGCAGTAGTCGAGCCAGGCCCGTTCGAACTCCGGCAGGCCGAGGTCGAGATCGAGCAGCTCGGCGATCACTTCCGGCAGGCCGAATACGGCGGACAGGTGGGAGACGCTGATGGCGTCGAGCGAGGTGTCGAAGCGGCCGGTTCTCAGGTCGAGCCGCGCCTCGCCGGTGAGGAACCCGTGTGGCAGCGCGCCGATGTCCGCCATCGTGCCGAGCAGGCGATCGCGGGCGCGTTCGTCGCCGTGCCGCTCCCAGCGGGTCAGCCAGGCGGCGGCGAGCGATCCCCAGTCGGTGCCGAGGCTGACCGACAGGGCGTGCGGGTCGGGCACGTACACATCGGTGCGTACCTTGCGCAGCGGGTCGATGGCGAGGAACGTCTCCTCGGGTACGGCCAGCTCGTCGAGGAGGTCACCGGTGCGCTCGTCGGCGGTCAGGTAGTAGTGGAACCGCCGGTACGCCGCGTTGGAGATGCGTAGCTGCTTGCAGCTGCACCCCCAGTGCTGCACGTTGTGGCGGCTGCCGAGGCCCTTCCACCGGCCGAGGTGATAGACGTCGACCTCGCCGGTATGCCGGGTCATCGCCTCGGCGAGCCGGAAGACCTCGGCGCGGCCGGTGCGCAGGTACTGGTACCACAGCCACAGGTCGGGCGAGAGCTCCGAGTTGTCCCACGCGTACCCGCCGACGTCGTAGCGCCACGTGTGCCGGTCCGGGTCGTACGTGTGCATGACGTCGCCGTAGTCCCAGAAGCCGTACCACCGGCGCTGTTCGCGCTGGCGCAGGTAGTAGTCGACGAGGAAGTCGAGGCGCTCCTCGATGTCCCGGTGCCGGTGGTCGGGCAGGCTCCAGGTGCCGAAGACCTTCGCCGCCAGCAGGGTTTCCGGTGGTGCGGCCAGCAGCCCGGGGGAGTCCAGCAGCGCCGCGTGCTCGGCGAGCGCGTCGTGCGAGGGCGTCGCGTCGTGGACGCGCAAGGTGAGTTCGTGGGTGCGGGCGATCCCGTACGGCGTGCCGAAGCCCGGTTCGTAGTCCTCGTAGGTGATTTCGAGACCTTCGAGCTGCTCGGCGAACGTGTCCTGCCCCATGCCGTCGTGCCAGTACCGCATGTCCATCGCGGGGGCGCTCGGCGACCACATCCACACCGTCGCCGTCGCGAGATCCGTTGCGGCGCCTCGGATGTCGAGCCGCGTCGGATGCAGCTTCCAGAAGTCGCGCAGGCCGAACCCGAGACCGCCGCCGGTCGCTCCGCCGACGTAGCCGTACCCCGGCGACCGCGTACCGGAGGGGATGGTGACCCAGGCGTGGCCGGGCGCCGTCCGCTTGCGCAGCAGGAAACCGTCGGCACTGTTCTGGTCCAGCGTGTAGTCGTTCCACTGTGGAATCAGGTGGAGCCGGCCGGACACCTCGGGATTCGGGATGTCGCCGACGGGGCGGCCGGCGACCTGGTCGGCGCGGACTCGCTCGCCCGGGTCGCGGCGCAGGCCGGTCAGGCCGCGCACCGCCTCGGTGAGGAAGCCCTCGGGGCCGGCGAGCCGCACGTGCCGGTCGTGCGGGGCGTCGCGCATGACGACGTCGGCACTCAGGCCGAGGCCGGCCAGGAAGTCCCGGTCGGGATCGCCGTCCCAGACCAACGTGTGCGTGACGCGTACGTCGGTGGCGCCGGCGTAGAAGTACAGCCGGACGCTGAACGGCAGCCAGTCGCCGTGGCGCCCTTCGAGGCGTACGACGGCGCGCACCGGACCGTCCTGCTCGACGGTGACGTTTTCGACCTCGGCGTTGGTATGGCGGCCGTCGCGGATGCTGACCGGGCGCACGTCGCGGACGACTTGACGCTGACCGTACACAATAGACTCGATGAGGTGCGGGCGCCGGAGCGTCCATGTCACCGGCCCGGTGCGGACCTCGAAGCCGTCGCCAGATGGCGTGACCGTGACCGGTGTGTCCGGTCTTTCCGGGGAGAGCCCTGCGACCACCTCGTAGGCGTCGGATGGGTTTTCCTGCGGGCCGATCGCGTGCGCCGACCACTTGACCGAGCCGTCCGGCCAGGTGGCGGTGACCCAGCTCTGTAAGGGTGTACCGTCCGCCAGCGCGAACGGCGCATCCCCGGCGACCGTGCCACGTGGCCACGGCTGTCCCCATGTGACGCCTTGCCGTCGCGGCCCTTCCAGCCAGCGAACGGTCACTCCTTGACCGACCCGATCAGGACGCCCTTAGCGAAGTGCTTCTGCAGGAACGGATACACCAGCAGGATGGGCACGGTCGCGAGCACGATGATCGCGAACTTCAGGCCCTGTTGCGGGAAGAACGCCCCCTCCAGCGCGCTCAACGCGTTCTCCGAGTCCGAGTTCGGCGCCGTCAGCTGGCGGACCAGCACCTGCAGTGTCCACTTTCTCTCGTCGCTGATGTAGAGCAGCGGAGACATGTAGTCGTTCCAGATGGCCACCGCGTAGAACAGCGAGAACGTCGCGATGACGGGTTTGGACAGGGGCAGCACGATACGCCAGAAGACCTGGAGCTCGTTGCAGCCGTCGATCCGCGCCGCCTCTTCGAGCGCCTCCGGTATCTCCTGGAAGAAGCTCTTGACGATGAGCAGGTAGAACGGGTTGATGGCCAGCGGCAGGATCAGCGCCCAGTAGCTGTCGAGCAGCCCGAGCTCGCGCACCACCAGGTATGTCGGGATCATGCCGCCGCTGAACACCAGCGTGAAGAGGACCAGGTTGATGAAGAAGGTCCGGCCCGGCAGGTAGCGTTTCGACAGCGGATACGCCATCGTGAGCGTGAGCCCCACCTGGACCACCGTGCCGATGGCGGTCACGACGATCGTGGTCAGCAGCGCGCGGATGAACACGTCGGTGCCGAACATGTAGTCGTAGGCGTCCGTGACGAACTGCTCCGGCCACAGGAAGAACGGCCGCGAATCGATCTCCGCTTCGGAGGCGAACGATCCCGCGAAGACGTAGAGCAGGGGCAGGATGGTGATTGCCGCGAGACCCAGCAGCAGCAGGACGTTGACGACGTCGAACACCCGGCTGCCGACCGAGTCGTAGTGCCGAACCGAGCTACGGCGGCGCCCCGCGGTGGCCTTCATAAGTGCCATTTCGGCGCCTCCTCAGTAGAGCCCACGCTGGCCGAGGCGCTTGGCCAGCCAGTTCGAGCCGACGATCAGGAACACACCGACCACGCCCTTGAAGAGGCCGACCGCCGTGGCATAGCTGAAGCCACCCTGGGTGATGCCGATGTAGTACACGTACGTGTCGAAGACCTCCGACACCGAGCGGTTCAGCGACGATGTCATGAGCCAGATCTGTTCGAACCCGGTGTCCATGATGTTGCCGGACGTCAGGATCGCCATCACCACGATCGCGGGACGGATCGCCGGCATCGTGATGTGCCAGAGCTGGCGCCACCGTCCGGCGCCGTCGACGCGGGCCGCCTCGTACAGCTGCGTGTCCACACTGGCCAGTGCGGCCAGGTAGATGATGGTGCCCCAGCCGGTCTGTTTCCACAGCAGCTGCAGGATGATGAGCGGCCGGAACCACCCCTCCTGCGCGACGTAGTCGGTCTTCTGCCCGCCCACGACGTCGTGGATCGCGTTGGCGAGTACGCCGAAGTCCGCCGAGAACAGCAGATAGGTCAGCGACGCGACGATGGTCCACGACAGGAAGTGCGGGATGTAGATGAGCGACTGGACCGAGCGCTTCACGATGTTGATCCGCAACTCGTTCAGCAGGAGGGCCACCACGATCGGCGCGGGGAACACGAAGATGATCGTGAGGAGCGCCAGGATGAGCGTGTTGGCCATGAGCCGGCCGAAGTCGGGGCCGGTGAACAGCTCCTCGAAGTGCTTGAGGCCAACCCATGGGCTGCCCGAGTACCCGAGGAATGGGATGTAGTCCTTGAAGGCGATGTGCAGGCCATACATCGGCCAGTACTTGAAGGCGAGGAAGTACGCGACGCCCGGCAGCAGCATCAGGTAGAGCCACCGGTGCCGTGACGCCGTCACGAGGCGGCTGATCGGGTTTTTCGGGGCGACACGCTGGAGCCTGGGCCGGCGGGTCTTGCGGGTGTCCGGCGCTACGCCGGGAACCAGGTCGGTGGCCACAGCGGCCTCCCATCGAGGAGCGGGAAGGGGCCCGGCCTCGCGCCGGGCCCCTTCGAAACCGTTACTTGGGGAGCTTCGACACCAGGTCGTTGGTCTCCTGCGCGACCTGGGTGCCGCCGCTGGCGTACCAGCGCTTGACCTCGGCCCGCAGCTGCTCTTCGGTGATGGTGCCGGACAGGTACTTGATCCGCGCGTCCGGGATGATCAGGTTCAGCGTCGCGCCCTTCTGGACGAGGGTCGGCGAGATGACGGGCAGCGCCGGGTTGTGTACCGCCGTCTTCAGCTCCTCCTCCATCTGCGGCTTCCGCTGGTCGTACAGCTTCTGCGACACCTCGTCGGGGTACTTGATCGCGTACTGGCCGAGACCGACGCTGGCCCGCGTGCCGAGCTGGACGAACGCCTTGTCCACGTCGTTCTGGATCTGCTTGACCGCGGGGTCTTCCTGGTTGATCAGGGCGGCCTTGTCGCCCTCCAGCTTGTAGTTACGGCCCTCGATGCCGTTGGTTAGCAGCGCCGAGCCCGTCTTGTCCTGGAGCTTGTTCAGCGTCTCGAGGACCTCTTCGAGCTGCTTCTCGGTCCGGATCCGCTGCTTGCTGATGGCGAGGACGTTGTTGTATCCCGTGAACGGGTACGAGAACTTCTGGCCGTCCGACCGCTTCATGTTGCCCACCATGACGACCTTGTCGGTGTCGTTCGGGGTCTTCTGCTTGAACAGGTCGACGAGCTGGTTCGCGCGGACGTCGACGTCGATGATGATGCCGCCCTTGCCCTGCACGAAGGGGTCGTTCCAGTTGGCACTGTCGAGCGTCGCGAAGTCCTTGTTGACCAGGCCCTCGTCGATCCACTTCTTCAGGTACCGGTTGGCCTGGATGAACTCCTCGGTGTCGAAGCCGGGCACGAGCTTGCCATTGCGCTCGCCCCACCCGTTGGGCGCGCCGAACCAGGTCTCGATCACGTCGTACGGGCTGGCGCTGGCGTAAGGGCCGGGCCACTTCGGGATGATCAGGCCGTACGTGTCCTTCTTGCCGTTGCCGTCCGGGTCCTGCTCGGTGAACGCCTTCGCGACGTTGTACAGATCGTCGACCGTCTCGGGCTGCTGAAGCCCAACCTTGGCCAGCCAGTCCTTGCGGATCACGATGGCCGACCGCAGCAGCGGCCGGATTCGGTAAATGCCGTAGATCTTGCCGTTGATCGACGAGTTCAGCGCGGTCCGCTCGTCGGCCGGCTTGAGGTTCTCGTACTTGTCGAGCTTGTCGGTCAGGTCCCAGAACGCGCCTGCCTGGGCCGCCTGCACGAACGCCGGAGCCTTCTCGTCGACGGCCATCACGTCGGGGATGTTGTTCGACGCGAGCGTGACGTTGAGCTTGTCGCCGTAGTCGGCGTTGGGCACCCAGGTGATGTCGAGCTTCTTGCCGATGTGCTTCTCGATGGCCTGCTGCAGCTCGCCGGCAGGATCCGGCGCGGTGCCGAACAGGCGGGTCATCACCGTGATCTTGTCGAACGATGCCTGCTCAGGCTCGTCGTCACCACAGGCCGCGACGGTTAGAGCGGTGCTCACAGCGAGCGCGGCAGCGGCGAGCCGCCGTCCCTTCCGTATTTTCATGAGAGTCCTTTCGCGTGGAGTTTCGCCTCGTTTTCGGCAAAGAAGCGCAGGCAAAGCCAGGTGTCGAGCTGGATCCACCCGCCGACGGTGAGCACCAGCACGAGGAACGGGAACGTCGTGGACACGAACACGACCGCCGTGAAGACGAACAGCAGCAGCACGGACGAGGCCGGACGGGTCAGGGCGAACAGGGAAGCCTTCGGGAGGAGCCGCTGCGTCCGCAGGTCGTAGTGGACGGACATCGGCAGTGCGTATGCCGCGATCACGACCAGGAACCCCAGCGCGACGGCGATGGCGAGCCGCAAGGCTGGGAAGGCGTGGTAGTTGGTGACCAGCAGGCCGATCACCGCGGCCAGCGGCAGGCCCAGTACGTTGCCGCGGACGAACTCCCGCCGGTATGCGGAGACGAACGCGGGCCAAGAACGAAACGATTCACCCATGGCCCGTCGCCGAGCCAGCGTGTACGCCGCGACCGTGGCCGGGCCGACGCCGAACAATACTGCACCGGCAAGCGTGAACAAGAGCCAGAGCACGTTGAGCTTGGCCGCCCAGGCCACCTCGTCGGCCGCCTCGTAAAGCCTGATCGCCCAGTTGGGCGAGGTCTTCGCGCCGACTGGGGCGAGGACGGGGGGTGAAACTCGTCGCTGCACCGGGGCCTGCCTTGAGACGAGCGGTTAACGGGATCGAAATGTGGTGCGAACGTAGCCCTGAATCGTCTCAATGTCAACGGGGGGAAAGGGCTTCCCTAGCGGGGTGTCAGTGCTCCGTGACCCGCAGGTTGGCGTACTCGCCGATCATGGGCGCCATCTGCCGGAATCCGACCTTGCCGCCGGGCAGCGGCGAGTCGTCCCGCCACTGAAACGACACCAGGTCGGCGATCTCGAACGTAATTTGGCCACTGTGGACAGTGAGGCGCACCGCGTACGGGCCCTGCGCGTCGAGGACCGCGGGCAACGGGTCGGGCCCTTGCGCGACCAGATGGAAGCCGTAGCTCTTGCGGAGATTGCAGGTGTGTAACTTCCGTTCCGAGGGCCACATCCGGCGGAAGTACGACACGTGATAGGCGTCCAGGTCACCGTGGTGGTACTGCTCGTAGCGGCCCGTGCGCGGTGCGAGGTCGAACAGGTCCTCGCCCTGGCGACCCTGGGCGTGGAAGAAGAAGATGCAAAGCCCGGGCTCGTGTATCGGCCAGAAGTCCCATTCCACGGTGACGTTCGGACCGAAGTCTCGCGGGCACCACAGCACGACGTTGGCGTCCTGGCCGTCCTCGGGCGGGCGCAGGCTCTCCAGCCTCAGCCGTCCCCTCGGAAACGACATCGCGCCGTCGCCCTCCAGCCGGAACCCCGCGAGGTCCTCCGGGGAGCGGAGAGGATTGTGGTATGTCATGCTTCGGACTCCTCATCGTTGCCGGGTGGTGGCCCGCGCGACCAGCTCCGGCGTGAACAGCACCTGCTGATGCCGGTGATAAGGGTTGGTCGCCTCGTCGATCAGCAGCTCAGCCGCGGTGCGCCCGAGCTGTCGCCGAGGTTGCCGCACCGACGTGAGGGGGACTGCGGCGGCAGCGGCGAAGTCGATGTCGTCGTAGCCCACGATGGCAAGGTCGTCGGGCACGCTGATGCCCAAGCTGACGCACTCCTGCAGCAGACCGAGCGCCAGCAGGTCGTTGGCGCATACCGCCGCGGTCGGTCGCGTCCTGCGGGCCATGCCGGCGATCCGCGCGCCCGCGCCGCGGCCCTCCGCGACGGTCAGCGCCTCGGTCTCCACCACCACCAGGTCGTCCCGCGGGCGGCCCGCGGACGCCAGCGCGTGCCCGGCACCTTCGCGCCGGTCGCGGACCTGTCCGATCCGTTCTGGACCGCCGATGTACGCGATCCGCTCGTGACCGAGATCGAGCAGGTGGTCGGCCGCCAGGCGCCCGCCGAGCACGTCGTCGACCGCCACCGAGCAGCACCTGCCGCCGACGACGGTGCGGTCGACGATGACCACCGGGGTGCCGTGCCGGGCGAGGTCGTCCAGCGCGGGATCGTCCGCGTCCACCGGCGTTATCAGTACGCCCTGAACGCGCTGCTCCTTGAGCCGGGTCAGGTACGACCGCTCGCGCTCGGCGCGTTGGTCGCTGTTGCAGATGAACACCGCGAGGTCGGCCGCCTCGGCGACGTCTTCGATCCCCCGTGCTACGTCGGTGAAGAACGGGTTGGTCGCGTCGAGCATCACGTAGGCGAGGACCCGGCTGTGGCCGGCGCGCAGCTGGCGGGCGGACTCGTTACGCACGAATCCGAGCTCGCGCATCGCCTGCTGGACCTTCGCCCTGGTGCGCCCGCTGACCCGTTCGGGACGGTTCAGGACGTTGGACACGGTGCCCACCGACACGCCCGCCGCGGCCGCGACGTCCTTCACGCTCGCAGGCCGCGTGGCACCTCCAGCGGCCATCAATACCATGCCCCGCTCCTCGGTCCGCTCTTAAAACGTGACAGCACACGGAGCAACGGCGTCGAAGCCGCAACCGGGCTGCGTGGCTCGGGCTGACCAGAACCCTTACGCCGCGTGCGCTGTGGGCTCAGCGGCGGAAGTGCAGCGAATCGTACGCGCAGATTGAAACATTTCACAAGTGCCTGTCGCGACCGGCGTCCTCAACGACGCGGGCCAGGGTGCGCCGGCCCATGCGGCTCATCGCCGGGTTGCTGGCGTGGTAGTACCAGACCGCGCCGATCGCCTGCACGAAGGCCCACGCCCTGCCGCGCAGCCATTCGCCGTCGTCGCAGCCGAGGACGGCGCGCAGCTCCCGTCGCGGCCCGTCATCCAGAAGGTGCCATGCGCCCACGAGGTCGAGGGCCGGGTCCGCCGGCCCGAGGCCGCCGACGTCGAGTACCCCGGCCAGGCGCCCGCCCGACACCAGGATGTTGCCGGGTATCAGGTCGCCGTGGGTCATCACGTCCGGTGCCTCGCCGCGCGGCAAGTCACGCATGTCCGTCCACAGTCGACGGAGCTCGTCGACGTCCAGGAGTCCCTCGCTGTTTCGCAGGCACGTCTGAACCCATGCCTCGTGCGACCGCACCTCGCCTCCGCGACCCCCGCCGCGGAACGTGCGGCCGCGGGTGTCGATGGCGCGCACATCCATGACGAACTCGGCCAGGTCGTGGGCGAACGCGGTCGATCCCCCCGGGTCGTCCGCGGTGGCCACGACACCGGGTACCCAGGTCTGCACCGACCACGGCAGCGGATAGTCCAGCCCGGGCTCACCCAGCGCGACCGGCTCGGGTGTCGGAAACCGGGTGCGACCGGCGAGTTCGCCCGCCGCCTCCGCCTCGGCCCGTAGCCAGCGCCGAGTGGCATCGACCTCGCTGGGCTGGAGCGGGAACCGCGCGACGAGGTGGTCGCCGACGCGGAAGATGGCGTTGACCGTCCCCTCCGACGCGACGCTTCTGATCGCGAGGCCGCGCCACTGCGGAAACTGGTCGTGTATGAGGTTCCGGGCCGTTTCCAGCGAGACCGTCAGCTGGTCGGCGTGCATGCGCATCCCGCGAGCCTAAACGCGCAGGCCGCGCGCCCCGGTCGCGGCCGGGCGCCGCCGGGTCGCCATCGCGCCGGCGGCCGCGGGGGGCACATGGTCGGCGCTCGCCATCAGGCCGCCTTCCCCCGGGCGGCGGCGGCGAAGACCGTGTTCCTGCGCGTACGAGTCGCCGACGAGAGTGAGCCACATCAGCGTGAGCAGCCCGCCGCAGCCGGCCAGGGTCAGGATCAGCCACCGCCGGCACCGCCGCCGTGCGGCCTGCTGGCCGTAGCCGCTCGCGGTCAGAGAAGCGGTGGTCAACAGCCCCGACACCAGCGCCGTCGGGACGAGCCAGAGGAATCCTTCGCTGGCTTCGGTCACGACCTCCGAGTGTGGATAGCTGTCGCGCCACACCGGCAGGTAGCAGGCGGCGAGCAGCGCGGCCAGTCCGGCTAGTGCGGCGGCCATGCCGGCATACCAGCCTCCGGCGAGCGGCTCGGGCTGGAACGGCTCGCCCGGCGGCGCCATCCAGACGGCAATCAGCAACACCACGACCGCAGCCGCGGCGAGCAGGAACGCCGGACCGGGCCGGACGTCCGCGATACGGTCGTCGCCGGCGAACCGGTCGAGCGTGAGCGCCATGACGACCAGGCCGATGCCGAGCGCGCCCGCGAACGCGGTGACGAGCGGCCGGAGCCGGCCCCGAGCGGGCTCGTCGGCGAGCAGGACAGCCGCGACCAGGAGCACCAGCGCGAGCATGCCGACCAGGTAAAGGCCCACACCCGGGCCGGCGCCGTCGAGGTTGCGGCTCGCGGACCCGGTGGGCCCGGGACGGTACTCGATGATCCGCCACCGCCACCAGAGCGAGCCGATCCACAACCCGGTGCCAGCGACGGCCGCGGCCCCGGCGAGCCTTCGCCGGGTCACGTCCGCAGACGCAGCAGTGCGGCCCATTCCCTGGCCGTCGCGGACGTGGGGTCGATCCGGCCGTCTGATTCCGACAGGAATGGCCACCATTGCACGTCTTCGGCGCCCGGACAGGCCAGCGGAATCCACCGCACGAGCAGATCCTCGAACGAGTCGGCCATGACGTGGCCGTGGCCTTCACCGCCGTCATGGCTGAGGTAGACGGCCTGGCCGTGCCGATCCAGCGCGACGAGGTCGCCGTTGCCGACATCCATGAACGGCACCTTGTCGTGCCAGACCCGGTGGTACGGATCGGACGGATCCGAGAACGCGTGCTTGATCCATCCGCGTGCCGCGTCCATCAATGGGGGCAGGGCGTCGAGCGACCAATGCAGGTTGCCGGCGAAGATCTCGTCGAACGGCTCGGGAAAGGTCTTCTCAGCCGGCACGAACCACGTGAACTCCAGCCGGCTGGCCACCGTGGTTAGAACGCGCCGCAGCGACCCGGGTATCGCACACCCCAGCCGGTCCTCGACCTCGGCGACCCGCTCCGGCGAGGCAGGCGCCTCGACGACCAGCGGTCGCGCCTCGAATCCTTGCGCCTCGAGAACATCCAGCATCGCCGGGAGCCCGGCGACCGCTCCTGCCGCGTCCATCAGCGCAGTGTGCCACGTTCATCCAATGAGGCGTTCGATGAGAAGTCCAGTCACGACGGAGAACGCGAGCCCCCACGCGAAGGACCTTGTGGCGCGTTTCTCCGACCTTACGGCGGCTGCGCGAAACATCCGCTCAAACTTGCTGGAACGCTTGAGGATCAGCATTCCTATCACCGCCATGGCGGCGATTCCGGCCGAATGACCGAGCAATTGGCCGTGGATCTTCCGGGCGTTTTCATTGCTGGACGTGGCGTCGCTGGTCACGCGATCAGGCTAATGAGGCCAGGTTGCGCCAACAAGCGCTCAAATGGCTGACCAGTCGCCGCCGCGTGTCGATGTTCGCGGCCTGGCGTGGTCGCGATCAAGGGCGTTTGGGTGGATCAAGGGCGAAAGCACGGGGAAATGAAGCCCTTGATCCACGCAGGGTGGGGGGGGGGCGGGGGGGGACTGGGGATTAGGATCGGGGGGTGGCGTTTCGTGGGTGGCCGGGTGAGGCGATCGAGTTCTATGAGGGGCTCGAGGCCGACAACTCGAAGACGTACTGGACCGCGCACAAGGACGTCTACGACCGCGCGGTGCGCGGGCCGATGGTCGAGCTCCTGGCCGAGCTTGAGCCGGAGTTCGGCCCGGGGAAGATCTTCCGGCCGAACCGGGACGTGCGGTTCAGCGCCGACAAGTCGCCGTACAAGACGTCGATCGCGGCGACGCTGGAGCGCGGCGGATACGTGCAGATGACCGCGCACGGGCTAGGCGTCGGCGCCGGCATGTACATGATGGCGCCGGACCAGCTGGCCCGCTACCGGCAGGCGGTGGCCGACGACGCGAGCGGCAAGGCCTTGGAGCGGCTGGTCGAAGAGGCCGCCCGGCAGCGGATCGAGATCACCGGCCACGAGCGGCTGAAGACCGCGCCGCGGGGCTACCCGGCCGACCACCCGCGCGCCGAACTGCTGCGCAACAAGGGTTTGGTCGCGTGGCGGGAGTGGCCCGTGGCCCGGTGGCTGGGCACCTCGGCGGCGAAGACCCGGATCGTGGAGTTCCTCCACGCGACCCGCCCGCTCTGCCAGTGGCTGGACCGGCACGTCGGCCCATCCACCGCCGGCTGAGCCAGCGCCTAGACTCGGCGGTTGTGCTGCGTACTGTTTCGGCGACGCGTTATGTGACGCCATTTCGTGAGGGTGGTTCGTTACCGGGGTTGATGGAGGCGGACGACCTCGGCAGTTACGTGGTGAAGTTCCACGGTGCCGGCCAAGGCCGGAAGACCCTCGTCGCCGAGATCATCAGCGGGAGCATCGCCCGGGCGATCGGGCTGCCCGTGCCGGAGTTGGTGGCGATCGAGGTCGACCCGGTGCTCGGGCGGGCCGAGCCGGACCAGGAGGTACAGGACCTGCTGCGGGCCAGCGGCGGCCTCAACCTCGGCATGGACTACCTGCCCGGTGCGCTCGACTTCGACCCGGTCGCGTTTCCGCTCGACGCCTCGCTCGGTGGCCGGGTGCTGTGGTTCGACGCGCTGGTGGGCAACGTGGACCGGTCGTGGCGTAACCCGAACATGTTGCAGTGGCACGGGCAGGCGTACCTGATCGACCACGGTGCCAGCCTGACCTTCCACCACAACTGGCCGGGCGCGCCCGCTGCCGTCGCTCGCGAGTACGACGCCAAGGACCACGTGCTGGTCGAGTCCGCTCCGTACGTCGAGAAGGCCGACGCGGAGCTGGCCCCGCTGGTCACGCCGGAGCTGCTGCGCGAGGCGACCGAGCGGGTACCGGACGAGTGGCTCGCCGGTGAGGAGGGCTTCGACGGTCCGGAGCAGCTCCGCCGGGCGTACACGGATCAGCTGGACGCCCGGCTGCGCGCCCGCGCGCTGTGGCTGCCCGCGCTGGCGGCGGCCCGCCCCGCGGTCCGGGAGACGCGGCCGGGGCGAAACCGTCCCGATTGGCTGGCCGGGGGAGCGGCCCGGTGAGCGCCCGCCGTCATCCGTTCGAGTACGCGGTGCTGCGGGTCATCCCGCGCCCGGAGCGCGGCGAGGCGTTCAATGCCGGTGTACTGGTGTATTGCCACGCCCTGGACTACCTGGGTGCCCGCGTCCACCTGGACGCCGAGCGGCTGCGCGCGCTCGACCCGGGGGCCGACCCGGCCGCGATCGAGTGCGCCCTCACGGCCGTCGTCAACATCTGCGCCGCGGCACCGGAGGCTGGGCCGCCCGCGCGGGAGGACGCGGGGAAGCGGTTCCGCTGGCTCGTCGCCCCGCGCAGCACGGTCGTGCAGCCGGGCCCGGTGCACACCGGCCTGACCAGCGACCCCGACGCCGACGCCGACCGCCTCCTCCGCCTGTTGGTCCTTCCAGTCGCGTGATGACCTGCGCGTTACAGAAAGTCGTTGGAGGCTCGTTGAAGAAGCAGATGGTACAGGCTAGGGTGCGAACGTGGTGATCGAATGCGACCTCGCGCTCGTCGGCGCCCGGGTCATCGATCCGGCGTCCGGGCTCGACGCGGTGCGCGCGGTCGGCGTGCGTGACGGCGTCATCCAGAGCGTCACGCCGGAGCCGCCGCCGGCCACCACTGTCGTCGACGCCAGCGGCCTCGTGCTCGCGCCCGGCTTCGTCGACCTGCACAGCCATCCCCAGGACCTGGTCGGCCACCGGCTCCAGGCGCTCGATGGTGTCACCACCGCGCTGGAACTGGAGGCCGGCGCGCTGCCGGTCGCGGAGCGGTACGGCAACGCCGCCGCCGAGGGCCGGCCGCTCAACTACGGGTACTCCGCCGGCTGGGCGCTGGCCCGCCTGCAACTGCTCGACGGGGTGCCGCCCGGCGGTGACGCGCTCGACATCGGGCACGCGGCGGACAACGCCCACCTGACCAACTGGCTGCGCCCGGCCAGCGAACGCGAGCTGGCCACGCTGCTCGACATGCTGGAGAAGGACGTCGAGGACGGCGCGCTGGGGTTCGGCGTATTGCTGGGGTACGCGCCTGACACGCATCCCTCCGAGTACCGGGCGATGGCCGCGCGCGCCGCGAAGCTGGGCGTGCCGGTCTGGACGCACATCCGGCACGCCGGCATGGCGGGCGTATCCGAGATCATCGTGGCCGCCGAACAGACCGGCGCGCACCTGCACATCTGCCACCTCAACAGCACCACCGACCGCGAGCAGGTCGAGGCGTGCGAGGCCATCACCGCCGCGCGCGCCGCCGGCGTCCGGGTCAGCACCGAGGCGTACCCGTACGGCGCGGCGTCGACCAATATCGGCGCGGCGTTCCTGTCGCCGGAGGCCCGCGCGGGGCAGGGGCGGCCGACGACCGCGATCACCTATCTGCGGACCGGTGAGCGGGTCGCCGGCGTCGAGCGGCTGCGCGAACTGCGCGCCAGCGACCCGGGCGGGCTGGTGATCCTGGACTTCCTCGACGAGAACGACCCGGTCGAGCGAGATCTGTTGCTGCGCACCATCTTGCTGGATGACACGGTCATCGCCACCGACACGATGCCCATTGTGGATGGTGGCGAGCGGCTGCCCGGCCCTACCTGGCCCGGGCCGCCGACGGCTCGGGGCCCCCCCCCCAGCGCCGGCGGGGACGCGCGCGTCTTCCGCAGGGCGGGCCGGGGGCG
>NZ_JAIBNX010000023.1:17270-60985 GCF_026130045.1 Micromonospora sp. CPCC 205371
CGGCCTGGTCCGGGAGCTGGGCGTGCTGCCCACCATGGAGGCCGTGCGACGGTGCCCGCTGCTGCCCGCGCAGCTGGGGGCCGGCGTGGCGCCGGCGATGGCGGCCAAGGGTCGCATCCAGCCCGGTGCCGACGCCGACATCGTGCTCTTCGACCCGGACACCATCGCCGACCGGGCCACGTTCACCGAGATCCGGCCGTCGACCGGGATCGCGCACGTGCTCGTCAACGGCGAGTTCGTGGTGCACGACCACCAGCTCGTGCCCGACGCCCTGCCCGGCCGGCCGGTCCGCGGCCGGCGCGCCTGAAGGAGACCCGCTTGCCGCCGCTCTACGAACGCGACCTCGCCGCCGTTGCGAGCGTGCTGCACCTGCGGTTCTACCCCTTGGCGACGACCAGCGGCTCGGGCGCGTGGCTGGTGGAGGAGGGCGGGCGGCGGCTGCTCGACCTCACCGCCGCCTTCGGCGCCGCCGGCCTCGGGTACGCCCACCCGGCCGTCGTCGAGGCGGTGCGCCGGGCCGCGGGCGAGATGGCCGGTGTATCCGCGCTGTTCGGTGCCACGCCCGAGGTGGTGGGGTTCGCGGAGGAGCTGCTCGCGCTGCTGCCCGGTGGCACCGACCGCAGGGTCTACATAGGACATGCGGGCACCGACGCCAACACCGCCGCGATCCGTGCGGCGCGCGCGGGCACGGGCCGGCCTCGGGTACTGACGTTCGGCGGCTCCTATCACGGTGGGCTGGGCGAGTCGCAGGGCGTATCCGGCGTGTACGTGGCCGGTGGCCTGCGCCCCGAGCCTGGCCTGGCGCAGGTGCCGTACCCCCACCCGTACCGCCCGCACACCGATGCGTCCGACCTGTTGGGGGACGTCCTGGACCGGGTCGACGCCGAGCTTTCGGCCGGCGACGTGGCGATGGTGATCGTCGAGCCGGTGACCAACGACGGCGGCGTCATCGTGCCACCGGACGGGTTCCTCAAGGGACTGCGGGAGCGGTGCGACCGGTACGGCACGCTGCTGTGCGCCGACGAGGTCAAGGTGGGGTTGGGCCGCACCGGCACCCTGCACGCCTTCGAGCGCGAGGGCGTGGTGCCGGACGTGCTCACGCTCGGCAAGACCCTCGGTGGCGGCCTGCCGCTGTCGGCCGCCGTGCTGCCCGCCGAGGTCGACGCGGCCGCCGAGGGCGCAATCCTGCTCACCACCATCGGCAACGCGGTCTGCGCCGCCGCCGGCCGGGCCGTACTGTCGACGATCACCACCGAGCGGCTGTGGACCCGGGCCGCGGTGCTCGGCGACCGGTTCCTGACCGGCCTGCGCGCCTTGGCCGGCAAGCACCCGCTCATCGGCGACGTACGCGGGCGCGGCCTGACGATCGGGGTCGAGCTGGTGCGTGACCGGACGACCAGGGAGCCGGCCAAGCTGGAGACCGCGCTGACGGTCTACCGGGCGTTCGAGCTCGGCGTCCTGACCGACTACGTCGGCACCGACAGCAACGTCATCGAGCTGACGCCGCCGCTGATCCTCACCGAGGAAGAGGTCGACCTGGCGGTCGAGGTGCTCGACGCGGCGTTGACCGACGTCGAGGCCGGCAAGGTCCCCGAGTCCGCGATCGAGCCGTACAAGGGCTGGTAACTCCTGCGCTAGAGTTTGCGGCCCTCGTGGGACACGCGGGCGCGGTCGGCCTCCGTCGGGGCGCCACCGAACGGGGTCAGGCCGGGGAGACCGTCGATGCTGTGGCCGTTGTTGACGTCGCAGTAGTCGCGGATGGCGTCCGGGCCGCGCTGGTCGAGCCACGCCTCGGCGGTGCGGTAGAGCTGCCGGCGATCCTCCTGGTACGCCATCAGCGGCACCGCGAAACCGCACGAGTCGGAGATCCGGGTGGCCTCGACGCGGATGACGCTGCGCACCGTTGGCCGTGCCTCGTCGGGCAGGTCGAAGCGGGCCAGCAGGTCGTCGAAGCGGGGGTCGGCCATCTCGACCGGCTCGCCGCGCCCGTGCACCCGGATGATCGTCGGCGGACCCTCGAAGGAGCAGAACATCATGACGATGCGGCCGTTCTCCTTCAGGTGCGACACGGTCTCGATGCCGCTGCCGAACAGGTCCACATAGGCCAGTTCGCGCGGGCCGAGCACGGTGAAGGTGCCGCGGCCGCCCTTGGGGGAGAGGTTCAGGTGACCGCCGTCGCCGCTGGGCGCGGTGGCCACGAAGAACATCGGCTGGCGCAGCAGCCACTCGCGCAGGCGGTCGTCGATTTCGGGCAGGACGGTTGCCATGGTGCTATCCCTTCGGCGGTGCCGCCTGCTGGCGGCGCATCGCCTCGGCCAGTGCCGGGTTGGCGTGCGCCGGGTCATGGTCGAGGGCGGCGACGACGCTGGCGACATCGGCAGCGGGTTTGTCCTGACTCAGTTTAGCCTTGCCGACCACGCGGTCCGGCCGCAGGCGGAACGCCACCGCGCCGCCGGCGATCCGGTGGGCGTACCCGGAGACGCTGTCGAGCCGCCACGGCACCGTGCGATGGCGCTCGAAGTGTTCGACGGTGCGGTCCAGGACGCGGTACGTCTCGTCGGCGTCGAGCACCTCCGGGCGCCCGTACAGGTGGGCGACGACGAAGTTCCACGTGGGCACGTACGGGCCGCCGGTGTACCAGCTGGGGGAGATGTACCCGTGCGGGCCCTGCACGACGAGCGCCACCTCGTGCCGCCCCAGCTCGTGCAGGTCGGCGTCGGCACGGGCCAGGTGGCCGAGCACCATGAGAGAGTCGGCGTCGGGCACCACGGGCAGGTGCGAGACGGCCAGCCCGCCGGGCGTGCCGGTGACCAGGGTCGCCCAGCCGTGATCGCGTATGAGCGCGTGGACTTCGGCCTCGTCGGTGATGGCGTGCCGCTTCTGCTCCAGCATGTGACGGCTAGCCCAGCGAGCCGTAGACGACGTTGCCGCCGACAACCGTGCCGACCACCTCGATCTTCGCGATCCGGCCGGGGTCGACGCGGCGGGGGTCGTCGGAAAGTACCGTGAAATCAGCGTGTTTGCCGGCGGTGACCGACCCGAAGTCGCGCTCGCGGTGCGCGGCGTATGCCGCGCCGCTGGTGTAGGACGCGAGCGCCTCCTCGACGGTGAGCGCCTCGCGCGGGCCGGTGACGGTGCCCCGCAGCGACGTGCGCTCGACCATGAACTGCACGCCCACCAGCGGGGAGCCGGCGCCCAGCGGGCGGTCCGAGCCACCCGCTATGCCGATGCCACGGTCCACAAAGGATCGCCCACGGTACTGCCAGTGCATGCGCTCCGGGCCGAGGACGGTGGCGTAGTCCTCGCCGTTGTCGACGAGGAAGCACGGCTGGATGGACGCGATGACGCCGAGCGCGGCGATGCGGTCGAGCTGATCCTCGCGGGTGATGCCGCAGTGCTCGATCCGGTGCCGGGAATCCGGTCGGGGGTGGGCGCGCTGGGCGGCCTCGATGGCGTCGAGTGCGAGGTCGATCGCCCGGTCACCGATGGCGTGTATGCCGACCTGCCAGCCGGCGGCGTGCGCGGAAAGGACGGTGGCGGCGATCTCCTCGGGTGGCTGCGCCAGCACGCCCACGTTGTCGGTGCCGACGAACGGCTCGGTGAGCGCCGCGGTGCGTACCATCACGCCGCCGTCGGTGAAGATCTTGATCGCGCCGAGGCCGAGGTGGTCGTCGCCGAAGCCGGAGCGCAGGCCGAGGTCGATGCCGCGGCGGATCGGGTCGTCGCGGTGGGCCGATACCGGGTGCAGCGCGTCGGCCGAGACCATGAGCTGCACCCGGATCGGCAGCCGCCCGGCCGCGCGAGCGGCCTGGTACGCGGCGACCTCGACCGCGCTGAACCCGATTTCCAGCGCGCCGACGCCGGCCTCGACGGCGGCGGTGATGCCCTGGGATACGCAGGTCTGGGCCGCGTATCCCAGGGCGTCCACCAGTTCCACGGTGGACAGTGGCAGCCGGGGCCGGCGGGCGGGCCCGGGGGGCCGGCCCGACAGCAATCCGGGCGTCTGTCCCTCCGGCGGCGTCACGCTCGACGCCGTCGAGGTCTGGGTGGTCGGTGGGGAAGCCGGCGAGCACGGCGGAGCTGACCACGGCGGCGTGCCCGGAGATGTGGTCGACGATGACGCGGCGCCCACCGCCGGCCCGGTCCAGTTCGGCCCGGTTCAGGTGGCGTCCCAGCCGGCGCTGGTCGTAGCCGAGCACGTCCACCCAGGCGGCCTGGTCCAAGGCCGCGGCCGCCGACGCGATCAGATCCAGGACGCCGGAAGCGGTGGTCGCGGCCGAGACGTCGATCGCGCGGTGGGCGAAGCCCTCGGCCGCCAGGTGCGTGTGCGAGTCGACGAAGCCGGGCAGCAGGGTGAGGCCGCGCAGGCCGACGGTCTGCCGGGCCGGCAGGCCGGCTATCTGCTCGTCGACTCCGACGATCCGGCCAGCCCAGACGCCCACGGCCGAAGCGGCCGGCCGGGCCGGGTCCATCGTCAGGATGTTGGCGTTTTCGATCCGTAGGTCCAGCACCTCGCACCTCCCACGCCGAAGAACTATACGTTACAAGAACAGCGTTGACAGCATGATCTGTATGTGACATTACTTGAGGTCATGACGGGAACCCAGGCACCGCAGGTGGCGCGGTCGCCCGCCCGGCTGGCCTGGCGGCGCCTGCGCCGGGACCGGGTGGCGGTCGCCAGCGCCGTGGCGCTCGCCGTCATCGTGGCCCTGTCGGCCGGCGCTCCCGTGGTCTGCGCGCTGCTCGGCATCGACACCGAACGCCACATCGAACTGCTCAGCATCGACAACGTCGGCTTCCCGGAGGGCGCCTTCGGCGGCATGAGCGCCGACCATCCGCTGGGCGTCGAGCCCAAGACCGGCCGCGACCTGCTGGCCCTTCTGCTGTACGGGTCGCGCACCTCGCTACTGATCGCGCTCGGCGCCACCGCGCTGTCAGTGGTGCTCGGCGTCGCCTTCGGGCTGTGCGCCGGCTACTTCCGCGGCTGGGTCGACAGCGTGCTCTCGCGCACCATGGACGCGCTGCTGGCGTTCCCGGTGCTGCTGTTCTCCATCGCGCTGCTGGTCGTGCTCGGCGGCGTGACACCGACCGGGGGAAACGGCAACGGGCTGCGCATCGCCGTGCTCATCCTCGTCATCGGGTTCTTCGGCTTCCCGTATGTGGGCCGGCTGGTCCGCGGCCAGGTGATCGCGTTGCGGCAGCGGGAGTTCGTCGAGGCGGCACGCGCCCTCGGCGCCTCCGACCGCCGCATCCTGGGCACCGAGATCCTGCCGAACCTCGTCTCGCCGATCCTCGTGGTCGCCACCCTCACCATCCCGACGCGCATCCTCGCCGAGGCCGCCCTGTCGTTCCTCGGCGTCGGCATCCAACCGCCGGGCACGTCCTGGGGACAGCTACTGGGCTCCGCGTCGCACGTCTTCACCGTCACACCGACCTACATGCTCTTTCCCGGCCTGACCGTGGTCGTCACGGTGCTCGCCTTCAACCTGCTCGGCGACGGCCTACGGGACGCGTTCGATCCGAAAACCAACTGATTGAGGCGCCAATGAGACTTCTGATATCGGCCGGCGCGGTCGTCGCCACGCTGGTGACCGCTGGCTGTTCGGCTTCGGCGGACAAGGACAACGGTGGCGACGCGGCGGGGTTCGACGCGGCGCGCAAGGGCGTCGTCAACGCCTCGGACGCCACCGGCGGGACGCTGCGACTCGGCGGCACCTCCGACTGCGACTCGTGGGACCCGGCGGCCACGTACAACGGGTTCTGCTGGAACATGCAGCGGCTGATGACGCGTACCCTGGTCGCCTCGCCCGGGTACGGCGACCCGGCCCGCACGATGAAGCCCGGCGAGCTGGTGCCCGACCTGGCGACTGCCCTGGGCGAGTCGAACGCGGACAAGACGGTGTGGACGTACAAGCTGCGCCCCGGGGTGAAGTTCTCCTCCGGCGCGGCCATCACGAGCACCGACATCAAGTACGGCTTCCAGCGGATGTGGGCCACCGACGTCATCTCCGGCGGGCCGGCCGGGTACTTCCTGTGCCTGCTGGACACCTGCGACGGCGAGGGGAACCCGGCGTACCAGGGGCCGTACAAGGACAAGACCGGTGGCCTGGCCCGGATCGAGACGCCGGACCCGCAGACCATCGTGTTCAAGCTGACCAGCTCCTTCGCCGACTTCGACTACCTGATGGCGCTGCCGGCCACCGCGCCGGTGCCGAAGGCCGCCGACACCGGCGGCACGTACACCCGCAAGGTGACCGCGTCCGGCCCGTTCGTGATGAGCGAGTACACGCCCGGGCAGGGCGTCACCTGGACCCGTAATCCACATTGGAGCCAGGACACCGACGAGGTGCGCAGGCCCAAGGTGGACAAGGTCACGCTGACCCTGCTGAGCAACCCGGACGACCTCGACGCCCGGCTCAAGAACGGTTCGCTGGACCTGTCGGCCGGCGGCGGCGTGCAGCCGACGTTCCAGTCCGAGATCCTCAATACCGCGAGCCTGAAAGCCAACGCCGACAACCCGGTCAGCGGCTTCGTCGGGCTGTTCGCCATCTTCCCGACCGCGCCCTCGCTCGACAACGTGCACTGCCGGCGAGCCATCGCGTACGCCCTGGACAAGCGGGACCTGCTGGTGCAGTCGGGCGGGAGCTTCGGTGGCGATTTCGCGGCCACCCTGCTGCCGCCGGCGGTCCCCGGCCATGACACCAAGGCCAACGCGTACCCGTCCGGCGCCGACTGGACCGGCGACCTCGACAAGGCCAAGCATGAGCTGGTGGAGTGCGGCAAGCCGGACGGTTTCGACACCGTGATGGCGTACACGAACTCCGGCTCCGACCCGCAGATCTTCGCCAGCGTGCAGGCCGCCCTCAAGCGGGTCGGCATCACGGTGACCGGCAAGCAGCAGGACGAGAGCGTCTACTACGGCAGCTACATCGGCGCGCCGGCCAACGTCAAGCAGCAGCAGCTCGGCATCGCCGCGATCGGCTGGGCGCCGGACTACCCCAGCGGCAATGGCTTCCTGAGTCTGCTCGTCGACGGTGCCCGCATCCAGGACGAGGGCACCACCAACTACGTCAGCGTCAACGACGACGTCCTCAATGGACTCATCAAGCGCGCCACCACCGCTCCGCTGGTCGAACAGGCGGGGATCTTCCAGGAGCTCGACAAGCAGACGATGGAACGGGCCATCTACATCCCGTACTTCTACCAAAAGTTCCTGCTGTACCGGAACCCACGCCTGACCAACGTCGACCTGCGCGCCGATCTCGGCTCGTACGACCTGGTCAACCTCGGGGTCAGTGACGGCAAGTAGATGCTCCGGTACCTGCTCGGGCGGATCGCGGGCGCGCTGACGGTGGTGGTGGTCGTCAGCGTGGTGACCTTCGCGATCTTCCAGCTCGCACCTCGGCTCACCGGTGCCAACATGGCGTTCTACTACACCGGCAAGAGCACCAGCGAGGCACAGGCCGCGGCGGTCGCGCAGAAGTTCGGCTTCGACAAGCCGCTGCCCGAGCAGTACTGGACGTTCATGTCCGGCATCGTCGCCGGGCGCGACCTCAGCGATGGCGTCACCGAGGTCCGCTGCCCGGCGCCCTGCCTGGGCTACTCGTTCCGGCAGAACAGGCCGGTACTGGAGATGATCGGCGAGGCGTTCCCGGTGACTCTCGGGCTGACGCTCGGCGCGGCGGTGCTGTGGCTGCTGTTCGGGGTGGCTGCCGGAGTGCTGTCGGCGGTACGCCGCGGCTCGGTCTTCGACCGGCTCGCCACCGCGGTCGCGCTGATCGGGGTCTCGGTGCCGGAGTTCTTCACCGGGATGCTGCTCATCTACCTGCTCACCTCCGGCCCCGCCTGGCTGCGGCTGTACCCCGACGGCATCAACTACGTGCCGCTCACCGAGGACCCGGTCGGCTGGTTCGCCGCCATGGTGCCGCCGTGGACCTGCCTGGCGCTGCTGTTCGCGGCCCTGTACGCCCGGCTCACCCGCGCCACCATGCTGGAGACGCTCAGCGAGGACTACGTGCGCACCGCGTGGGCCAAGGGCCTACCGCCGCGCACCGTCGTGGGCAGGCACGGGCTGCGAGCGGTACTGCCGCCGATCGTCACGCTCGTCGGCCTGGACGTCGGCGCGCTGCTCGGCGGCGTGGTGCTCGTCGAGACGCTCTTCAGCTTCCCGGGGCTGGGACGGCTGGCGTACCGGGCCATCACCTCACAGGACCTGCCAGTGATCATGGGGGTGACCATCGTCGGCGCCCTGCTCATCGTGTGCGCGAACCTGATCGTCGACCTGCTCTACGGTGTTCTCGACCCGAGGGTGCGCAATGCCCGTTGAAACTACGCCGCCCGCTGACCCGCTTTTGAGTGTGCGCGACCTGCGTGTGCAGTTCCCCACCGACGACGGCCTCGTACGCGCCGTCGACGGGCTCTCCTTCGACGTCGCGCCCGGCGAGATCGTCGGCGTGGTGGGGGAGTCCGGTTCCGGCAAGTCGGTGACCGGCCAGGCGATCCTCGGCCTGCTGCGCCGGACCCGGGCGCGGGTCACCGGCGAGATCCGGTTCGACGGCCGGGACCTGGTCACCGCGCCCGAGGCCGAGCTGCGGCGGCTGCGCGGCGCCGAGCTCGCCATGGTGTTTCAGGACCCACTCTCCGCGCTGCACCCCTACTACACCGTCGGAAGCCAGGTCAGCGAGGCGTACCGGGTGCACAACCGGGTCAGCAAGCGAGCCGCCCGGGAGCGGGCCGTGCAGATGCTCGACCGGGTCGGCATCCCCGAGCCGCACCGCCGCTACGGCGCGTACCCGCACGAGTTCTCCGGCGGTATGCGGCAGCGCGTGATGATCGCCATGGCGCTGGTGTGCACGCCCCGGCTGCTCATCGCCGACGAGCCGACCACGGCACTGGACGTCACCGTGCAGGCTCAGATCCTCGAACTTCTGGGAGACCTGCGCGACGAGTTCGGCTCGGCGGTGCTGCTGGTCACCCACGACCTCGGCGTGGTCGCCGAGACCTGCGACTCGGTGGTGGTCATGTACGCCGGACAGTGCGTCGAGCAGGCCGGCGTCGAGGACCTGTTCGCCCGCCCGCAGGCCCCGTACACGTGGGGCCTGCTCGGGTCGATGCCGCGCGTCGACCGGGACCGGCGCGATCGGCTGGCGCCGATCGGCGGGCAGCCGCCGTCGTTGCTGGCCATTCCGCCCGGTTGCGCTTTCGAGCCGAGATGCGGGTACCACGAAGAGGTACCGGAGAGCCGGTGCGTCGATGAACGCCCCGCGCTTGTCCACGATGGACAAGGACGCGCCGTGCGCTGCCACCTCACAGCCGGGCAGCGGCTGACCCTGCGACCGGTGGCCCCATGACGGACCTGTTGACGGTGAGCGACCTGCACAAGGACTTCGGCGGCGTGCGGGCCGTCGACGGCGTCTCGTTCACCGTGCGGGCGGGGGAGACGCTCGGCCTGGTCGGCGAGTCCGGCTGCGGCAAGTCCACCACCGCCCGCCTGGTGACCCGGCTGCTGGAGCCGACGTCCGGCAGCGTCCGGTTCGACGGGCACGAGATCAGCCGGTACCCCGAGCGCAAGCTCCGCCCGCTGCGACGCGACCTGCAGATCGTGTTCCAGGACCCGATCGCCTCCCTCAACCCGCGGCACACCGCCGGCACCATCCTCGCCGCACCGTTCCGCATCCAAGGGGTACGCCCACCCGGCGGCCTGCGGGCGGCGGTGGCCGAGCTGATGGCCCGGGTTGGGCTCAACCCGGAGCACTACAACCGGTACCCGCACGAGTTCTCCGGCGGCCAGCGGCAGCGACTCGGCATCGCCCGCGCCCTCGCGCTGCGCCCGAAACTGGTGGTCTGCGACGAGCCGGTGTCCGCGCTGGACGCCTCGGTGCAGGCCCAGGTCGTCAACCTCCTCGCCGACCTGCGCGACGAGTACGGCCTGTCGTACCTGTTCGTGGCCCATGACATGGCGGTGGTGCGGCACCTGTCCGACCGGGTCGCGGTCATGTACCTGGGTCGCATCGTCGAACTCGCCGACCGTGACACCCTGTACGCCGCACCCCGCCACCCGTACACGCGAGCCCTGCTGTCGGCGGTACCCGTGCCGGACCCGGCGCTGCGCGGGCGCCGCGAGCGCGTGCTGCTTCGCGGCGACCCGCCGGCCGCGGGAGAGGCCGCCGTGGGGTGCCGCTTCCGCGGCCGCTGCCCCCGCTACCGCGACGACCTCGACGACACTCAGCGCGAGCGCTGCGCCACCGAAGACCCGCAGCTCTCCAGCGACCCGTCAGGCGCCGTAGCCTGCCACTTCCCCGGCCATTAGGCTGACGGGGCTATGTCTCTATACAGCGCTCGGCACCTGCAACGACTTCGCATGATCGTGACGGGAGGTGGCACGGGTGGACATACCTACCCGGCGCTGACCACGATCACCACGCTGCGGGCCCGGCTCGCCGAGACCGGCACCGAGCCGGAGTTGCTCTGGGTCGGGGTGAGCGACGGGCTGGAAGCCAAGATCGCCACCCGGGCCGGCGTGCCGTTCAAGGCGATCGTCACCGGCAAGCTCCGCCGCTCCACGAACCCGCGCGACCTGCTCCGCAACTTCGTCGACGCCTTCCGCATCCCGTTCGGCGTGTTCCAGGCCGTCGCGATCGTCGCACGCACCAAGCCGGCCGTCGTGCTGTCGACCGGCGGGTACGTGTCGGTGCCGATCGGGCTGGCCGCTCGCCTGTTCGGCGTGCCGTACCTGATGCACGAGCAGACCCTGAGCCTCGGCCTCGCCAACCGCATCCTTGCCCGCGTCGCCACTCGCGTCCTGCTCAGCCACGAGTCGTCGCTCGCACACGTGCCCGCCGGTTCCCGCGACCGCAGCGTGGTTACCGGAAACCCGATCCGGCCCGAGATCCTGGCGGGCGACCGCGCCAAGGGGCTGGCCGCTTTCGGTCTCGACCCGGCGGTGCCGTTCATCCTGGTCACCGGCGGCGCGTCCGGGGCGCGCCAGATCAACCAGATGCTGACCGCGGTGCTGCCCGACCTGCTGCCACACTGCCAGGTCGTGCACCAGTGCGGCGGCCTCGACATCGCCGAGATGCAGCAGGTCGCGGCGGGCCTGCCGCCCGGCCTCGCCCATCGGTACCGGGTGCTGGACTTCATCCACGACGAGCTGCCCGACCTCCTGGCCGCCGCCGACATCGTGGTCGCTCGCAGCGGCGCCGGGACCGTCGCCGAACTCACCGCGCTCGGCAAGACCTGCGTCCTCGTGCCGTACCCGTACTCGGCCGGAGGCGAACAGCGCGTCGCCGCTCGGACCCTCGCCGCGCAGGGCGCCGCGGTCATGCTGGACGGCGACGAGGCCACGCCGGACCATCTCCGGCACACCCTCCGGTCGCTGCTGGCCGACCCGGCGCGGCGGGCCGCGATGGCACACGCCGCGGCCGGGTACGGGCGCCCGGACGCCGCCGACCGGGTGGTCGCCGAGATCCTGGCGGTGGCCGCCCGAGGCTAGGTCCTAGTGGCTCGCGGCCGGCTCGCGCGCCACGCGGCTGCTTCGCCGCGCGAGGGCGGTGTCGATGAGCACGTCGAGCAGCGCCGGATACGCAAGGCCCGCCGCGCTCCACATCCGTGGGTACTGGGACATGGCGGTGAACCCGGGCATCGTGTTGACCTCGTTCACCACCGGGACCAGGTCCTCGTTCCCCTCGACGGTTGGTAGGAAGAAGTCGACCCGCAGCAGGCCCGAACACCCGAGTACGCGAAACGCCTCGACCGCCTGTGCCTGAAGGGCGGCCGTGACCGCGGGGGGCAGCTTCGCCGGGATGTCGAAGACGGTCTCACCCTGGTACTTGGCGTCGAAGTCGAAGAAGGAGTGCCTGTCGGGCACCCGGATCTCCAGCGGAGGCCCGGCCACTACCCGGCCGTCCGGGTACTCCAGGACTCCGACGTCCACCTCCCGCCCGCGTACCGCGGCCTCCACGAGCACCTTCGACATGCCGGTCTTGCGCGCCGTCGTGATGGCCTCGTCGAGCGACGCCCAATCGTCCACTCTGGATACGCCAACGCTCGACCCCTCGCGCGCCGGCTTGACGAAGACGGGCAGCCCGAGCCGTTTGCGCTCCTCCGGGCTCACGTCGTCTTCTTCCGTCCCATCCAGCACCACGCTGTCGGCGACGAGCAGGCCGGTCTCGGCCAGGAGCTTCTTGGTCAGCTCCTTGTCCATTCCGATGCCGCACGCCAGCACTCCGCTGCCGACATACGGAATGCCGAAGAGCTCCAGTGTGGACTGGATGGTGCCGTCTTCCCCGTGCCCGCCGTGCATGGCGGGAAAGGCGACGTCGACCTCGTCGCGGAGCCGGCGCAGCGCGCTCCACATGCTCTCCAGCACGGAGGGCCGGCGTCCCGCCGGATCGCGTGTCATGTCCTGAAGCGCCACGGTGTCGACGTCGGTGGGCACCGGGTGGTCCCGGCCGATCGTCCACACGCCGTCGGTGCCGATCCGCACGGGCGTCACCTCGTACCGCTCACGGCGCAGGTGCCGCACGATGCTCGCCGCGGAGGCGCACGACACGCCGTGCTCGGCGCTGCGGCCGCCGAAGAGGACCGCCACCCTGGTTTTCGAGTCGCCGGTCACGCGCACTCCTCCTTCGATGTGGTGGTGCCCGTCAGCAGCGCTGGACCGTAGTGGCTCCTGCCGGTCCCGGTGACGTACGCCCAGTAGCGGTCGCCGAAGGACCAGTGCCACCACTCGGTCGGGTAGTTCACCAGTCCGGCGCCGGACAGTGCCCGCGCCAGCGTCCGCCGGTTGTGCCGGGCCCGCTCGGAGACGTTGGTCGCGGCGGTGAAGCAGGCGTTGGCGCTGGCCTCCGGAGTCGCGTCGATGCAGGTGCCCATGTCCAACTCGATGCCCTCGTCGGTGCACAGCGTGAGGTCGATCGCCCCACCGGTGCTGTGGGGAGCCACCTCGACCGGCGAGGCGAACTTGCTCGTCTCGACGAACAGCCGGTCCGCGCTCCAGTCCGGATGCAGGCTCCGCAGTTCGTCCCGGTACCCGTCGAAGACCGACCGTTGGGTCTCCAACCGCCGGTATCCCTCGACGACCAGCAGCCGCAGCCCGCCGGGGAGGGCGGCCTGCGCGTCCAGCAGCCGCCGCACCACCCCTTCGCGCAGGTGGGCGAAGGCATCCGTGGCACCGGCGTGGCGGTTGTCCACGTGAAGTTCGGTCACCTCGCGTACGTCCACCAACGACTCACCGTTGTCGGATAGGTCGATCGCGGCGATGCGCGGATCGGAGAGCAGGACCATCGGTCCACCCGTCATGACGCCGCCTCCTCGCGTCCCGTGCCGTACTCGGCGACCAGGCGAGCGATCACGGCCGCCTCGGCGTTTCCGCCCGTGAGCACGACGCCGATGTCGGTGAACGACCCGCTGGCGGCCAGGCGCAGCGCACCGGCAAGGCCGGCCGCGCCGGACGGCTCCAGCAGCAGCTTGGCGTGGAAGAGTCCGAGGCACACCGCGCGGGCGATTTCGTCGTCGTCCACCCGCACGACGCCGGCGATCCGGTCCCGGACTATCTCGAACGGAAGGCGCCCCACGAGCGAGGGCCTGAGCCCGTCGGCCAGGGTTGGTGCCGGTGGCACGCTGATCCGGCGACCGGCGGCCAGGCTCTGCCCCAGCGAGTCGCATCCGACCGGCTCCACGCCGTACACGGCGGTGTCGCTTCCCTGGACCGTGAGGCAGGCACCAGCCACCCCGCCGCCCCCGCCGACCGGCACGACGACAGCGTCCAGCCGGGTGCCGCGCCGGCCGGCCTCCTCGACCAGCTCCCACGTCGCGCTGCCCTGGCCGGCGATGACATCCGGGTGGTCGTACGCGTCCAGCAGGGCATCACCACTCGCCGCCCGTAACCGGTCGACGACCTCCAGCCGTTCCTCCACCGTCGTGCCGGCCAGCTCAACCCGGCCGCCGCAGGCCTCGATACCGGCGACCTTGCTCGGCGACGCGTCGACGGGAAGCACCGTCGTGGCGGTGAGGCCGTACCGCTCGGCGGCCATCGCGACGGCGAGCGCGTGGTTTCCCGTACTCTGCGCGATCACGCCTCGATGCCCGCCCTGCTGGGCGATCTGGTCGACCGCCCGCAGTGCGCCTCGAAACTTGTATGAGCCGCCGGTCTGAAGGTTTTCCGCCTTCAACCACAGACGCACGCCCGCGATCTGGTCCAACGTGGTGGAACGGACCAGCGGCGTATCCACCACCCGATCGCGTAACCACCAGGCCGCCGCCTCCACGTCGTCGCGGCGCACACCTCTGTGCGCCAGCAACCTGTTCGCCAACGTTCCTCCCCCGTCGCAGCAGTCCTCCTTAACAGATGGACGGGTGGCGCCGGGGTTGGGCTGCTACGGCGGCGATTCCTATGACCTGGTTCACAACACGCACCGCAGTGTTCCGGTTACAGATTTCGTGTTTGTCGACCGTGCTGCCGCTGCGCGCGGGACGATCGAGACATGCGACGTTTCTCGACGGTTGAAACCGGCCGGCTCGGTGAACGGATCATCAAACTGGCCGAGAAGGTGCGGGTCCGCGCCAATCTCGCCGAAAAGGACATTTACGTGACTTCCGGAATGGATGGGGACCACGGTCCCCGGCCACACGGAAGCCACCACTATGGGCTGCACGGCAAGGATGGGTCTCGCTCAGCGGCCATCGACTTCGGCGCCCTCGACGACTCCGAGCACCAGAAGAAGGACGAGCGCGACATGCAGGCGTTCGCCCGGCAGTGGGAAAAGGACCTCGCCGACATCACGCTGGAGCTGATTCACACCACTCCATTCCGCGACGACAGCGGGTTCTACATCAAGGAGGGAAAGCGGACCAGTTACGGCGCGGCTACGGCGAAGGCACACCGCAACCACATCCACGTCGCCATGTCCGAGAAGCAGGTCACCGCGGCTGAGAAGCGCCTCCGTTCGACGAGCGCGCGCTCAGCCTTGCCCAAGCACGCCGTATCGGATTGGTGGACGCACCACGTCGGCGAGAAGGGCCTGGACTATTCCTTCGACCGGCCCGCGCCGGACGCGTCGTGGAAAGCGGGCTACCGGTTCGTGATGCGCTACCTGTCATGGCGCCCCAACGACAAGATCCTGACAAAGTCCGAACTGGACGCCTTGTTGAAGCGTGGCTTCGCGGTCGGGCTCAACTGGGAGTTCGACGCTAGCGACCAGTTGCGCGGCCGCGAAGGTGGCCGCAAGGACGGTGCGGAAGCGCTGCGCCAGGCGCGCGCCCTCGGCGCGCCGAAAGGGCTGACCATCTACTTCTCGGCCGACTGGGACGTCCAGCGCGGACAGGTCGCCGCCTGCAAGGCGTACTGGAAAGGCGCCCAGGAAGCGCTAGCGGGCCAGTACAGGGTGGGCGTGTACGGCGGGCTCCGGGCGGTGTCGGCCGCCCTCGACGGTGGCTATCGCGGTTGGCAGACCTTCGCCTGGTCCGGCGGGGAATGGGACAAGCGAGCGCACATCCGTCAGACCAGGAACAACTTCAAGCTCGACGGCGCCAGCGTCGACCGGAACGAACTCCGAAGCCTGGACGCCGGTCTGTGGGGGCTGTCCGATGAGGAGGACATGATGATTTTCGGAAAGGTCAAAGGCAAGGCCGCCGTCGTCAAGGCACTGCAGGACCACACGTACGTGGACATGAAGGACTGGCCCGCCGTCAAGAGGGTGCTGGAATCGGGCGGTGGCAGGCTCGTCGAGTTCGACTCCAAGGAGCAACTCGAGGCCGTCCTCGGCAAGAAGGCGGCCTGAGCGGTCAGCGAGCCGTGCGGTAGTCGCGGGGTGGTACGCCGAAGTGGGCGCGGAAGCGTCGGGACAGATGAAACTCGTCGGTGTACCCGATCGCGAGCGCGATTTCCCGAACCGTCATGTCCGTGACGCGCAGCAGGTTGGCGGCCGCCCGGAGTCGCCGCGCGTTCCGGAACGCGAGCGGCGACTCACCCAACTCGCGCGCGAAGCGATGCCTGAACACGTCATAAGGCAGTCCAACCTGGACAGCGACGCTGCGCATGTCGAGCCGGGCGCTGAGATCACCGGCCAGCATGGCGGCGGCGGCCGCGACCGCGTCGCTCGGCACCGGACCGTCATCGGGCTCCGCGGTGTCCAGCAGCCAGTCCGCCAGCGCGAGCAACTGCCGCTCCGCAGCGCGCGCCGAGCGTGGCCGCGCGCCCAGCACGGTCCGTAGCTCGGCGATCGACGGCGCCGGCCGGGGCGACCGGGGGCCGGCCGCGGCGAGCACGTCGCTGCCGGCGAGCATGTCGAACAGCGGCCCGGCGAAGACCGCGAACGTCTCCGTCCACGGCTGGCCGGGCGGCGTCCCGTACCAGTGCGGCACGCCGGGTGGCACGATCGTGAACGTGCCCGGCCCGATCGGCTGTATCAGGCCGTCATGGTGCCGGTAGCTGCCGGTGCCCCCGGTCACCGCCGACAGCACGTACCCGTCCATGACCCGGAACGGCGCCGGGACCACCGGCTCGTGGTCGACCACCTCGCCGGCCCGCGGGGGCTGGCCGCGGCGGGGGGGGGGGCCGGAGGCGGGGGGCAAGCGGGGTTTGGGAGGCAATAGGGAGGGACCACTGCTTGGGGGCCACCGCGGCCATTCCGGCGCGGCGCCTCGCGTCCCTACCGTGACCCGCATGACCGAATTGGTGACCGCGCGGATGCGCGAGCAGTACGAGACCGAGGGCTACTTCATTCTTGAGCGTGCACTCAGCGACGAGCAGTTGGAACTACTGCGCGGCGGTGCGGCGTACGCGATCGAAAAAGCCGACGCGGAGATGGACGCCGCCGGCGTCGACCGCCTCAAGCTGAACGCGCGCGGCAAGCGCTACTTCAGCGAGATGATCTATCGGGATCGGCCGGAGCTGCGTCAGTTCCTCTTCAGCGACACGATGGCGCAGATCTGCCGGGCCACGCTGGGGGAGCAGGCGTACCTGTTCTGGGAGCAGTACGTCATCAAGGCCGCCGACCCGGTCGGCAGCTCCTTCGCCTGGCACCAGGATTCGGGGTACGTCCACGAGGAGCACGCGCCGTACCTGACGGCGTGGATCGCGCTCGACGACGTCACTGAGGAGAACGGCTCGGTCTACCTGCTGCCGTACAGCCGCTCGGGCATCCGCTCCTACGTCAAGCACATCCAGGACGAGACGACCAACGACCGGGTGTGCTATTTCGGCAGCGACCCGGGCATGCCGGTGGTCGCGCCCGCCGGCTCGATCGTCTGCTTCTCCAGCGTGGTCATGCACCGCAGCGGCTCGAACCGGACCGACCGGCTGCGGCGCGTCTACCTCGCGCAGTACTCCGGCGAAGTCATCATGACCAAGGACGGCAGCCGCCCGTGGGGCTCCTTCGAGCGCTTCGCGTTGACATAGAATTCCGCGTGTTTCCCTTTCCGGATCCCACGGCGCTGCCTCCGTTGACGCCGCCGACCATGCCCGACCAACGGCGCACGCCGGATTGGGCGCTCGCCGAGCTCGTCGCCGGCAACCAACGGTTCGTCGATGGGTCTTCCCGGTACGGCCATCGGATCGCCGCGGCGCTGGCTGCCGCGACCAACCCGCGGCCGTACGCGGCGATCGTCGGATGCATGGATTCGCGGGTGCCGGTCGAGGCGGTGTTCGACCAGGATTTCGGGGCGGTGTGTGCGATCCGGACGGCGGGGCACGCGCTGGACCGGATCGCCGTCGCGTCGGTGACGATGGCCGTCGAGACGTTGGGAGTCGCGCTGGTGCTCGTGCTCGGGCATACCCGGTGCGCCGCCATCGCCGCGACGCTGGAGCCGAGGTGGTCGGACGAGCACGACAACGCCGCCACCGAGATGATCGCGCGGAACATCGGCACGATGGGCACCGTGGACGTCCGGGCCGTCACACGCGGGCACGTGGTGGCCACGGTCCGCACCCTGCGCGGGATCGTGGCGTCGGCCGTGGCCGGTGCGGTCTACGACGTCGACACCGGGCGGGTCGAGGTGCTCCCGACGGCCTGACCACCTCGACCCGGCGGGCTTACCGTCAGTGGTTGCTGGTGGCGAGCCGGACGCCGAAGGCCGCGATGACGGTGCCGGTGACGCGGTCCAGCACCCGGCGGGCGGTCGGGCGGCGCAGGATTCTCCTCAGCCGCTGTGCCAGCGCGACGAGCACGGCCGACCAGGCGGTGCCGAGCAGGATGTGTACGCCCGCCAGGAGCACGCCGAAGGCGAAGGTCGGGGCGCCGGCGGGAATGAACTGCGGGAGTAGCGCGACATAGAACACGCCGACCTTCGGGTTCAGCAGGTTCGTCAACGCCCCGCGACGCCACCCGGCCAGGAAATCGTTGCGCTCGGCGACGAGCTCGTCGCTCACGTCGACGGACGGGTGCTTCCGGCTGGCCCACACCATGCTCAGCCCCATCCAGATCAGGTAGCAGGCGCCTGCCCAGCGCAGCACCTCATACGCCAGGTGCGAGGCCGTCAACAACGCGGTCACACCGGCCGAGGTGAGCACGCCCCAGCACAGCGTGCCGCTCTGGATACCGAGCACGACGCCCCACGCGCGGCGGGGCGCCCCGACGGCCGCGGTGCGCAGGATCAGGGCGGTGTCCATCCCGGGTGTCAGGGTGAGCAGGCCCACGACGAGTACGAACGACCACAGGCCGCTGAGTGCTGTCACGCGGGTCAAGCTATCGGTCTACGACCGATGTCGCACCCGTGATTCAGGTTGGTCGGTGGCCTGGAGGAAGGCGCTGACTACGGAACGGAAGGCTTCGGGCTCTTCCAGGTGGGGGAGGTGGCTGGAGTCGGGGAAGATGTGCGAGCGGGCGCCAGGGATGCGCTCGACGAAGGGGGTCCAGACTTCGGGCGCGGCCTCGTCGTAGGCGCCGGCGATCACCAGCGTCGGTGTGGTGATGGCGGGCAGGCGGTCGATCACCGTCCAGTCGCGGAAGGTGCCGGTCGCGGAGAACTCGTGCGGGCCGTTCGTGGTGTGGTAGAGGGTCGGGTCGGCGGCCATCTGGGCGTACGTGGCGGCCAGCTCGGGCGGCATCGGGTCGAGGCGGCACACGTGCCGTTGCTCGTAGACGCGCACCGCCGCCAGGTATTCCGCTGAGTCCAGCGTGCCAGCCGTCTCGTGCCGCACCAACGTGTCCTGGACGTCCTGCGGCAGCTCGCCGCGCAGGCGCGTCGCCGCCGCCCGCCACAGCTCGTTCGACGCTGGACTGTCGCAGATGGACAGCGAAAGCACGCCGTCGGGGCGTGCCAGGACGTACTCGGTCGCGAGCATCCCGCCCCACGACTGGCCGAGCAGGTGGAATCGGCGCTCGACTCCGAGGGCGGCCACCAGGTTGGCCAGCTCCTCGACCCACAGCTCCACGGTCCAGAAGCCCGGGTCGGCGTCCGGCAGGTGGGTGCTGTTGCCGCAGCCCAGCTGGTCGTACAGGACGACCGCGCGGCCGTCCTCAGCGAGGGCGCGCATCGGCAGGCAGTAGTCGTGGCCGGCGCCGGGTCCGCCGTGCAGCACGACCACGGGGGCGCGGTCCGCGCGCAGGTCGCCGGTGATCTGGTACCAGGTCTCGTAGTCGCGAAAGGGAACAACGCCAGCCGTCATCGGGCGTCCCGGGCGCGGTTGCGGATGGCGCGTGCGGACTCGTCGCGCTTCTCCAGCACCAGGCGGCGCTGCACGGGCGGGGTGCCGTCGAGCGCCAGCCACGCGTCGGCAGCGTCTAGTGTGGATGGTGTGGCGAGAGCGGGGAACAGGTGCGCGGTCAGCTCCTTGGCGATCAGCCCGGCTTCGTGACGCCGCCAGACGCCTTCGAGAGCCCCGAAGTAGCGGGGCAGGTACGCCGTGAGCGACTCGGCCTGAGCGTGGTGCCAGAAGCCGCCGGCGTACGCTGCGAAGGTCTGGCCGGTCAGCGAGCTGCCGCCGGTCAGCAACTCCCAGGTGCGTTCCTTGGCGTCGAGGTCGGGGCGCAGCGCCCGCGCGGTGGCGGCGTGCAGGGCGGCGGTGGAGCTGCGGTCGCGCTCCAGCTCGGCTTCGATGTCGGCGTCGCCGGCCAGGCCGTGCGGCACCAGGCCGTGCAGTAGCTTCCAGCGCGCGTCCAGGTCGAGCGCCAGGCCTTCGATCTTGAGGTCGCCGTCGTAGAGAGCTCGCAGGGTGCCGGCGTGTGCGGTGCCGCCCGCGGAGCCGGCGAACGCTCCCAGCCACGCGAGCTGCCGGTCGCCGCCTGGCTCCGCGGACTCCAGGGCGGTCCACGCCTTCGCGGCCAACAAAGCCCAACCCGCGGAAGGGTCCGCCGCGTACCGCCGCAGCGCGACGTCCACGTTGGACAGCAACGCGTGGAAGACGCTGAACTCGTTCTCGGAGTCGATGCCGGCCAGCACCAGACCGGTGTACTCGCGGGCGGGCAGCTCGCCGTCGCGGGTCATGTCCCACAGGGCGGCCCAGCACAGCGCTCGGGGCAGCGATGCGGCCAGGTCGGGCACGCGGCCGGTGACGGTGCTCAGGGACGCCGGGTCGAAGCGCACCTTGGCGTACGTCAGGTCGTCGTCGTTGACGAGTACCAGGTCGGGGCGGGCGACGCCGACGAGGGCGGGCACGTCGGTGCGCTCCCCGGTGACGTCGATCTCGACGCGGTGGACCCGGGCGAGCCGGTCGGCGCCGCTGTAGAGGCCGATCGCCAGGCGGTGCGGCCGCAGTGTCGGGTGCTCGGCCGGGGCGCTCTGCTGGATCGCGAACGACGTGAAGCGCCCCGAGGAGTCCACAGTGTAGTCGGGGCGGAGGGTGTTGACCTGCGAGGTCGTGAGCCACTGCGCCGACCACGCGCGCAGGTCCCGCCCGCTGGTGTGTTCGAGCGCCGCCAGCAGGTCGGCCAGCGAGGTGTTGCCGTACTCGTGCTCGCGGAAGTACTCCCGCAACGCCCGCAGGAACGCGTCCCGGCCCACGTACGCGACGAGCTGCCTGAGCACCGAGGCGCCCTTGGCGTACGTGATGTCGTCGAAGTTGACCAGGGCGGCCTGCTGGTCCGGCACGTCCGCCGAGACCGGGTGGGTCGTGGGCAGCTGGTCCTGCTCGTACGCGAACGCCTTGGTCTGCTGGGCGAACACGGTCCAGGACTCGGTGAAGCGGGTCGCCTCCGCCAGCGACAGGTGCGCGGCGAACGTGGCGAACGCCTCGTTCAGCCAGGTGTCGTCCCACCAGCGCGTGGTCACCAGGTCGCCGAACCACATGTGTGACAGCTCGTGCAGCAGCGTCTCGGCCCGCTCCCGGCGCTCGGTGTCGGTGACCCGCGACTGGTACAGGAACTCGTCGCGGTAGACGACGGCGCCGGCGTTCTCCATGCCGCCGGCGTAGAACTCGGGCGCGAAGATCTGGTCGTACTTCCCGAACGGGTACGGGTAGTCGAACGCCTCGTGGAAGAAGTCGAAGCCGGCCTTGGTGACGGCGAAGATGTCGTCGGCGTCGAGGTGCTGTGCGAGTGAGGCCCGGCAGTACAGGCCCAGCTCGATCGGCCCGTCGGGGCCGTCGACCCGGTCGGTTGCCCGGTGGTAGGGGCCGGCGGCGACGGCGGTGACGTAGGTGGGTATCGGCTTCGTGGGCGCGAAGTGGACGGTGCCGCCCTCGCGGGAGGTGACCGCGCCGTTGGAGACCACCACCCAGTCGTCGGGTGCGGTGACGTGAAATGTGAACGGCGCCTTGAGATCCGGCTGGTCGAAGCAGGCGAACATCCGCTTCGCCTCGGCCAGGAACGTCATCGAGTACAGGTAGACGGCGCCGTCGACCGGGTCCACGATCCGCTGCAGGCCCTCGCCCGACGTGCTGTACCGGAAATCGCCCTCGACGACGAGCGTGTTGCTCGCGGCCAGGCCCGGCAGCGCGATGCGTGTCCCCGAAGGGGCGCCCAGCGGCGCGCCATTCAGGGAAGCCGAACGGATGACGGAAGCGGCGACGTCCACAAAGGACACCGCGCCGGGCTCCGCGCACTCGAACGTGATGGTGGTGCGGGAGGCGAACGTCTCGCCGTCTCCGTCGACGGTCAGCGCCACATCGTACCCGGTCACCCGCAGCAGCGCGGCCCGCTCGCGCGCCTCGCCGCGCGTCAGCCAGGTGGTCATGCGCCGCCTCCCGCAGCCGCCACCAAGTGGAGGGAGCGCAGCGACCGGGGCGACTGGCGGCTACAGGGAGGCCTCGGGGCGCATGACCCGCGCGAGCGGAGGCGAGCGCCAGCTAGCAGGGTGGTCATGCGTGTGCCGCCAGGCGGAACCTTGCCGGTGCGGGAGCCGCCCCGGTGACCAGGTCGGCCACGATGCACCCGATCACAGGCACGAACTTGAACCCGTGCCCCGAGAAGCCGGTTGCCACCGTGAGCGGCCCGACCCGGTCGATGACGAAGTCGCCCTCGGTCGTGTTGTCGTACAGGCAGGTGACCGGCGCGGCGGTGTCGGGGTCGAGCCCTGGCAGCCAGCGTTCGACGTAGCCGCGCAGCATCTGGTTGCCCTCCTCGGTGGCGGTGAAGTCCCGCCTGTCGGGGTCGACGTTGGGGCCGGCGCCGTGGAAGCCCACCTTGACTCCCTCGCCCGGAGTGAGCAGCCCGTACGCGTCGTGGCCGGGTCGCCAGTGTATGAAGCTCGGCCACTCCGTGCCGGCCTGCACCGGCGCGAAGTGTGCCGGCTGCTCCTGGGTCACGGTGATCGGCGGCAGGGCGAGCATGCCGCGCAGCAGCGCGGGCGCCCACGATCCGGCGGCCACCACGACGTGCCGGGCGCGCAGCACACCGCCCTCGGTGCGCACCTCGACCTCTTCGTCGCCGCGCACGGTGACGCTGATGGCGGGAGTGCCGTGCTCTATCCGGGCGCCCCCGCCGGCCGCGAGCTTCTGGAGCACTTCCACGGCTGCGTCGGAGCGCAGCCGCCCGCCGTCCGGCTGGTACAGGACAGGGGAGCCGAACGCCATGCCGGTCCAGCGGCGGCGGGCCGCGCCGGGGTCGATGATCTCGAACGGCACGCCCTCGGCGGCCAGCACGTCGGTGACGCCGGCGAGCACCGACCCGGCGAGCCCGTGGTCGATGGCGCCGGTGGCGGTCAGCAGCGGGGTGCCGGATTCGGCCTCCAGGTCGCGCCACTCGCGCAGGGCGCGGCGGGCCAGGGCCACGTAGTCGCGTTCGCCGTAGACGAGGCGGAAGATCCGGCTGGCGCCGTGCGAGCCGCCGCGCGTGTGGCCGGGCTCGTACTGTTCCAGAAGGTGCACCTCGCGCCCGGCCCGGGTCAGCGCCCACGCGGCCGCCGAGCCCATCGCGCCCCCGCCGACGACGATCACGTCCTGCATGAGCAAAACGCTACAGGTCAGGTGTCACCGGTTCAAGATGAAGTGATTGATTCACCCGGATCGGGACGCAACTCCTCCAGCCGCCGCACCCGCTTGCGCGCCGCGTCGCCGAGCTTGTCGCTCACGCCCGCGACCAGGCTCTCCACCAGCGCCATCGCCGGCACCAGGCTGTCGAACGGGCTCGGCGCGTCGACCCGGGCCGGCAGCACCGCCTCGGCGATGTCGGCGATGGGGGACAGGTACTGGTCGGTCAGCAGCACCACCGACGCGCCGGCACCCGCTGCCGCCGTGGCCAGGTCGATCGTGGTCCGCTGGTACCGGCGGTAGTCGAACACCACGAACACGTCCTTGCGCGAGGCGTCCAGCAGCGCGCCGGCGCGGGCCATGCCGCCCTCGGTCAGGCACATCACGTCGGTGCGCATGATGTGCAGGTGCGCCGCGAGGTACTCGGCGAGCACGTGACTGAACCGGCCACCGATCAGCCGGATCTGCCGCCGGCCGTCGGCCAGCAGGTCGACCGCCCGCAGGAAGTCGTGGCGCGGCACGTTGTCGAACGTCTCCTTGACGGTGCCGACGAACGTGGACGACACGTACGGCAGGAACTGCTGCCCGCCACGGCGCGCCTCCTGCTCGTCGTACTGGGCCAGCGGCGAGCCCATCCGCTCGTGCACCTCGCGGATCAGCACCCGCTGGAAGTCCGGGTACCCCTGGTAGCCCAGCCGGGTCACGAACCGCAGCACCGTCGGCGTGCTCACGTTGGCCCGCTTGGCCAGGTCGGCCGCCGACTCCAGGCCCGCCGCCGGGTACGCGGCGAGCAGCGTGCGTGCGACCTTGCGCTCGCCAGCGCTCAGCTCGTCCATCCGGTCCTGCACGCGGCGCTGCACTGTCGCGCCTACCGCCACCTTGCCTGCCTCGGCCATGGCCGCACCTTACCTTCAGTAACCAGGACGTTCAGTACCCGGCGGCCCGCGCCGCCGCCACATATCCCGCGAGCATCGCCTCGGCCACCCGGTCGACCGCGCTGTCGTCGGGCAGGAAAGCCGGGTGGTGCAGCGGCGGCCCTTGGCCGTCGCTCACCCCCACGAAGAGCATGAGGGACGGGAAGCGCGCGGCGTAGTACGCGAAATCGTCGGCGCCGCAGGAGCGCAGGGAGTCGACGATCCGGTACCCGGCGGTGCCGAGCACCTCGGACGCGGCGGCCGCGAGCCCGGGATCGTTGTGCAGCACCGGTTCCCCGTTGGTGATCTCCACGGTGGCGGTGCAGCCGTGCACCTGCGCCACCCCGGCCGCCACCGCGCGCAGCCGTTCGTGGAGCGTATGGCGGTGACTCTCCGACATGGACCGGATGATGCCCCGCGCGATCGCGGTACCGGGCGTGGCGTTGGCGGCCTCCCCGGCGGAGATGGCGCCCACCGTCAGCACCGACGGCACCATCGGGTCGGTGTCGCGGCTGACCAACTGCTGCAAGCTCACCACGCACTGCGCCAGGGCCAGTACGGCGTCCCGGTTGAGGTGCGGGTACGCCGCGTGCCCGGCCCGGCCCCGCATCCGCACCGTGAACTCGTCCGCCGCCGCGTTCACCGCTCCCGGCGTACAGGCGATCTGGTCGTCGGCGAGCGCGGGCTGGATGTGCGCGCCGACCACCGCGGACACCGCCTCTCGTTCCAGCGCGCCGGATTCGACGATGTCTTGCGCGCCCGACGGGTACGTCTCCTCCCGTGGCTGGAACACCGCGACCATCGGCGGGGTACCGTCCACTTGGGACACCGCGCGGGTCAGCGCGACCAGCGCCGCCAGGTGCACGTCGTGCCCGCAGGCGTGCATGGCGCCGTTCGGCGACGCCCACGCCACGCCGGTCTCCTCGGCGATCGGCAGCGCGTCCAGCTCGGCGCGGACCGCGACCGCCGGTCCCGGCCGGCCGATGCGCACCAGCGCGCCGGTCGTGGCCACCGGCTCCACCGGTCCCGCGATGTGCGACAGCACCACGTGCAGGGTGGCGAGCTCGTCGCCGGCCACCCGCGGATCGGCGTGCACGCGGCGGCGCAGCTGCCGCGCGACGGACAGTTCGGCGCGGATGGCGGCCCGCAGGATGGTGTGCAGTGCGGCCAGGTCGGTGTCGGGGCGTGCCTCGATGGACACCTAGCGCCTCACCCGGAAGGACACTTCAGAAGACATCGGCGTAGCTCCGGCACCGGTCGGCGTCAGCGAGGCCATCGACGGCGGCGTGCTCGGCCCGCTTGACGGCCAGGTACGTGGACAGCAGCAGCGGGTCGAACCAGTCGGCCGTCACCGGGTCGGACTCCAGCGCCGCGAGGGCCTCGGGTTGGCTCGCCGGCAGCGGCGGCACGCCGGCCAGCTCCGCGTCGGACACCGACCCGGTGTACACCTTCGCCTCGGGGTACCCGTCGATGATGCCCCGCAGGCCGGCGGCGACCAGCGCCCCGAGCACGAGCCACGGGTTGGCGGTCGCGTCCGCCGCGCGGTACTCGATGTTGAACTGCCGTGCGGGGTCGGCGCCGGCGAACTCCACCGTGGGGCCGATGCGCAGCAGCGCCTCGCGGTTGCGCTCGGCGAGGAACGCGCCGCCGGCGCTCCACCGGTGCGGGCGCAGGCGCAGGAAGGAGACCGCGCTCGCGGCCGTGACGGCCGCCAGTGCTGCGGCGTGCTTGGGCACGCCGGCGCAGAACCGCGCGCCGACCGCGGAGAGGCGCCCGGGCCGGGCGGGGTCATAGGGGACCGGCCGGTCCTGCTCGTCGCGCAGCGACAGATGCACGTGTACGCCGTTGCCTGTCGCGTCGGGCCCGGTGAGCGGCGCGAAGCTGGCGCTCAGCCCGCGGCGGCGGGCCAGGTCGCGAACCAGTTCCCGCAGCAGCACGGCCCGGTCCGCGGCGACCAGGCCGTCCGCGGGTCGCAGCGTCACCTCGTACTGCGCGTCGCCGTACTCGGCGAGCCAGTTCTCCGGCTCCAGCCCGGCTCGTTCGAGCAGGTCGACCAGGTCGCTGCCGAAGGGCTCGGCGGCCCGCAGCCGCTCGAACGTCATCGCGCCGTACGGCAGCGTCCCCGCCGGCCCGGTGCCCGCGAGGGTGAACTCGTGCTCGAAGGAGGCCAGCACCTTCAGGCCGGTCTCGCGCCGCAGCCGGTCCAGCGTCCGCGCCAGCGTCGCGCGCGGGCAGACGGCCCACGGCTCGCCGCCGGTGGTGGTCTGATCGGCGAGGTACAGCACGACGCCGGGCGGCTCGGATATCTCGACCGCGGTGGCCGGATCGGGCATCAGCCGCAGGTCACCGACCGAGCCGAACGCGTTGGGCTCCGCGATCGGGCCGAAGCAGGTCAGCGCCGCGTTGGCCGGTACCCAGCCGACGCCGCGGTCGAGGGCGGCCTGGTGCCGGCTGTAGGGCACGGCCCGCCCTCGATACCGGCCGGACAGGTCACACGTGCCAACGAAGGTGGTGCGGGCGCTCATCGGCGCGCCACGACTTGAAGCATTCTCGTCACATCTCCCACTTCAACGGGAATCTGAAACTATCATTTCTTCCGCCGCGCACCCAAGCCTTCCCGTGTCCCTTGATCGCCGCTGCCAGAATCGACGCCGTCCTGGGCCACCGCGACGGGAGCACGATGACACCGCAACAGCGCCTTGACGACCTGCGCGCCGCCGAGATGGCCGGGCGGCCGCTCAAGCTCATGCCGTTCTGGGGACACAAGCCCACTCCCAGCGGCGCGATCGGCGCCGGCTGCCTGAGCCAGTGGTGGCCGGCGGCGTTCACGGTCGACGGGGTGACATACCCGACCGCGGAACACTGGATGATGGCCGGCAAGGCCCGCTTGTTCGCCGACGACGACGGGCTTGCCGCCGTGCTCGCGGCCAAGAGCCCCGGCGCCGCCAAGGCCGCCGGGCGCAAGGTCCGCGGTTTCGACGAGCAGCGCTGGGGCGACGCGCGCTACGACCTGGTCGTGGCGGGCAACCTGGCCAAGTTCGGCCAGCATCCCGACCTGCGCGATTTCCTCATCAAGACCGGCGATCGCGTACTGGTGGAGGCCAGCCCATACGACCGGATCTGGGGGATCGGGATGGCGCCCAGCAATCCCGACGTGCACCGCCCATCCGCGTGGCGCGGGCTGAACCTGCTCGGCTTCGCGCTCATGGACGTGCGGGAGCGGCTGTGAACAGCGCGCCCACAAGGCAGCGGCTGCGGGCTCTCGCCGCCGAGACCATGGCGATCCTTCACGAGGGCGGCTACCGGGCACCGGGCGGTGCCTGGGTCGACCTCCGGTACGCCGTCCACCAGGCCACCGCGGACACCCGCCTGTACCAGCCGGACGAGCCGCTGACCACGGCTGGCGTATCCCGGCGGACACCACGCGTCGAGGTCACCAACGAATCCACCCTCGCGGCCGCCCGGCGGCTCGGCCCGGACACCGCCGCGCTGGTCTTCGCCTCCGCCCGCAACCCCGGCGGCGGCTTCCGCAACGGCGCTCGCGCACAGGAGGAGGACATCGCCCGATCTTCGGCCCTGTATGTCTGCCTCGAAACCGTGTCCTACTTCTACCAGCACCATCGCAGCGATCCCGACCTGCGCTACAGCGACCGGGTCATCTACTCGCCCGGCGTGCCCGTGTTCCGCGACGACCAGGGCGCCCTGCTCGATGAGCCGTATCGCGCGGCGCTGATCACCGCCGCCGCGCCCAACCTGCGGGCCGTCGCGCAGAACCGGCCCGAGCTGGCCGGCACCGTTCCCGACGTGATCCGGCACCGTGCCGCCCGGGTGCTCGAGGTGGCCGCCGCGCACGGACACCGCCGCCTCGTCCTCGGGGCGTGGGGCTGCGGAGTCTTCGGCAACGATCCGGTGGTGGTGGCGCGGGCCTTCGGCGACGCCCTGCGTCGCGTCGCACCCTTCGACCACGTCGTGTTCGCGGTCCTGGACCGCGCCCCCGGAACCCCCACCCACGAAGCGTTCGCCAGGACGGTCGGCACCACACTTGGGGGCCCAGAAGCCTGAGGGCAGCCTATGTGGGCGTACCTCAGCGCGGAAGCTCAGATAGACGACCGTTGCATCATGGTGCAACCTTTTTGGGACATTCAACGCACTGCGCAGTTCGTGGATTGTGGCGCCCAGAAATCGGCGGCTATACCTTGCCCGCCGTTCCTGCACCTCGGAAAGGGGCCCACGTGTCCGGTCCGCGATCCCTGCTGTCGACCCTGCTCTGCGCGACTCTCGCCGGTGGCTTCCTCGTCGCCTCACCGGCTTCCGCGCGAGCCCCGGAGCTCCTCGCCGAATGCACCGTTCCCGAAGGCGGTCTGGTCGCCGACACCGAGGAAGCGGCGCTGGCGCTGGCCGCGGAGTGCGGCGTGGAGGTGCGGATAGCCGCATACCAGGACTACGCGGTGCGGTGGTTCGCCGAGCCCGATGGCCGGGTGCGTACCGAGTCGTACGCGGCGGCGCAGTGGGCGCTGGACGAGTCGGGGAAGTGGGTGGACGCCGACGCGACCCTCGTGCCGACCGGCGACGGCGCGTTCCGTGGCACGGCGACGGTCTCGAAGCTGCGGATCGCCGGTGGCGACGGCGCCTTCGTGACCGCGACCGCTCCGACCGGCCAGCAGGTGAGCCTGGACTGGCCGGGCACGGTGCCGGCGCCGCGTATCGGCGGGGGCACCGCCGTGGTCGCCGGCGTGGTGCGCGATGTGGTCCCGGAGGGGTACGCCAACGTCGACGGGTTCTCGTACGCGCTGGTGGTGCGCACCGCCAAGGCGGCCGCCGATCCGGCGCTGAAGCGGATCGAGCTCGGCTTCCAGGCGACCGGCCTCGCTATCGCCGCCGACACGAACTCCGACACCGCCGAGCTGACCGCCGCAGGTGGCGAGCTGGTGTACGCGGTCGAGACGCCGTGGATGTGGGACTCGTCGGCGCCGGCGAACGCGCCCACGATCGCCAAGAACGGCGAAATTGGCGCCGCCACCGAGACCGCGCTGGCCGCCCCGATGGACCTCGAGGTGGACGCGGACTCCCTGGTGGTGTTGCCGGATGCCGAGCTGCTGAGCAATCCCGACGTGACCTATCCGCTGTACATCGACCCGAAGTTCACCGGGAAGATCAGCCAGTGGGCCAACCTCCACTATGGAACGAACGGCCAGTACGTCAACCAAACCACCTGGTCTGGCGACTCGTATCTGCGGGTCGGCTTCCAGGGCTGGCAGAACGACAACGCCAAGGGCCTGTGGCGGTCGGCGATCCAGTTCAACGGCCTGGACAGCCTGGACAACCGCGTGGTCGCCGATGCGCAGATATGGATCACGCAGGATCACACCGGCGGCTGCGGCTCCAACTACAAGGTGCGGCTGGGCGCGATGGACTACTTCAAACGCTCCACCGCCACGTTCGCCAACACCTACCCGGACAAGTACATCGGTCTGGTGGCGACGGCCACAGTGCCGACCTCCAATGAGGACCGCTGCGGCGACGAGGGCGACCAGCGGTTCAAATGGCAGGACTCGCACCTGACCAACCGGTTGAAGTACATCGTCGATCGCGGGTGGAACACGGCCTCGTTCACCATCTTCTCCGACAACGAGGGCAACAAGTACCAGTGGCGGAAGCTGTTCCCGAGCAGCGGAAGGCTCATCATCTGGCACACCGCCAACAAGCCGGTGAAGCTCGACACCAACGGCTCGGGCTGCTCGACGTCCGCGCCCGGGTACAAGATGAATGTCTTGACGCCGACGCTGAAGGCCACCGCTCCGTCCAACCTGGCCTCGACCGCGGAGCTGCGGTTCGAGCTGACCAAGGCCAACTCCAGCACGGTGCTCAAGCACATCGCCGTGCCAGTGACGTCGGGGGCGACCAAGACGGTCACGGTGCCGTCCGGCGTTCTGGCCGAGGGCATCGGGTACCGGTGGCGGGCCCGCGTCTGGGACAGCGACGGCGACAGCGCCCGCAACGGGCCGTTCTCTGCCTTCTGCTACTTCCGCACCAACGCGGCGCCGCGGGTACCGGACGCGCTGTCCACCGAGAAGCTCGGCTGCGGCACGCAGACCGCCCCCACGCTGGTCACCACGCCCACCCCGATGCTGACCGCGACCCCGCGCGACCCTGACGGCGGCGCGGTGCGCCTGCGCTACGAGCTGTACCCTGCGACCGGCGCCATCCTGCGCCAGAAGACCCTGGACAGCCAGGCCGGCACGGCCGTGCCGAGCAGGGTCGACAAGGAGCTCGCGCTCGCTGAGGGCCTGTACCGGTGGCGCGCGCAGACGCTCGACGAGTTCATGTCCGGCCCCTGGACGGCCTACTGCTGGTTCCAGATCGACACCACGCCTCCGGAACCGGCCGACGTGGCGCAGGTGACGGTCGATCCGAAGGCTGGGGACCTGGTGTACTTCAACCTCGTCGGCGGCACAGACGTCGCCAAGTTCAAGTACATCCTCGCCCCCGAGGTCACCGGCGGCACCGGCTCGGGTGCCTCGGTGAAGGTGTGCACCAACTACTCCTGCCACCTGACGAAGACCGCGACCGGCGGCCGCGCGACGATCAACGTGGACCCGTCGGACACGACGATCGACCACGTCCTGCAGGTCTGGGCGATCGACGCCGCCGGCAACGAGTCGTCGCGCACCGACACCTGGTTCACCACCGGCACCACGAACCCGGTCGAGCCCGTCGCGGCGTGGCGGTTCGACGGCGACACCGATGGCGACGCCGGTGCGGCGAAGGTGAGCGTGGCGGCTGGACCGCGCTATGTCGCCGACCGGAAGGGACGCGCCGGCTCGGCGCTGGAGCTGATCGGCACCGGTACCAGCTGCGCCGTCGCCGACGGCCCGGTGGTGGACGTCGCCCAGTCCTTCACCCTGGCCGCCTGGGTGCGCGTCGACAGCTACACCACCGGGGTGCCGCAGGTCGTGTTCAACCTGGCGGGCTCAAACGGCAGCAACCTCAAGCTGGTGCTCAACGCCACCGGCGACCGCTGGTACTTCTCCCGGCACTCGCAGGGAACCGGCACCGCGGGCTACTGGAACCACGCGTCCGCACCGGTTCCCGGCACCGCCGCCGGCGGATGGGTGCACCTGACGTCCACGTACGACGCGCCGGCCGAGCGGCTGCGCCTCTATATCGACGGCGTGCTGAGCGCGTCCACTCCGATCACGTTCGACCCGCAGAGCAGCACCCGTGGCCTGGCTATCGGTTGCGGCTACGCCAACGCCCCGTTCGACACCATCGACGGCGCCATCGACGAGGTACTGGCCGTCCAGCAGGTGCTGACCGGCGGGCAGGTTGCGGCCCTCGCCCAGACCGGCGCCGGGCTTCCCGCCAGCGGGCGGACCTGGTGGCCACTGCGCAAGGCGTACCCGGGGGAGCAGTCCGGACACGGCGGGGCGCTGTCCGGTATGGACACCGCTGCCTGGGTGGCCGACCAGCACGGGCGCGCCGACAGCGCGCTGGCCTTCGACGGCCGCACCTGTCCGACCGCGCAGTCGATTCCGGTGCGCACCGACGGCTCATTCACGGTCTCGGCGTGGGTGTTGCTCGACCCTAGCCACACCGGCGAGCACTCGCGGGTGTTCAGCCTGCACGGCAGCCAGTACTTCGCGGCGATGCTGAAGTACATCTCGGCCACCGGTAAGTGGGACTTCGTGGTGACCAACGCGAACGACCCCACCGCCACCTGGGGAGGGGTCAGCAGCGCCAAGCCGGCAGCCGGTACGTGGACGCACGTGGCAGTCACAGTGGACGCCGACAGCCGGCACATCGCGCTGTACCTTGACGGCGCGCTGTCGGCGGAGCGAACCATCAGCTTCACACCGTGGCGAGCCAGCGAACTGGTGGTCGGCTGCGACGGTACGTCCGACGGGGCCCGCTCCTCGCAGTGGAAGGGCGCGATCTCCGACTTCCGGGTGTGGCGCGGCGTGGCGTCTCCGGACATCGTCCAGGGCCTGCGTACCCAGCAGTTGGCGTACTGGGAACTCGACGCGACGTCCGGCGGTACCGACGGCTGGGGCGACCGGGATCTGGCCTTCACCGGCAGCCACCAGTGGGTCGAGGACCGGTACAACTGGTGCCACGCGGCCTACGGCGTCGGCTTCACGGGCACCGGCTACGCGAGCACGGCGGCACCGGTGGTGACCACCGACCAGTCGTTCACCGTCGCTGCCTGGACCAAGCTGGACGACCTCGACGACTACCGCACCATCGCGTCACAGACCGGGACCGTCCGAAGCGCCTTCAACCTCAACTACAGCCCGGCGTCCGACGGTGAAGGCGGCAGGTTCCAGTTGTCGATGCCGCAAAAGGACACCGCGAGCGGCAACGGCTGGGTACGCGCCGTCTCCAAGCAGGCGCCCGAGCCGGGCCGCTGGTACCACGTGGCGGCGGTCGTCGACTTCGGCACCGGCACGATGCGGCTGTATGTCGACGGTGTGCCGCAGGACGAGGAACGGCTCGTCGACTCGCCGTGGCAGGCCGGCGGCGCCTTCGTCCTCGGCGCAGCGTGGCTGGAAGGCCAGCCGGTCAACCAGATGCGGGGCGTCATCGACCAGGTACGGGTGTGGTCCGGCGCGGTCGATCGCCTGATCATCGGCGACCTGGCCCGCCGCCCACCGGGCCAGCCGAGCCCAGGCAGCGGTGCCTGCGACGACGACGAAGGCGAGTCGCCGCTGTAGTCCACAGCGCATCCCGAAGCCAACGCCCTCTTCCGCCCGCAGCGAAAGGCCCTCACGATGCTTTCCCGGCTGCAAGCCCCCGCCCGCTGGACCGCGATCCTGGCGTTGCTCGCCGGTGCGGCTATCTTCGCCTTCCAACCGCCGGAACGGGACAGGTCCGGCGCGCTCGACCCCGACCTCGGCACACCGGTGGAGGCCGAAAGCGTCAAGGGCGCTCCGGTCGACCTGCAGGCCGAGGGTGTACGGATCCCGGACCGGACCTGGAAGGGGTCCGGACCGGTGGGCTGGCCGGCGGCGGGCACCAAAGCCATCCCGCTGCGCGCCACGACCGGTGCGGCGCGCGGCGGAACCGCGGAATTGCGCACCTTCGCCCAGGACACCGCGACGAAGCTCGGCATCGACGGTGTGGTGTACGAGGTGGCGTCCGATGTGGATGGTGGCGCCGATCTCGTGGTGGACTACAGCCGGTTCGCGGGCGCCTTCGGCGGCGGCTGGTCCTCCCGGCTGCGCCTCGTCGCGCTGCCCGGTTGCGCGTTGAGCCAACCAGACAAGCCGGAGTGCCTGACCGGCACCGAGCTGGACAGCGTCAACGACACCGCGAAGCAGACGGTCAGTACGACCGTGCCGGTCACCGGCGGTGCCACGATCGTAGCGCTGTCCGCCGCCGCGAATGGTGCGACCGGCGACTGGTCGGCCACCGACCTGTCGCACGCGGGCTCATGGTCGCACGGCGGATCGTCGGGCGGCTTCAGCTACTCCTACGCCATGCGGGTGCCGCCGTCAGCCGGACCCGTGCCGGCGCTGTCCTTCTCGTACTCGTCACAGGCGGTCGACGGCCACACCTCTTCGTCGAACAACCAGGCCGGGCTGATCGGCGACGGCTGGGGCTATCACCCGGGCCTCATCGAACGCACCTATGTGGGCTGTTGGGGCGATGAGGGCGGCAACACCCCGGACGTCACCGGAGACCGGTGCTGGGACGGGACGTCCGACTCGGTCACCATCTCGCTCAACGGCGTGAACGCCCCGCTGGTCAAGGACGACAGCTCTGGGGCATGGCACGTCGCCGCGGACGCCGGTTGGAAGGTGGAGCTGCTCGGGGCGCGCGCCGCCGCGTCGTCCGCGACGTCGGAGCGCTGGCGGATCACCGCCAACGACGGCACCCAGTACCTGTTCGCGGCCCGCGCCGGCGCGACCGACTCCCGGTTGACCCAGCCGGTGTTCGGCAACCACTCGGGCGAGCCCTGCTACAAGTCCGACGACTTCGCGGGCTCGTCGTGCGCCCAGGCGTACCGGTGGCTGCTCGACGAGGTGATCGACGCGCGTGGCAACGTGACGCGCTACGAGTGGACCGCGGAGACCGGCCACTACGGCGCCGCCGCCGACGTCGACAACCGGAAAGCCTTCCACCGCGCCGTCCGGCTGACCAGGATCGACTACGGACTGCGCGCCGACGACGCCTCCGCCGCCGCGACGGGCCGGGTCACGTTCTCCTACGGCGACCGGTGCGACGCCGACTGCCGCGACTCAGGCGGTGACGTGCGGCCGGCCAGCTGGCCCGAGACGCCATGGGACCTCGACTGCAAGGCCGCACCCTGCACCGACCAGCTCACGATGGCGTTCTTCGCCTCCCAGCGGCTGACGTCGATCGCTACGTACGTGCGCGAGGGGGAGTCGTTCACCAAAGTGGACTCGTGGGCGTTGAAGCACAGCTTCGTGGACTACGGCGTCGAGGAGGACACGGTGCTGTGGCTGGCGTCCATTCAGCACACCGGTCACGTCGGCGGCAGCGAGTCCACGCCGCCGGTCACGTTCGCCGGCACACCGATGGCCAACCGGGTGGAACACTCCGAAGGTGAGCCGTCCATCTGGCGTACCCGGCTGACCAGGATCGTCTCCGAGACCGGCTCGGAGACGCTGGTCTGGTACTCCGCTGAGGAGTGCAAGTGGGACGACCGGCCCAGCCCGCAGGACAACGGCCGCCGCTGCTATCCGATGTTCATCGACAGGGGCCCTCACGAGGAGCGGCTCGAGGAGTGGTTCCACAAGTACGTGGTCACCCAGGTCGCGGAGTTCGACACCACGGCCGGGCAGTTGCCACTGCGCACGTACTACACGTATGACACGGCCAGCGGTGGCACATCACGGCTGTGGGCCTGGGACAACAGCGAGTTCACCGATGACGACCTGCGCACGTACTCGCAGTGGCGCGGCTACGCCCAGGTGACCACCAAGGTCGGCGACCCGGCCGAGGACACCCAGCTCACCTCCCACACCCGCTACTACCGCGGCATGGACGGCCAGCCCGACACCGCGTCGGGCACCGGGTCGCGCACCGTGAAGGTCACCGACGGCGAAGGCAACCAGCTGACCGACCACGCGACACTCGCCGGCGCGGTGTTGGAGACCGCCCGATACGACGGCACGACCGTCATCGACGCCACGGTGAGCCGCTACTGGACCAAACAGACCGCCTCCCGCGCTCACGACGGCGGCACCACCAAGGCATGGATGACCGGGGAGTCCCGCACGGACACCCGCAAGCTGCTGGATGCCGCCACCGGAACCTGGCAGCGCACGCGCCACACCACCGAGTTCGACGACCGCGGGCGCCCGGTGGCCGGCTCGGACCTCGGCGACCTCGCGGCACCGGACGACCAACGCTGCACACGCACCACCTACGTCGACAACGCCAGCAAGCACCTGTACGAGCAGCCGTCCCGCATCCAGGTCGTCGCCGTGCCATGCTCGGACACCCCGTCGTGGCCCGGCGACCTGGTCGCCGACCAACGGTTCTCCTACGACGCGGCTGGTGCCCAGACGGCCGTCGAGGAAGTGTCGACGCACGACGGCACATCGGCAAGCTGGGTCAAGACCAGCGCGTACACCTACGACCGCCTGGGGCGGCAGACCTCGGAAACCGACGCGCTCGGCAAGACCACTACCACGCGGTACACCCCCGCCGATACTGGCGTGACGACGTCAGCGACCACCACCAATCCACTCGGTCACGCGACGACCGTTCACAACGCGCCGGCATGGGGACTGCCAGCCAAGACCGTCGACCCGAACGGCCGGGTCACCGAGCTGGCCTACGACCCGCTCGGCCGCACCGTCGCGGCCTGGGGGCCGGGCTGGAGCCGCGTCGACCACCCCGATACGCCGACGGCGTCGTACCGGTACCGGATGAAGAACGACGGCCCGTCGGCGATCATGTCCTTTGTGCTCAAGGCCGACGGCGGGCAGCGCCTGGACGGCATCGCCCTCTTCGACGCGCTGCTGCGTCCCGTACAGCAGCAGGCGCCCACGCCGCAGGGCGGCCGGCTGGTGTCCAGCACCAGGTACGACACCCGTGGCCTGACCGAATGGACCTCCGGCCCGAACTGGGTCGACGGCGTGGGGCCGGGCACCGACCTGGTCGCGATCTCGCTGGGCGCCGACCACGCCCGTACGTTCCATACCTATGACGCGGCCGGGCGGGTCACCGCCGAGGAGTTCAGGTCGCTCCAGCGAACCCTGTGGACCACGCGGACCAGGTATGGCGGGGCGACCACGGGCTGGATGGAGCGCACCGATCCGCCGTCGGGCGCAACGCCGTCGGCCACCATCGTCAACCTCCAGGGCGAGCCGATCGAAAAGCGCGACTACCACGGCGCGACCGCCGACGGCGACTACGACGCCACGACCTACGACTACGACCGCCGGGGCCGGCTCAGCACCGTCAGCGACCCGGCCGGTAACCAATGGTCGTACGAGTACGACCTGAGGGGTCGCCGGGTGGCCTCGCACGACCCGGACACTGGCACCACCCGGGCCGTCTACGACGACGCGGACCGGTTGGTGGCCACCACCGACGCCCGCGGCAAGACGATCAGCACCGAGTTCGACGCCCTCGGCCGCGTCACCGCACGGTGGGCCGGCGCTCCTGGAACCGGTGAGCTGCAGGGCAAGTGGCTCTACGACCAGGTGGCCGGCGGGAAGGGTCTGCCCTACGCTGCCGCCTCCTATGTGGACGGCAAATCGGTGACCACGCAGGTGGCCGCGTACGACGCCGCCGGCCGGCCGATGAGCACCATCGAGTGGATTCCCGCCATCAAGGGACTGGAGTCACTGGCGGGGTCCTATCGTACGTCCCAGTACTACCACCCGGACGGCTCGGTTTCGCACACGAACCTGCCCGCGGTGGGCGGCTTGGCCCGCGAAAGCGTGACGTTCGAGTACAACGACCTCGGCCAGGCCACCGGTGTGTGGGGCGAGTACTTCGACGGCGCCGGCACGATCGTGGACTATGTGGACGGTGCCGCCTACACCGCCTGGGGTGAGCTCGCCCAGCGCGTACTGGGCGGCGCCAAGGGCAAGCAGGTTTACCAGACCTGGACCTACGAGGATGGCACCCGGCGCAGCGCCGAGTACCGGCTGTCCCGCGACGCGGTCGGCGCGACGAACGTCGCACACCTGTCGTACCAGTACGACCCGGCAGGCAACATCCTGTCCATCGCCGACGCGGTCACCGACGCACGCGGCGCACCGGAGCGCCAGTGCTTCGTCTACGACTATCTGCGCCGCCTGACCGAAGCGTGGGCGCAGGCCGGCACCGGTGCCTGCGCCGCCGGGGACAAACCATCCAGCGGCGATGTCGGCGGCCCGGCACCCTACTGGACCTCGTACGCCTACGACGTGACCGGCAACCGCACGTCGGTGACCCAGCGCCGCACGGATGGGACCAGAAGCACCGACTCCTACGAGTACACCGACGGCGAGGCGCACCTGGTCGAGAAGCTCACATCGACAGCGGGCACCGACACCTTCGCCTGGGATTCGGCCGGCAACCTCACCAAGCGGGTGGTCGACGGTCATACCGAGACGCTGGCCTGGAACGCCCAGGGCAAGCTCGCCGCGATCACCGACGACGAGGGCACCACGCGGATGGTGCACGACGCGGAGAACAACCGCGTCGCCCGCATCGACCCCGACGGCTCGGCGACCCTGTTCGTGGCCGGGCACGAGGTCACCGCGGCACCGACCGGTGGGGTGACCGCCATCCGCACGTACAGCCACAACGGAGCCACGGTCGCCACCCGGTCGACTACCGAGGGGGTGGTCTGGATCGGCAACGACCACCAGAACACGTCGACGTGGGCCATCTCGGCGGCCACGATGGTGGTCACCCACCGCCGCCAGGACCCGTTCGGCAACGACCGCGGTTCGAACCGGCCGTGGACAGCCAGCCAGCAGGGGTACCACACCGGCACCGAGGACCCCAACGGCCTGGTCTCGATGGGCGCGCGGTTCTACGACCCGGCGACGGGGCGGTTCATCTCCCGCGACCCGATCATCGCGTTCGAGGACCTGCAACAGGTCAACGGCTATTCGTACGCCTCGAACAGTCCAGTGGTGACATCCGACCCCAGCGGGCTGCGGGAACTGGAGTGCAGCACCGGACCCGGCTGCAAGGACGGCAGGAGTACCGGCGTCACGTGCGCGGCCGGTGGGTACGGGTGCACAAACAGCAACGGCGACAACCTCGGCAGCTGTGGATCGACGGGAACGTGCAACGACAACGGACGGGGCTCGGACACCGGCCTGGCGGGGGCGCTCGGCGGCACGTCCTACGAGCTGCCGGGAGGCAACGAACTGGTCCTGTCGGGCGATGACGCCTACCTCAACGGCGTGCCTCTCACGGGTGCCTGGGATGACCCGCTCGAGCTGGCGCTCGACGTGCTCGAAACCATGGAGGAGTTCGGCCTGTCCAACAGTGGTTGGGACACGGTGAAGGCGTTGTACCTGCTGTGCGAGAGCTCCGAGAAGTACCAGGGGTGCAACGGGTACAGCAGGGCACTGTCGGAGCTCTATGACGTCGCCATGTGTGCCACCGGCGAGGACTGCGTCGACTTCGAATACTGCAACGGAGTGACCTGCGAGTACGTGAACGCCGAGGACGTTCTCGAATCGGCGACGGCGTTGGAGGAGGAGCACAACTTCGGCGACGGCGACGGATTCACCATGGCCCTCGCTTTCGCGTACGCCGGCGGCCTCGGCGGTGGGGGTGGTGACGCGTGCTCGGTGCACGGCCCGGGAGCGTCTCTGGCCTGTGCGGCGAACGGGGAGCTGGCGGTCGCGATGCAGGTGTACTACGGCTGCGTGGACAATGCGAACGCGCCCAACAACGCGTGCCTGGGAGCGCTCGTCGGCGCGGCGACGTTTGGGATGAACACATACCTGATCTCCAAGGGCGACGCGATCCAGTCGCGGGGCGTTTGGGGCGGAGAGCTCAGGCTGGGGAATCCGTTCAACGGCACCTGACGGCAGGTCCGGCGCTCCTGAAGAAATTAGCCCTAGCCACCAGCTCACCTGCAAGATAGTTTCAAGGCGTGAAGGTTTCGCGTCGTGCGGTGTTGTCGACCGTCCCCGCGGCCGTGTTGCTCGCGGCCGTGGGGACGCGGCCGGCACGCGCCGCGGCGAGCACGGATCTCGCCACGCTGATGAGCAACATGGTCGCGATGTTCGCCGGCACCGCGGAGTCGAACGCCCACGCCGACGTCGCCGCGAAGCTGGCGGCCATCGACTCGACCGCCCGGACCTGGCTGACCGCCATGGATCAGGCGGGAGCGGGTGAGCTGTTCCAGGGTGTGCCGCTGGGCACGAACGACGTCAACCTCAAGCGGACGTCGCTGGGCCTCTACGAGATCGGGTTGGCGACGCGGGCGCCAGGATCGGCCCTGTACGGCGATGTAGCGGTGCGGCGGCGCGTCATCGACGGCCTGGCCTTCCTGCACGACAACTACTACGGCGACCAGTCCAAGGGGTACTACGGCAACTGGCACAACTGGGAGATCGGCATCTCGACCGACGTCAGCCGGACGCTGGTGCTGCTGGCCGCGGACATCGCCGCGCATCGGCCCGACCTGCCGGCCACCTACGTCGCCTCCATGGACGCCTACCTGCGCAACGGCCGCGACGGGGACGTGGACCTGAACTCCCGCTTCCACACCGGCGCCAACCTCGCCGACATCACCGCCAACCGGATACTTCAGGGCGCGGTCCTGGGCGACGGTGCCCGGGTCGGCAAGGCGGTCGCCGACCAGCTGACCGTGTTCGCCACCATCGACCCGTACGACCTGCGACACGGTGTCACCGACGGGTACTACGCGGACGGTTCCTTCATCCAGCACTCGTCCGTGGCGTACACCGGGTCGTACGGCAAGGCGCTGCTGACCCGGGTGGTGCAGAGCGTCAAGACCCTCGACGGGACGACCTACGCACAGGGCGGCGAGCTCGTCGGCGTGGTGCAGGGCTGGATCGTCGACGGCTTCGCTCCGCTCATCTTCGAGGGCTACCTGATGGAGATCGTCAAGGGTCGCGCGGTGTCGCGCACCGGCACCGGGTACGCCGACGTGGCGCAGGTCGTCGAGGCCATTGTGGACCTGTCCGGCTACGCCAGCGGCAGCGACGCCGCCGCGTTGCGCGGATACGTCAAGTACCTGCGGCAGTCGTCGCGGTCCGCGCTGAACCCGACGACGTTCGTCTCGCCGGTCAGCATCGTGCGGTACACCGACATCCTCGCCGACGCCTCGACTCCGGCCGCGGATCTGAGCGCCACCGAGCGCAGCGTCGCGTTCAACGCCATGGACAAGCACGTCCACCGCCGCCCGGGGTACGCCTTCGCGCTGGCTCGAAGCTCCAGCCGGATCAGCAAGTACGAGTATATGAACGGCGAGAACCTGATGCCCTGGTTCCAGGGCGACGGCGCGTACTACCTGTACCTGTCCGGACAGGACCAGACGCAGGCGTTCGGCGTCGACCACTACGCGACGGTGTCGCCGTACCGCCTGGCCGGTGTGACCGCGCCGGTGGAGAGCCGGCGCACCATTCCCCAGCTCTACGGCACCATGTGGTACGAGAACCCGGCGCTCGGGTTCACCTCGTCGTCCGAGTCGCAGAACAGATACGTGTACTTCCCGCGCGGCACGAACGAGTTCTCCGGCGGCGCCGTGCTCGGCGCCTACGGCGTGGCGGGTCTGGTGCAGTCCGACGACTTCGCCTACGCGGCCAAGCAGGCCGGCGACCTTCCGGACGACTTCGTCGCCTATCGCAACGCCGAGGCCACCAAGTCGTGGTTCATGTTCGACAACGAGATCGTGGTGCTCGCCGCCGGCGTGGGGGACACCGCCGGCCGGGCGGTGACGACGACCATCGACAGCCGGATAGCCGCGGTCTCCGACGATGTCGTGCTGAGCGGAGAGCAGCGGGACGGCAGGGCCTGGTCCGGCACCGGCACCGGACGGCTGGAGTGGCTGCGCTACGCGAACGCGACGCAGGGTACGTCGATCGGGTACGTGTTCCTCGACCGGCAGCCGGCGACGGTCACCCTCGACGCGGTGACGGCCAGCCGGCGCGTCGTTCGACTGTCCAATCCGGACACGGCGGTCTCGAAGCGCGTCTTCTCGGTCGGTTACGAGCAGCCGGCCGGGGCGCCGCCAACGGCTATGGCGTACGCCATCGTCCCCAACGCTCCCGGCGGGGTGTTGAGGTCGCGCGCCGCCGTTCTCGTCAACACCACCCGGGTCCAAGCGGTCAAGCACAGCGGACTGCGCATGGTGGGCGCCAACGTCTTCGCCGACGGCGTCCACCACGCCGGCCCTCTCGCCATCGACGGCCCTGCCTCGGTGATGGTGCGGACAGCCGACCACGGTGTCACGTCGATCGCCGTATCGGACCCGACCATGCGACGCGACACCGTCGCGCTCACCATCCACGGCCGAAGGATGCGAGTCGTGGCGGCGCAGGAGGGGGTGCGCGTCCGTCCCTGCGCCGGCGGCACGCGCATCGAGGTCACGACCAGGCACGCCTACGGCCGCAGCTTCACCGCGACCTTGCGGTGAAGCTCAGCACCGGAGCCGCCTACTGCTGTTCCATCCAGGTGTAGAGGGGCTGGCGGTGGGTCACGAAGTAGTCCACCGGCCGCTCCGGGTTCCAGTAGTCCCATGGGTGCTCGGTGACGTAGTCGTCACCGATCTCCCGGTAGAGCCGGTACGCCGCCTGGTAATGGTCGGCGCGGTGCAGCACGAACGCGAACGTGTTGTGCAGGCGCGGCCAGCCCGGGCGGCGCTGGTACGACGGGTGGAAGACCGATCGCTCGGCGGCGGCCAGCAGCTCGGCGCTCACCTCCGGCTGCTCCAGATACCCGGCGCTGGCGCCGGTGCGGCCCAGGTCGACGTACTTCTCGATGTGTGCGTCGGCGATCGCGCCGTGTAGCGGGCTGCCGGGCGGCGCGTGGTGCGAGGCCTGCCGGGCGAACGCGAACATCTGCTCGTGGCTGCCGTGCCACTTCGCGGACAGGTACTGCAGCATCGCGCCGTGCGCCCACTTGTGCTGCGGATGGCGCTTGACCACCTCGGTGAAGCGGCGTCCCTGCTCGGTGAGGTCGACCTGGCGTCCGATCCCGGAGTTGAGCAGGAACGCCCGTGCGGTCGTGTCGTGCGGGTCGCGCTGTGCCACCTCGTCGAGGCAGTTGTCGGCGTAGACGATGCGGTTGAAGAACAGCTGGAGCTGCGCCTGCGGGGTCTGGTCGGCGTACGCGGCACCACGCGCCTCCCAGGCCCAGTAGACGGCGTGCACGCCCTGCACCAGCCGGGGAAGCGTCGACTGCGGCTCGGCCGCCACCCACTGCGGTATCCAGTCCTGGATGCCGGGGACCTCGCCGCAGATGGACAGGTAGAACGCGTGGTCGTCGCGATCGGTTATCGAGGAAAGGAAGTCGCGGGCCGTAGGCCAGTCGCGCCGCTCCAGCGCCGCCCGCAGGAAGCGTGCGGCCGGATCACCCTGGCACTTGTCGATCACCGGCCCAGCGGGCGGCGGTGTTGGTTCGCTCTTTCCACTGAACAATCCCACGGCGAAGGACTGTACCCGGCGCCCGGAGACGGGGTAGTGCTAGATATACCCAGAAGACTCCACCGTCCGTGAATGCCCTGGGCACCGCCCTTCGAGAGACTGATGGCATGATTCGCGCCGCCCTGCGCAACGTGCTCGCGCACAAGGCCCGGCTGCTGATGACCGTGCTCGCCGTAACCCTCGGCGTCGCGTTCGTCTCCGGCACGCTGGTCTTCGCCAACAGCATCACCGGCGCGTACGCCGAGAGTTCCCGGAAGAGCTTCGACCACCTCGACGTCCGTATCCGGCCCGTGGTCGGCTTCGGCGAGCCCGGCTCCGGCCGCCTGCTCGGCCAGGACCTGCTCGACCGGGTCCGTGTCCTGCCGGGGGTGGGCGCCGCGACGGGTACCGTCTCCGGCTTCGCGGCGCTCGCCGGCCCTGACGGCACGCTCGTCGGCGAGGGCTGGTCGAACCAGGGCGCCAATTATCCGGAGGCCGGCGGCGCTCGCTTTCCGCTCACCGATGGCAGTGCTCCGCGGGCCGAGGGTGAGGTCGCCATCGACCACCGGACCGCCGAACGCACCGGCTACCGCGTCGGCGACACCGTCCGGGTGTCCGTCAGCGGACCGGTCATCGAGCAGCGGGTCAGCGGCGTCTTCGCCACCGACGACGGGAACGTCGCCGCCGGGGGGACCCTCACCCTCTTCGTCACCGCGGCCGCCCCAGCGCTGTTCGCTGCTCCCGGCCGGAACAACCAGGTCGACATCCAGGCCGCGCCGGGCACGTCGCCGGCGGAGTTGCGGCGGCAGGCCGAGACGGGGCCGGCCCACCGGAACGGGGGGGTCACCGCCCCCGAACCCCCCGCCGCACAGGCGG
>NZ_JAIBNX010000230.1:0-3970 GCF_026130045.1 Micromonospora sp. CPCC 205371
GGCTTCACGCGGCCCGCGCGGCTTCACGCGGCCCGCGCGGCTTCACACGGCCCGCGCGGCTTCACGCGGCCTCGCGGGCCTAAACCGGCCGCTAGGGCGCGCGCCAGTGGCGCCGCAGGCGCCACTTCCCGCCGATCAAGGGCGAATGCGCGTGGTTCGATCTCTTTTTCGCGTGCGTTTGCCCTTGATCGATGAGATCTTCCTTGATCGGCCATGGACCGCTGGCGTGCCGCGGTGCGTCGCGGGCCGGCTGAGGGGCTCTCCGCAGGAGGGGAACCTAGCGGTGATCGCGCGCCGCGTCTCGCGCCCGCGCCGCGTCTCGCGCCCGCGCCGCGTCTCGCGCCCGCGCCGCGCCTCGCGCCCGCGCCGCGCGTCCGGCGCACATCGATCAAGGAGAGTCGCATCGATCAAGGGCGAATGCACGCGGTTTTGAGATCGAACCACGTGCATTTGTCCTTGATCGACGGGAGGGGCGCGCCCGGCGGCGCGGCGGGGTGGGTGGGGGGGGTGGGGTGGGTGGCGTGGGTGGCGTGGGGCGGCGTGGGGGAGGGGTTATGGCTTGGTGGCTAGGAAGATGGCGGTGCCGGGGAAGAGGCGGCCGCGTAACGGGCTCCACTGGCCCCATTCCAAGGTGTGACCTTCGGGCCATTCGGGCTCGATGAGGTCGCGCAGGACGAAGCCGGCGCCTACCAACTCGCGGACGCGGTCGCCCAACGTGCGGTGTTGCTCGACGTACGTGGGCACGCCGTCCTCAGTGGACTCGACGTAGGGGCTGCGGTCGAAGTACGAGTGGACGGCGAGGAGTCCGCCCTCGCCCGGGTCGTCGAGGAAGATCCATCGCATCGGGTGGGTCGCGGAGAAGACCCAGCGGCCGCCTGGGCGGAGGACGCGGTAGACCTCTCGCATGGCGGCCGCGGAGTCGACCACGAACGGGATCGCGCCGAACGCCGTGCAGGCGATGTCGAAGGCCTCGTCGGCGAACGGGAGTGCCAGCGCGTCGGCTTGAACCAGCGGTAGCTGTACACCTGAGCGGGCGGAGGCCTCGGCGGCGTGCCGCAACATGCCCGCGGACAGGTCGATGCCGACCACCTGGGCGCCTTGCGTGGTGAGCCAGCGTCCGGCGGAGGCCGCGCCGCAGCCGACCTCGAGCACCCGGCGGCCGGCGACCGGTCCGAGGAGGCCGGCGTCGGCCTCGCGTAGGCCCTCGGGGCACCAGACGAAGTCGACGTCGCCGAGGAACGCGCCGTGTTCGGCCTGGTAGGCGTCGGCGTCGCGGTCCCACCAGCCGCGGTTGGCCCGGCGGGTCTCGGCGTCGCCCAGCGGGCGGCGGGCCACGCGCGGGGCTGCCGTATCTGTCATCCGATCATTCTGGCCCATTGGCCACCACGGCCCGGCAGCGTGTCCGTATTGCCCATGGCGGTGATCAAAGTACGTCGATATCTTGCCAAGCCGTGGATGCGGCCTCGAAGGTGACGTGGACGGCGGCGGTGCTGTCGTGGGTGCTGGCGGTGCCGCTGTGGTATGTCAGCAGGTTCGTCCTGGTGGTCGCCCACGAGGGCGGCCACGCGCTGCTGGCGAAGCTGCTCTTTCAGTCGCTGCGGTCGATTCGCTTCGACAAGGACGGTGGCGGAGCGACGGAGCCGGCCTCGTCGGTGCCCTGGCTGTTCAACATCGTCATTTTCCTGGCCGGTTACCTGGGGCCTTCGCTGTTCGGGCTGGTCGGCGCGTGGCTGCTGGCGCGCGGCCAGACGGCGGCGGTGCTGTGGGCCAGCCTCGGGTTTCTCGTGGTCATGCTGATCGCGGTGCGCGGCTTGCTGGGGTGGCTGCTGGTGCCCGGTCTCATGGCGGTCATTTGGCTGGTGGCGGTGAAGGTCGATCCGCCGCTGCAGACGCTGTACGCGCACATGTGGGTCTGGTTCCTGCTGATCGGTGCGGTGCAGCGGATGCTGCTGTTCATCTGGCACAAGCAGTATGACCAGGGCCCGAACGACTCGACCGCGTTGCAGGAGCTCACGAAGGTGCCGAGCGCGATCTGGGCGCTGGTGTTCCTAGCGGGTACGATCGCGGCCCTCGCGTACGGCGGCGCGACGCTGTTGCGGATCGAGGTGTGATCAGCGCTACATCAGGGCTACATGCCGGACAATTCACGGCGTTTGGGAAACACGCCGTACATCTGGTGCCGGTGGGGCTTGCACGCTGTGGTAATGCGCACGGTAAGCTATTCGATGCACTCGCGGATCGTGGCCTCGGCAGGGAGTAGGTCCGCGGTCGACGGACACATCCCAGCATCACCGGCGATTCAGCATCATCGACGACGTTGCGCTGTGCCCGGCGGCGGGTCCGTGGGCGCACGCAGGTTACCGCGACACCATCCGTTCGGAGCAACAGTCCACATGACGAGCAGCATCGAGGCCACCTCGAGCGCAAACAAGGTCACCGTCGACGACCTCGGGTCCGAGGAGGCGTTCCTCGCCGCGATCGACGAGACCATCAAGTACTTCAACGACGGCGACATTGTCGAAGGCACCGTCGTCAAGGTCGATCGGGACGAGGTCCTGCTCGACATCGGCTACAAGACCGAGGGTGTCATCCCCTCGCGCGAGTTGTCGATCAAGCATGACGTGGACCCCGCTGAGGTGGTGTCGGTCGGCGACCACATCGAGGCCCTGGTTCTCCAGAAGGAGGACAAGGAAGGGCGTCTGATCCTCTCGAAGAAGCGTGCGCAGTACGAGCGCGCGTGGGGGACCATCGAGAAGATCAAGGACGAGGACGGGGTCGTGCGCGGCTCGGTCATCGAGGTGGTCAAGGGTGGTCTGATCCTCGACATCGGGCTGCGCGGCTTCCTGCCAGCTTCGCTGGTCGAGATGCGCCGCGTGCGCGACCTGCAGCCGTACGTCGGCCGGGAGCTCGAGGCGAAGATCATCGAGCTGGACAAGAACCGCAACAACGTGGTCCTGTCCCGCCGGGCGTGGCTGGAGCAGACGCAGTCCGAGGTGCGCACCGAGTTCCTCAACAAGCTGGCCAAGGGCCAGGTCCGCAAGGGCGTCGTGTCCTCGATCGTCAACTTCGGCGCGTTCGTCGACCTCGGCGGCGTCGACGGTCTGGTGCACGTGTCCGAGCTGTCCTGGAAGCACATCGACCACCCGTCCGAGGTCGTCGAGGTGGGCCAGGAGGTCGAGGTCGAGGTGCTCGACGTCGATCTCGACCGCGAGCGCGTCTCGCTGTCGCTCAAGGCCACGCAGGAAGACCCGTGGCGCCAGTTCGCCCGCACCCACGCGATCCAGCAGATCGTGCCGGGCAAGGTGACCAAGCTGGTGCCGTTCGGCGCGTTCGTGCGGGTCGACGACGGCATCGAGGGCCTGGTGCACATCTCTGAGCTGGCCGAGCGCCACGTGGAGATCCCAGAGCAGGTCGTGCAGGTCGGCTCCGACGTGATGGTCAAGGTCATCGACATCGACCTGGAGCGCCGCCGGATCTCGCTGTCGCTCAAGCAGGCCAACGAGGGCTTCGTCGAGGGCGAGGAGCACTTCGACCCCACCCTCTACGGCATGGCCGCCACGTACGACAACGAGGGCAACTACATCTACCCCGAGGGCTTCGACCCGGAGACCGGCGAGTGGCTCGAAGGGTACGACAAGCAGCGCGAGACGTGGGAGCAGCAGTACGCTGAGGCCCGCCAGCGCTGGGAGGCCCACACCAAGCAGGTGCAGACCGCTCGTGCGGCCGACGCCGACGCCGCGGCGGCGCCGCCTCCGCCCACCGGTGGTGGCACCGCGTCGTCCCCGGCGGCCCCGGCTCGCCAGGCGGAGGAGCCCGCGGGCACCCTCGCCACCGACGAGGCGCTCGCCGCGCTGCGCGAGAAGCTCGCCGGCGGCAAGTAGATCTCAGTAACACCGAAACGGCCCCCCCCCCTCGCCGGGGGCGTGTTCCGTCGCCTGTCGCGCGGGTGGTGCTCCGGCTCCCCGCGGGG
>NZ_JAIBNX010000230.1:3980-13655 GCF_026130045.1 Micromonospora sp. CPCC 205371
CGCCGAGGCGGCCCGGGCCGCGGGGGCGGTCCGTTTCCGCTAGCCTGGCGTCGTGCTGATGACCGGGCGCACCGGCGGAAGGGGGGCGGGTAAGAGCGCGGTGGCGAGCCGGCTCGCCGCGCGAGGCGCGCTGCTCGTCGACTCCGACCGGCTGGCGCGCGAGGTGGTCGCGGCGGGGACGCCCGGATTGGCCGCCGTCGTCGCGGCCTTCGGCGATGGGGTACTGGGACCGGACGGCGAACTCGACCGGCCGGCCCTGGGCGCCCGCGTCTTCGGCGACGAGGCTGCCCGGCGACAGTTGGAGGCGATCGTGCACCCGCTGGTCCGTGAGCGCTCCGTGGAGATGACCGCCGCCGCCCCGCCCGACGCGATCGTGCTCAACGACGTCCCGCTACTCGCGGAGGTGGGGCTCGCGCCCGCGTACCATCTCGTGATCGTGGTCGAGGCGGACGAAGCCACCCGCGTGGAGCGACTGGTGCGCGACCGGGGAATGCCCGAGCCGCAGGCGCGGGCGCGGATCGCCGCGCAGGCCGGCGACGCCGACCGGCGCGCGGTCGCCGACGTGCTGCTGCGCAACGACGCCACGCTCGACGACCTGGCCGCGTGGGTCGACGCGCTCTGGGACGACCGGCTCGTTCCCTACGAGGAGAACGTGCGGCGTGGGCGGGTTGCTGAGCCTGGCGCTCTGGTACGGCCGGAGGACTGGCCGCGGGTCGCCGCGCGGCTCGGGCACGTGCTGGGCGGCGAGCCCCGGCTGGCCGGCGGCGTGATCGAGGTTCGCGGGCCGGGCGACGCGCTAGGGCCGGCGGGCTTCCCGCGGATGGCGGACGGCCGGCACGGCAGCGCCGATCCCGGCCGTCCGGCCACTGTCGTGCTCATTTGAGCCTTGGTACCCGGCCAGGCTTGATGTCGAGCTGACCGTATGCGCCGAGTCGGGTGCGCAGTTCGAGCCGCCGTAGGCCACCCGACCCATCCACCCAGTATCTGATCGTGGCCTGCCCGCGGGCCCCGCCGACGTCGGCGACCTTCGGGATCTCGTACACGGTCACGGGCGTGCCGTCGAGCGTGTCCGCGCGCAGCCAGCGGGCCACCTTGCGGAGCTGCTTGGCGTCGTCGCGGCCGCTGCTGCTGACCGCGAGGGCCTCGTTGAGGAGCATGTCGACGTCGAGGGCGCCGAGCGCGTCACCGCGGCGCGCCCACGGGATGAACTCCCAGCCCTTCTTCGCCGGCGGCAGCGGCGCCTTCTTGACGTCTTTCTTCGCCTTCTGTACCGACACACCCGCGCTGTTGAGCCGCATGAGGTAGCCCTGATCCCCCTCCTGCGCCAGGAAGTACGCCACCGCACCGCGCCAGTCGATCCAGCCCTCGGCCCGGAGCACGCCGGAGGGCAGCATCGGGACGTTGAGGGTGATCTCGCCGCCGCCGGCTTTCCGGTTTTGCTGGCGCATCGCGGCGAGCACGGTCGCTTCGCGCGCGGTCACCTGGCGTGACTTGCCGCCGCGACCGCCGAACGCGTCGATCGCGACCAGTTCGGGGCTGTCTTCGCGGCGCAGTTCGACGGTGACCGGCAGGTCCTTGGCGAGCAGCGCCTCGAACTTGTGCAGCCCCGCGTCGCCGTCCAGCCAGTACTTCACGGCGCCGCCCATCGCGGCGAGCGAACCGGGGGACGGCGTTGGGCTCTGCGGCCCGACCGCTTTCGTAGCGCTCGGCGTCGGCGTCGGTTTCTTGGTCGGTGTGGCCCGGGGAGGGACGGCTGGGCCCAGCAGGATGTCGACCGGGCGGTCGCCGATCTTGTCGCGGCCGATCCACATGGCCTCGCTGCGCGCGAGCAGATCGGCGGCGTCGGGCTCCGCGCTGGCGATCGCGAACAGCAGTGCGAGGAACGAGTCGATCACCGCGGGGGTCGAGGACGCGGCCGTGGACGGCCGCACGCTCCAGTTGTCGGGGGGGGGGCTGGGGGGCGGCGCCGGGACCCCGCCCGGGCGGGTGGGCCCCGGTACGCGACCGGGGCGGGTGGCCACGAGACCGGGTACCGCCTGGAGGAGCCCGTCGTCCGGACTCGCTGTCGGCGCGGAGGCCGCGAGGTACACCAGGGGCCGGTGCCAGTCGACCCACCCCGCGAGCCGGATCTCGCTGCCGGGCTTGCCCACGGTCGCCCGGAGGCCGACCCGCGCGTCCTTGTAGTTGCGGGCGCGCATGCCACCGAGCCGTTCGGCCTCCGCGGCGGTGAGCTGGCGGGCCTTTACGGGTTCGTTCGTGGGTGAGCAGGAGACGAGCCCGCTGGCCATGCTGGCGAGCGTGCCGCCGCCTAGCGCGACGAGGGCGACGAGGGCGACGATGCGGCGCCGGTCTTGGGTTCCCTTCACGGGAGGTTGAACTGGCTCAGCGCGCGAGAGGTGACGTGCATTCTGGGTGGGATTGGGGCGCTCGCGGCGGCCGGTCAGCGCGTCCTGCGCGACCACTCGGGTGCGCTCACCGGCTAGCCGCCGGGGCTGCAACCCTGCGTCGGGGGTGCCCAGCCGGTGTGGAGGCCCGGTCACCTGCCCGATCGGCCGCCGCGAGCGGCCTACACCTAAGACGGTAGCGCGGTGATCTTTGCCACACAATGACAATATCGAAGTTGATCGCAGACGATACCTGGTCGGGCGAATGTTGTCGGTGGGGCGGCGTACGGTTTAGGACATGGCTCTCGAGATCCCGCGCGTAGATGGCCGTTTCGAGGTAATCAGCGACTACAAGCCGTCCGGCGACCAGCCGACGGCCATCGATGACCTTGAGCGTCGAGTCCGCCGGGGCGACCGCCACACCGTGCTGCTCGGCGCCACCGGCACCGGCAAGAGCGCCACCACGGCCTGGCTCGTCGAGCGGCTCCAGCGGCCCACTCTCGTGATGGCGCACAACAAGACCCTGTGCGCCCAGCTCGCCAAGGAGTTCCGCGAGCTGATGCCCAACAACGCCGTCGAATACTTCGTGTCGTACTACGACTACTACCAGCCCGAGGCATACATCCCGCAGACCGATACCTATATCGAAAAGGACTCCTCGATCAACGAGGAGGTCGAGCGGCTGCGGCACTCGGCGACCATGTCGCTGCTGACCCGGCGCGACGTCATCGTGGTGGCCACGGTCTCCGCGATCTACGGCCTGGGCACCCCGTCGGAATACCTCGACCGGTCGGTCCGCGTGCAGGTGGGCAAGGAGGTCGACCGCGACAAGCTGCTGCGCCGCCTCGTCGACATCCAGTACACCCGCAACGACATGGCGTTCAACCGGGGCACGTTCCGGGTGCGCGGCGACACGCTGGAGATCATCCCGGCTTACGAGGAGCTGGCCGTCCGCATCGAGCTCTTCGGCGACGAGGTCGAAAAGCTGTATTACCTGCACCCGCTGACCGGTGACGTGGTGAAGGAGGTCGACCAGCTCCTCATCTTCCCCGCCACCCACTACGCCGCGGGTCCCGAGCGCATGGAGCGGGCGATGCGCGGCATCGAGGCCGAGCTGGCCGAGCGCCTCGAAGAGCTGGAGCGCCAAGGCAAGCTGCTGGAGGCCCAGCGGCTCCGCATGCGCACGACCTACGACCTGGAGATGATGCGGCAGGTCGGGTTCTGCTCGGGCATCGAAAACTACTCGATGCACATCGATGGCCGTGAGCCCGGCAGCCCGCCGCACTGCCTGCTCGACTACTTCCCCGACGACTTCCTGACGGTGATCGACGAGTCGCACCAGACGATCCCGCAGATCGGCGCCATGTTCGAGGGCGACGCGTCCCGCAAGCGGCTGCTCATCGAGCACGGCTTCCGGCTCCCCAGCGCGGCCGACAACCGGCCGCTGCGGTTCGACGAGTTCCTGGAGCGGGTGGGGCAGATGGTGTTCCTGTCCGCCACCCCCGGGCCGTGGGAGCTCCAGCAGTCCGGCGGCGAGTTCGTCGAGCAGGTCATCCGCCCGACCGGCCTGATCGACCCCGAGGTGCTCATCAAGCCGACCAAGGGCCAGATCGACGACCTCATGCACGAGATCAAGCTGCGCACGGAGCGCAACGAGCGGGTCCTCGTAACCACCCTCACCAAGAAGATGTCCGAGGACCTCACGGACTACCTGCTGGAGCACGGCATCCGGGTGCGCTACCTGCACTCCGAGGTCGACACCTTGCGCCGCGTCGAGCTGCTGCGCGAGCTGCGCAAGGGCGACTTCGACGTGCTCGTCGGCATCAACCTGCTCCGCGAGGGTCTCGACCTGCCCGAGGTGTCGCTGGTCGCGATCCTCGACGCCGACAAGGAGGGCTTCCTGCGCAGCGGCACCTCGCTGATCCAGACCATCGGCCGCGCCGCCCGAAACGTGTCCGGCCAGGTCCACATGTACGCCGACAAGATCACGCCGTCGATGGCCAACGCGATCGACGAGACCAACCGGCGCCGCGCCAAGCAGATCGCCTACAACGAGGCCAACGGCATCTCGCCCGAGCCGCTCCGCAAGAAGATCCACGACATCCTCGACGACATCTACCGGGAGGCCGACGACACCGAGGGCGCGCTCAGCGGCCACGGCCCGGGCGGCGCCATCATCGGCGGCGCCGGCCGGCAGATGTCCCGCGGCAAGGCCCCGGTGCCCGAGACCCGCTCCCGCGGCAAGGGCGCCGCCCGCCCGGCCCGCGAGGGCATGGCCCGAGCCGAGCTGGCGCAGCTCATCCAGGAGCTCAACGACCAGATGCTGGCGGCGGCACGCGAGCTCCAGTTCGAGCTGGCCGCCCGCATCCGCGACGAGGTGCACGATCTGAAGAAGGAGCTCCGCGGCATGGACGCCGCCGGCGTCAAGTAGTCGACGGGCGGGGAAAACGGGGCGTCGCTGGGCGGGTGGGTCTCGTAGGCTCAGCCGCGTGCCAGCCGAACTGACCTGGGGGCCGCTCGGCGCGGCCAGCGCACCCGACGTCGCCGAGCTTGCCGAGCGGTGCCGCGCCGCGGACGGCGGCCTGACCGAGGTGACGATCAGCCGGTACGCGGACAGCAGCGCGATCACCACCGCTGGCCGCACGGCGGCGGGGGAGTTGGTCGCGGCGGCCATCGTGCGGCGGGTCGGAGACCGGGCGATGATCACCGGCATGGTCGATCCGGCGCACCGTGGGGCCGGCGTGGGCTCGCGGTTGTTGGACTGGGCGCTGTCGGCGGCGGGCACGTTCACTGGCGATGTCGTGCTGGAGACGGAGGCGGTGACGCCTGAGGCGCAGCGGCTGTTTGAGAGCCGGGGGCTGCGGCAGGTGTTCGCCGAAGACGTCATGCGCATCGACCTGTCGGCTGACCTGCCCACGGCTTCGCTACCGGCCGGCGTCGAGGTGATCACGTGGGCGCCGGAGACGGTGGCGCGGTTCTTCGCGGTCCACGAGGCGGCGTTCCGCGAGCGGCCGGGCTTTCCGGGCTGGCCCGCCGAACGGTGGGTGGCCTGGACGGCCGGCGACGACGAGTTCCGCCCCGACTGGTCGCTGCTGGCCACCGATCCGGGCGGTGGAGTCGATCTCGGGTTCGTCACCTGTTCCGTCGGGTGGATCGTGCAGGTCGGGGTGCGGCCCGAGGCGCGCGGGCGTGGGATCGCCGCGGCCCTCGTCGTGGAGGCGTTGCGCCGGATGCGCGTCGACGGTGCCACCGCGGCCCTGCTCGACGTCAACGTCAACAATCCGGGCGCTGCGCGCGTCTACGCGCGGCTGGGCTTCTCGGTGGTTGGCCGCCGCGCCAGGTTCGAGCCCGCTAGGGCCTCGTAGCCCGCGACGAACCGCTCCAGCGCCGCGTCGGTCGCGGCCCGGTCGCCGGTGGCGAGCAGGTCGAGGAGCAGGCCGCGCATGACCGCGACGCCGAGGACCGCGGCGGGGCCTCGGCGCAGCGCCGTGCCGACGCGTGAACTCGACCGCTGGGGCCAGCCAGATTGTCGAGCGAGTGCCGGGCCGCCGGCTGAGCTACGTCCTGCTGTCCCGGCATGCCGCTGCGCAACTACCGCGCCGACGTCGACCTCACGCCCACCGCGGATGGCACCACCATCCGGTGGCACTCCACGTTCGACGCGGCCGTGCCCGGTACCGGATGGTTTTGGCGCTGGCTTCTCGGCCGTTTCATACGCGACTGCGTCAATGGCCTGGCGCGCGAAGCCGCCGGCAAACCGCGCACCTAGCCTCCTAGGAAGCCTGAGTGAGTATGAGAGGAAGCGCACTACAGGCCGCGTCGATGTGTAAAAACGGGTGCTGATGGTGGATGATGGGTCGCAAGGAGGGGAGTATTCCCCGCGGCGGAAGTCGTCAACACGGTCGTCGCCCGGTTCGCCGGGACGCTGACCCGGCGCCGCCGGCCACGGTCATGGCCACCACGGACCGCGGCGGAAGAGACCTCCGACAGAAATCACATCGCCACGTTTCGACCTCCCGGGGTGGATCCGGGTGGACTGCGGGGCGATGTCGTGTGTCTGCCGGAGGTCTGCTTTGAACGTGCCCACCTGGGTGTGGATCATCACGCTGGTGACGATGATCGCGATGCTCGCGGTCGATCTGCTCATCGTCGGCCGCCGCCCACACGAGCCAAGCCTCAAGGAAGCCGGCCTCTGGGTCGGCTTTTATGTGGCACTGGCACTCGTCTTCGGTGTTGGTGTCTGGCTTACCGCTGGCGCCACGCCCGCGGGTGAGTTCTACGCCGGCTGGCTGACCGAGTACAGCCTGTCGGTCGACAACCTCTTCGTCTTCGTCATCATCATGAGCCGCTTCGCGGTGCCCCGGCGCTACCAGCAAGAGGTGCTGCTGTTCGGCATCATCCTGGCGCTGGTGATGCGCGGCGGGTTCATCGCGGCGGGCGCGGCCCTGATCTCCCAGTTCTCGTGGGTGTTCTACATCTTCGGTGCGTTCCTCATCTACACCGCTGTGGGGCTCGCGCGGCAGGGCGAGATGGAAGAAGACGACTTCAAGGAAAACGTGGTGATCCGCTGGGCGCGGCGGGCGCTGCGGGTCTCGCCCGACTTCGGCAACGGCCGGTTCACGACGATCAACGGTGACGGGCGGCGGATGTTCACGCCGCTGCTGCTGGTAATGATCGCTATCGGCACCACCGACCTGATCTTCGCGCTCGATTCGATCCCGGCCATCTTCGGCATCACCTCCGAGGCGTACCTGGTCTTCACCGCCAACGTGTTCGCCCTCATGGGCCTGCGCCAGCTGTACTTCCTGCTCGGTGGCCTGCTGGAGCGGCTGGTCTACCTCACCATCGGCCTCGCGGTCATCCTGGGCTTCATCGGCGTCAAGCTGGTGCTCGAGGCGCTCGCCGACAACAACGTGCCGTTCATCAACGGCGGCGAGCACATCGGTTGGGCGCCGCACATCCCGATCTGGCTGTCCCTGACCGTCATCCTTGGCACGCTGATCGTGTCGACGGTCGCGAGCCTGCTGAAGTCCGCGCGAGACGCCAAGAAGGAGTTAGTCCGCGCGGGGGCCGACAGCTAGCCCGTGACCCGGTGGACGCCGACCAGCGTGGCGGTGCGCTCAGGGGCCATTGGCTCGTCGAGCACGCGACGCTTGGTGTAGCAGGCGTGCAGCATCTGGCGGCTTCCACCGGCGCCGGGCGCCGCCGACACGAAGCCGATGTGATGCACGTCTTGGCCGGGGCGGGCGAAGAAGTACAGGTCGCCGGGGCGCTCGTCGCCGAGGGGGAGAGGTGTGGTGGCCCGCGCCAGGTCGTCGGCGTCGCGCGGCAGCCGCACCCCGAAACGCCGCCACGCCAGGTGTACGAGGCCCGAGCAGTCGATGCCAAACGGCGACACGCCGCCCCAGATGTACAGGACGTCGTTGAGCCTGCGGGCCACGGCTAGCACCTCGGCGGCGCTGGGCACGTGCGTGGGCAGTGGCGCGAGGTCCACTTCGGACGCCCATAGTGGAGCGTCGTGCCCCGGTACCTTCACCGGGAGCCAGCCGCCCCGCGCGGGGCCGGTCGCCGCGAGGCGCGTGCCGAGGATCACGCCGGGCAGCGCTACCGAACCGCCGGCCGTGGCGCGCAGCACGGTGGTGACGGCGTCGACGATGTACCCGGCCGGTGCCGGGTCGGCGGCGGCGAGCTGGGCGGCGGGCAGCCAACCCGGGTATCCGCGGGGGTCTAGCTTGGCGGCGGGCTGCTCGACGGCGACGACCCGAGCCCAGCCGTCGGGGCGCAGCTCCTCTACGAGCACTCGCTCCCCGAGCAGTAGCTGACTGAGTACACAGTCACTGACTTGCTGGTCAGCGTCCATGCCGGACACCCAGGTGGGGATGTCGGCGAGTGGCCCGATCGCGGGCCGGTCCACGGGACGTACCGCTTCGGGGCCGGACCACAGCGTCGCCGCCGTGACCCGGACGACAGCCTCCCGGCCAGGTGCCAGCGGCACGGCGCCTCCTCGTAGGTAAGTAACGACAGATGCTTCGCTGGTGAATATTATCTTCACGCGACCGCGGTGACACCCAACCCGGCAGTGTCGGAAAGCAGCACGGCCGCGTCCGCGTACACGATGCCCTCCTGGACCGGCGACGAGGCGAGCCACCAGGCGGCGTCGAGGTCCGATATCGCCGTGGTGCCGACCGCGGCGACGAGGCTGGCGGCGGCGCCGATGCCCACCTGCGTCTCCATCATCGAACCTACGACGGTGCCCATGCCGTGGGCGGCGGCGAGTTCGAGCAAGGTGCGGGCCGGGCCGAGGCCGCCGCATTTGGCGAGCTTGACGTTGACCATGTCGGCCGCGCGGCGGCGGATCACCTCGACGAGGTCGCGCACGCCAAACACCGCCTCGTCCGCGAGGATCGGCACGCCGACCCGGTCGCTGACCCACGCGAGCCCATCCAGGTCGCGGCCCGCCACCGGCTGCTCGACAAGCTCTACGTCGAGCCCCGCGTCCTCGATGCCGCGGATCACCCGGACCGCGTCGCGCGGCGTCCAACCCTGATTGGCGTCCAGGCGGATGCGCACGCCGGGACCGACCGCCTCCCGCACCTCGCGCACGCGCTGGAGGTCGGACTCGGCGTCCGTGCCTACCTTCACCTTGAGCACGGTGAAACCCTCGGCCGCCCGATCCCGGGCCGCGGCGGCGAGCTCACCCGCCGCGCCGGCCGACAGCGTGACGTCCGTCGGCACCCGCCGGGCCGTCCCACCGAGCATCCTGGCCAGGGGTACGCCCAGCCGGCGCGCCGCCAGGTCATGCAGCGCGATGTCGACGGCGCCCTTTGCGGCCTCGTTGCCGGCGACAGCGCGCCGGCTCTCGGCGCAGCGGGCTTTGGGGTTGTCGGGGTCGCGACCGGTGAGCAGCGGACCGAGCAGCTCACGCACGCACGCCTCGCTGCCGGCCACCGATGCGCCAGTGACCTGCCAGACCTGTGGCGCCTCACCGAAACCGGACCGCCCGTCCGCGTCGACGACCTCGACGATGAGCGTCTCGACGGTGGTGGCGCGACGGAGCGCGGTGACGAACGGCGTGTGCAGCGGCGCCGAGACCCGGTGCGTCCGCACATAGCTAATGCTCATGCGAGCCGACCCTAACGCGCATAGATCACCCCCGCCCCACCCTGCCCGCGCCGCCCGCGCTGTCCGCCCGCGCCGTCCGCGCCGCCCGTCCGCGCTCCGTCCGCGCTCCGCCCGCGCTTTCGCCCGCGCGCTGCCCGCGCTTTCGCCCGCGCGCTGCCCGCGCTTTCGC
>NZ_JAIBNX010000231.1 GCF_026130045.1 Micromonospora sp. CPCC 205371
CCGCTTCACCCGCCGCGGCCGCGCCGCGCGCGGCGTCCGGCGTTCTCACGGCCGACATCTACGTCGCGGTCGGCGGTTCCGACAGCGGCGACGGCAGCCTGGCCCGCCCGTACGCCACGCTGGGCAAGGCCGTGTCGGTGGCGCGCGCCGGGCAGACGATCGCGCTGCGCGGCGGCACCTACCAGCCCGTGCAGCCGGTGCGCATCACCGTGAGCGGGACGCGCGACGCCCGCATCACGCTGAGCAACTACCGCGACGAGCGGCCCGTCATCGACGCGAGCCGGGTACCGGCCGACGAGTGGGCGATCACCCAGCAGGCGAGCTACTGGACGGTCCAGGGCCTGGAGATAAAGGGTTCCGGGAGCCACGCCTACGTGTGCCGCTCCTGCCAGCACGTCACGTTCCGCCGGCTGTCCATTCACGACAATGTCGAGGCGGGCCTGACGCTGCGCGACGCCGGCACCGTCGGAAACCAGGTGCTCGACAGCGACTTCTACGGCAACCACGATGACGGGACGCGGGGGAAGGTGGGCAACGGCCTGGGCATCAAGTTCGGGTCGGGCGCCGGAAACGTGGTGCGCGGCTGCCGGTTCTACCACAACGCCGACGACGGGCTCGACCTCGGCGAGTTCTCCAGTCCCGTGACGGTCGAGGGCAACTGGGCGTACGGCAACGGAGTCAACCACTGGGGCGTCGCCGACTGGCAGGGCAACGGCAACGGCTTCAGCCTCGGCGGTGCCGGCACGTCGGCGGCGCACCTGGTGCGCGACAACGCCGCCTGGGACAACGTCCACCACGGATTCACCGACGAAGACAACCCCGGCCGGCTCCAGCTGACCCGCAACACGGCGTACCGCAACGGCGGCACCGGCTTCGCGATGGCCGACGCGGACGCCACCCTGAGCGGCAACATAGCGCTCGCCAACGGCACCGACACGAAGCTCGGCGACGGCGCCGGCGGGACCGCCAACAGTTGGGACGGCGGCACGTGGAGCGCGGCGGTGTTCCGGGGCACCGATCCGGCTTCCGCCGAGCGGTCCCGCCGCCCCGACGGCCGGCTCCCGGTGACCGACTTCCTCGTGCCCACGCGGGCCGGAGTGGGCGCCACCATGAAGCCCTGACCTGGACCGTTACCTTCTCGTGACCACGTTTCGGTTATCCGACCCCGAGTTTGGCGATAGCCGGGTCGGTGGCCTTAAGTCTTCCTGAAACCGCTTTCCCGTGGCCGATCAGCACTGCACTCTCGGTCGCGCACGTACCGGGTTTCGCGCTCAAGGAGGATTCGTGTCTAAGAAGGTCGCCATGCGTCGGCGCTTACTGCTCGGCGGGGCGGTCATAGGAGTCGCCGGTCTGTTGGCAGCGGCCGGCGCCGTGGCGTTCGCCGACGCCACCCTGCCCGACGACTTCTCGGACGGCGACGCCGACGGCTGGTCGAAGTCCGGCGGCGCCTGGTCGGTGGTGTCCGACGGCGGCAACAAGGCGTACCAGCAGTCCAAAGTGGCCAGTGAGCTGGCGCGGGCCTTCGCCGGCGACGCGGACGCCACCGACTACGCCGTGCGGGCCCGGGTCAAGCCGACCGCGTACAGCAGCGCGAACGGGTTCGTGGGCATCGCGGCCCGCGCCACGGGGTCCACCAGCTTCTACCGGCTGGTCGTGACGAGCCGTGGTCGGGTGGAGCTGCACGCGGTCAAGAGCGGCGCGGTGACCGTACTGTCGGGTGTGGACGTGACGGTCACCACCGGCGCCTGGCACACGCTCGCGCTGGAGGTCTCGGGTGGCGTCCTGCGGGGCTCCGTCGACGGTACGGCGGTCGTGTCGGGCGCCAGCACGCTGCTCGCCTCCGGCCGGGTCGGGTTGACCACGGCGTACGCGACGGCGGCGTTCGACGACGTGACCGTCTCGTCCGTTGGGGCGCTCCCCTCCCCCGCGCCCACGTCCTCGCCCTCGCCGATGCCCTCGGCTAGCCCGACGAAGGCGCCCGCCACGTCGGCCAGTCCGACCAAGGCGGCGACGTCCTCGCCGACTCCGTCCCCGTCCGCTTCGGCGACCACCTCGACGGCCGCGATGCCGGCTTGGCCGAAGCCAGCGGGTGAGAAGAAGGTGGTCGCCACGGTCCCGGTACCGGCCAGCGGCCTCGACGGCGGCATGAAGCGGTACTACGGCATCGGCGACGGCGGCCAGAGCGAGAGCCAGGACCCGATGTTCAAGCTCGCTGACGGCGCCGTGCTGCAGAACGTCATCATCGGGGCCCCGGCCGGCGACGGCGTGCACTGCGCCGGCTCCTGCACGCTCAAGAACGTCTGGTGGGAGGACGTCGGCGAGGACGCCGCGACCTTCAAGGGCGGCGCCTCGGCGAGGTACACAGTGGATGGCGGTGGCGCGCGATCGGCGTCCGACAAGGTGTTCCAGCACAATGGCGGCGGCACGCTGACCATCCGCAACTTCCAGGTGGAGAACTTCGGCAAGCTGTACCGCTCGTGCGGCAACTGCTCGACGCAGCACAAGCGCACCGTCGTGATCCAGAACGTGCGGGTCACCGCACCTGGCAAGGCCCTCGCCGGCATCAACACCAACTACGGCGACACAGCCACGTTCAGCGGCGTCACGATCGTCGGCGACAGCGGCCGGAAGGTCTCGATCTGCGACCGGTTCACCGGCAACTCCAGCGGCGCCGAGCCGCCGAAGACGGGTAGCGGCGCCGACGGGACGCACTGCCGGTACAGCGCCTCCGACATCACGTACAAGTAGGAGAACCGCACCGCGGTCCGCCCGCTCGGGCGGACCGCGGTTTGTCGGGGGGGCCGCGGAGGCTGCCGCCCGTGTTGGTGTCGGTCCGGGATGAGACGGCCGCCGGAGGGGCGGCCGGGTCGGTCGTGCTGGGTGGTCCGGGCACGGGGGCCCTCCGCGAGCTGATCCGGCTGCGCGTGCGCGAAGAGGTCGCGCGCCACAACGCGCACGCCACCACCCCTGTCGCCTGGGAGCCTCAGGCCGACAGCGCGGTGGCGGCGTTCGCGCGCAACGGGTTCTTCGTGTTCGTCGGCGACCGGCAGGTCGACGACCTCGACGAGGAGCTGAGCCTCGACGAGGCGTCCGACGTGGCCTTCGTCCGCCTGGTGCCGCTGGTGGGCGGATGAGCGGCACCAGGCTCTCGCAGCACCACCGCCAGGCCGGCCACCTCATCCAGAGCGTGCGTTCTGACGGCACGTGGTCCGGCTCCGCCCTGCGGGCGCTGAGCGACGAGCAGGCCCTGTCGCTGTATGTCGTGCTGGTCGAGCGGGCGTCGGCCTATCGGGGCTGGAGCTGGAACGGCGGCCGGGTCTTCAACGACCTGCGCCGGCGCGCCCTGCCGTGGAGCGCGGCCGATGTCGGGCTGCTGTTCGAGCTGGCCCGAGAGGCCCGGGCCCAGACCGTCATCACCGTGCTCAAGGCCGCGGTGGGCGCCGCCGAGCGGCTCGACCCCGCAGACCGCGGCGGGCTCGTGGAGCACTTCCGGCACGCGCTCACGCACATCGACGCCGACTGGTATGACCCGAGCGAGCGGGCCCGCGTCCGGCTGCGGCTGCGCGCCCTCATCGAGTCCGCCGACCCAGCCGCCGGAGCGCGCGTGCGCACCAGCGTGGTCCACGTCGAAGACGGCTGGAGCCTGGTCCTTGTGGAGCGGCTCGCCGCCATCACTTCCGGCGCGGAGGCCGTGTCCGACCTGCTGGCGCACGCCGCGTCCATCCCGGTGGGCCCGCGGCCGACGAAGTCCTGGCTCAAGCGCACCACCGAGTTGCTGGCCAGGCACCCCGGAGTGCTGCCGATGGTGCGTGAGCTGCTGGAGCTCGCGCACACCTGCGAGCCCGCCGAGACCGAGTGGTTTGGTTTCCGCACTCCGGTGCGGATCAGCCCTGACAACGCCGATCTGGCGCGGGGTCTGCTGTGGACGGCGACGGTGAGCGGCGAGGCGTGGCTGACACCGCTGGTGGTCGCCCTGCACACCCACTCCACGCCGGTCGAACCCAAGGTGCTCAACACCTGCTTCGCGGTGCTCGGCCGCCGCGCCGACGCCGCCGCGATCGCCGCGCTGGTCGCGATGCGACGGGCCACCCGCGACCGCGGCGACGTCACCCAGATCGACAGGGCGCTCGACGAGGCGGCCGCCAACGCCGGCATCAGCCGCTCCGAGCTGACCGAGCAGATGGTCTCCGACGCCGGCCTCGACTCGCGGCGGGAGCGCCGGGTCGCCAACGGCGACGTCACCGCCATCCTCGCCCTCGACGACCGCGCGAAGGTGCGGCTGGTGTGGGAGCACGGCGGCACGCGGGCCGCGAAGCCGCCGCCGCACGCCGACCCCGAGTTCGTCAAGGAGCTCAAGGGCGACGCCGCCGAGCTGCGCAAGCTGGTCGCCACCGAGCGGGACCGGCTCGAAGACCTCCTCGCCGAGGGGCGCGAGTGGCCGCTGCCCACCTGGCGGCAGCGATACGCCGAGCATCCCGTGATCAGCAGCCTGGCCCTCCACCTACTGTGGACGGTCGCCGACGGCGACCAGACGGTGACCGCCCTGCCGGCACCCGAAGGCCGGTTCACGCTCGCCGATGGCGAAACCATCGCGCCCGGCGACGAGGCGCGCGTCCGCGTCTGGCACCCGGTCGACGCCAGCCCGGAAGAGGTCCGCGCCTGGCGTGCCCACATCATGGACCGCGAGCTGGCCCAGCCGTTCAAGCAGGCGTTCCGCGAGGTCTACCTGCTGACCCCGGCCGAAGAACAGACCAATGTGTACTCCAACCGGTTCGCCGGGCACGTGCTGCGCTACCAGCAGGCGTACGCGTTGATGAAGGAACGCCGCTGGGGCACCAACTACCTGGGCGGCTGGGACGGCGGCCACGAGGGCCAGGCCAAGCGCGAGTTCCCCGCCCACGGGCTGCGTGCCCTGTTCCTCCACCAGCCAGCCGACGACGACGGCAGCGGCGGTTACACGGTCCAGTACTGCGCCACCGACCAGGTCCGGTTCCAGCGGATCGGTCGCCGCGACCAGGACCCAGTGCCGCTGTCCGACGTGCCCGCGGCGGTGTTCTCCGAAGCGATGCGCGACGTCGACCTCTTCGTCGGTGTCACGTCGATCGCCACCGACCCCACCTGGGCCGACCGCGGCACCGAGCGCTACTTCGGCTACTGGGCAGGTGCCGCCTTCGGCGCCCTCAGCGCGATCGGCCTGGTCCGCCGGCAGGTCCTAGCGCACCTGCTGCCCAAGCTGAAGATCCGCGACCGGGCCCGGCTCGACGGCAACTACGTGGTCGTCGACGGCCACAAGCGCACATACAGCATCCACATCGGAAGCGGCAACGTCCAGATGTCACCCAACAGCCAGTACCTGTGCATCGTGCCGGCGCGGGCCAAGACACCGGCCGGGGTGCGGTTCGTGCCGTTCGAGGGCGACGAGGTGCTGGCGGTGGTGCTGTCGAAGGCGTTGCTGCTGGCCGACGACCACCGCATAACCGACCCGACGATCCTGGCGCAGATCAACTGATCTTCGCGGGCTCCGGCGGCAGCGATTCTTCCTTCGCGTCGGGGACCTCCTGGCCGCGCTTTGACGGTATCCGGTCCAGCAGTTCCTGGCCGCGACGGTCGATCATCGCGGTCAGCGCCTGCTGGGCCACCCCGAGGATGACGGCGTAGGCGAGGATCTGGCCAGAGGTGTCGAGGTCGGTGAGGCCAGGCACGAACTGCCCATGGATGAGCATCAGCCCGACCAGCGCCGACAGCGCTCCGAACGGCAGCTTCAGCATCGCCATGGCCAGCGGCACTCCGTACGGCGTCGAGGTGCCCTGCATCCGCCGCACCGCGAGCACGGCCGCTACCGACCCGCCGGTCGCGCCGAGCACCGCGATGATCAACGCGTCGCGCCCGGTCGCCACCGCCCCTGTCGGGCAGACCTGGCTGCCCTCGGCGCCGGCGAAGCACAGCCTCATCGACTCCGGCCAAACGAACCCCATGGCCGTCAGGCCGGCGACGATCACGAACACCGCGACTGACACCGCCACCAGCGTGTTGCGGAAGCTGCGCAGCCGCGCGTACTGGGCGTCGGTGGCCGCGAAGCTCCACTCCATCGCCTTCTCGAGGATCCAGCGCCGGAGCCGGCCGTGCTCCAGGGACGCGTCGGCACCCGGCGCCAGCATCTTGTCGTACTGCTTCTCCAGGGCCTGCCGCCGCACCGCGTTCGCCGGCAGCGTGGCGCGCATCCGGGTCATCGCCGATAGCAGCCGCACGTCGAGCGCGTCGTCCTGCGCGTACCGGGCCAGCATCACCTGGCCCGCGTGCAGGTTGGTGAAGGCGCGGTTGACGGCGCTGCCGGTCAGCCACGATCGCAGTCGCCAGCTGTGCGGGGTCGCCGCGTCTTCGGCCGTGCGCAGCCGTGCCTCGATCCGCTCGGCGGCCTCCGCGTCGATCTGCCCGCGCTCGCAAGCCGCGTTCAGGTCGTCTCTGGCCAGGGCCGCCCGCGTCATGATCACGTGCTGCCAGAACGCTCCGTGCGCGACGGGATAGGTGGTGGTCATGTCGAAGCTCCTAAAGTGCCTGTTCTATAGGCATGGAGCGCGCCGCGACCGGCCGTGATACACGCGGTCAGGCGGTAGGGCGGTTACGCAGAGCGATCACCGTCGCGCCGTGGTGCACCGGCGGGGCCAGGGCGCCGGAGCCGCCCCGCAACGCGTCGAGGAGGTCTTCGGCCGGCATCGGCTTGCCGAACAGGTACCCCTGCCCGGAGGTGCAGCCCAGCTCCCACAGCGCCCGCCGCTGCTCGACCGACTCGACGCCCTCGGCGGTCACGTCGAGCCCCAGCGTGCGCGCGAGCTCCACAGTGGACCGCACGGCGGCGGGCGCCTGGGCGGACGTGCCCATCATGCCGGCGGACGGCCGGTCGGCCTTCAGCTCGTGCACCCGCACCTCACCGCGGCGGGACAGTGACGAGTACCCGGTGCCGAAGTCGTCGAGGGCGAACCGCACCCCGGCCGCGCGCAGGGTGGCGAGCGCCCCGCCGCCCGCCCCGACCGCCTGCAGGTGGCTGAGCGACGTGGTCTCGGCCAGTTCGAGCACGAGGGCTCCGGGGTCGGCGCGGTGCGCGCGCAGCGCGTCGAGCACGGCGCCGGCGAAGCGCGGGTCGAGCAGGCTGTGCGGGGAGACGTTGACGGCGACCGACAGCTCGTATCCGGCCGCGTGCCACAGCCGCAGCCCGGACAGCGCCTGCCGCAGCACTTCCGCGGCGAACGTGGCCAGCTGGTCGGAGCGCTCGACGACGGCCAGCCACTGGTCGGGCTGAAGCACACCGTGGCGGGGGTGCTCCCACCGGGTGAGGGCCTCGGCGCCGATGGCCTCGCCGCTGCCGAGGTCGACGATCGGCTGGAAGTGCACCACGAACTCGCCCGCGCCGAGGGCCCGCACCAGCTCGCCGCCCAGGGAGAGCTGGCGGTGGTCGGCGGTGTCGCGCCCGTGCTGGTATTCGACGATCGGCACGCCGGCCCGCTTGGCCTGGTACATGGCGACGTCGGCACGGCGCAGCAGCTCGCCGGCGCTGGTGCCGTCGTCGGTCAGCGCGACGCCGGCGCTGGCCTGGACGGTGACCTGCATGCCGGCGAGGCCGACGGGCTGGCGCAGGCAGTCGAGGATGCGCCGGGCGCGGTGCACGGCGGTGGCGGGCGCCGGCAGGCCGTGCAGGACGATCGCGAACTCGTCGCCGCCGAGCCGGGCCACGGTGGCGTCGGCCGCCGCTGCCGCCGCGCCCAGCCGGCCGGCCCCCCCGATCAGGAGCTGGTCGGCGGAGGCGTGGCGGAGGGGGGGGTTGGCCTCCTTGACGCGGTCGAGGTCGACGAGGGCGAGGGCCGCCTTGCCGCAGCTGGGCGCGTGATCGGGGTCGTCGAGCAGGTCGAGCAGGTGCCGGCGGTTGGGCAGCCCGGTCAGCGGGTCGATGCGGGCGTCGCGGTGGTGCCGGTCGGCCAGCTCGCGGATCTGGGCGTACGCGCGAGCGTTGTGGATCGCGGTAGTGAGCGAGGCGGCGTACGCGCGCAGGGTGCTCTCCTCGCGGGCGCTGAGCCGGGCCGGCGCCGGCAGCGTCAGGCGCAGCGTGCCGATGGGAGTGCCCTCGCGCCCGCCGAGGACGCGCTCGGCGGACGGTGGCGCGCTGTCCGGCGCGGCCGCGCCGGGGCCGTCGTATCCGACGCCGGTGTGGTCGGCCCGGACCAGCCGCGGCGGGTCGGTGTCCCACAGCTCGACCTCGGCGTGCCGAGCCCCGAACAGCGCCACCGCTCCCTTCGCCGCCGTGTGCAGCGCGCCCGTGAGGTCGACGGTGCTCAGCGCGTCGGTGGCGGCGGCGAGGCGCTCCCAGGTCTGCCGCTCGGCCCGCAGGTGCAGCCGGTGCGTGTAGAGCAGGAACAGTGAGAGCTGCGCCAGCGGGATCGCCAGCAGCAGCCACGGGTTGACGGTGACGAGCGCGGTCGCGGCTGCGGCGAGCAGCAGGCAGCCGGCGTTGATGGCGACCCTGATGTCGAGGTCGGTGCGGAACACCTGGCCCCACGGCCGCCGGGTCGCCACCGCGACGGTCGTGGTGATCACGATCTCTTCGACGGCGGCGATGGCGACCGCGCCGGCGACCAGCGCGATCGCGTACGCCGTCCACGGGTGGCCGGCGAGGCCGCCGAGTGCCGGGTGCACGCCCGCGAGGGTGACCGCGTAGGCAGCGGCGGCCGTGGCGAGCACCTCTTTGCCGCCGTTGTGCAGTGCCTTGTATACGGAGAAGCCGCCGTGCCGGGCGAGCGCGCGACCGACGGCGATGCCGACGGTGGCGCAGGCGATGGCCCACGCCGGCGGCAGCGTCACGGCGGCGACCAGCAGCGCCGTGGAGACCGCGTTCATGCGGAACTGGGTGCGCACCCGCACCGGCGCCGAACAGGCCACGCCGACAGCGACCAGCACGATGGTGATGAGCAGGATCGGCGCGTCGGTAGCGGCCGGCGCCCCCAAGTGGACGGACGCCCAGGCCAGACAACCCGCGGCCGAAAGCAGGACGAGACCGGTCAACAGCCGTAGCTGCCCGGTCTCACCCTTGCTCATGCCGACCCAAGCTCTCCACTGTGGAGGGTTTCCATCGACCGATCGACATTCGGTCAGGTTACCGCAGCAGACAGTGAGATCGACAGTCTCATCTGACTCAGCCCCACTCCGCGCCCCGCATCATGCCGACCCCTCCTTTCACGTCGCATGAAGAAAGGTAGGGAGAGCGAGGGCGGATTGGAAGGTTAGAACGTCTTTTGGAGCAAACTGAGCCTATTCAGGCTGAGATGCTACGGTCCGTCGCTTTTGCGAAACAGAGCGCAACCGTCATCCTGTTTACGGGCGTCGATCCTGAACGGTTCACGAATCGACCAAGACCATCACCATCTGTATTCGGTGCCGGCTCCGACGCTCTCGTAGTTCTACCGGATTGCCCAGGCCAACCGACACGCGCCTCGCCCGCCGGTAGCCGTGCCGGTAGCAGCGCGCATCCGTCCGCCCGGTACGCTCGCGCGGTGGTTGAAACCGGGGGTGTCTCGCGGCGGCAGCGCGGCCGCCCGCGAGACCCCGAGATGGAGGCGCGCGTCTACGGTGTGACCGTCCTGGTGTTCGCCGAGAAGGGATGGGCCGGCTTCACCCTCGACGAGGTCGCCCGCCGTTCCGGCGTCGGCAAGGCGTCCGTCTACCTGCGCTGGCGCGACAAGCGAGAGCTGCTGCTCGCCGCGATGCGCGACCGCCTCGAACCGTTCCAGGGCCTGCGCCACACCGGTGACCTGCGCGAAGACCTGCGCTGGATGGCCCGGTCGGTCTTCCAGATGTACTGGAGCTGGGCGGGTCTGGCGATCATGCGCCTGTGGCTGGACGCCCGCACGTACCCCGACCTGTTCGCCGAGCTGCGCGACTTCTACCTGTTCGGCAGCATCTCGATCGTCCGGCAGATCGTCGAGGCGGCCGCCGAGTCCGGCGAGCTGCCGCCCGACACCTCCCCCGCCCTGGTCCTGGGCACGATCTTCGGGGTCGCCACCGTGCAGGTGTCGATGGCACCGCCGCTGCCGGGCGAAGACCTGTCCGCGCGCACCGAGGAGTACGTCGAGGCCCTCGTCGACATGGTGCTTCACGGGCTGCGGTCCCGCCCGAGCTGACTCATACGGCCGACTGCTGCGCCACCGAGCGAGGGTCGGACGGCCTCCCGCGGGTCAGGTACTGCGGCACCGGCGAGCTGTCGCCACCGTTGTCGCGCACCTTGCCGTACCGGACCACCCCGTTCCGGGCGTTGGGGCTCTGGTTGAGGTCGTCGATGACCTGCGACCAGCTCTTCGCCATCACCATCAGGTCGTAGTCGGCCGCGCCCTCGTTCTGGTTGAGGGTCACCTCGCCGTCGAGGTAGTAATACTCGGCCTGCCACATCTGCTGGGCGCCCTGGGGCAGCGTCGCCTGCGAGCCCGGCTTACCCATCCAGGTGTGACCCGGGTAGTAGGTGCCCGGCATCGCGTCGTCCATGCGGTGGCCGCCGCCGGACGCCGCGTGGAACAGCTTGCCCGAAAGCCCCGTCCAGGTCGGCATCGTGATCTCGCCACCGCGGCCGTTGTAGTACCCGACCGTCCACCAGACCTTGAAGTAGCCGCGGCCCTTGAGCACCACGTTCTGGCCCCGGCTCTGCAGCACCGCGCACTCGAACCGGTACGGGTTGACGTAGTTGCCGCCCGCTGGCCGGATGGTGCTGCCCTCAGGCCGGCGCGGCAGCGCGCCGGGCTTGCGGTCCGCCGGCGGCGGCGCATCGGGAACGTCCACGTTGCTGCCGTATCCAGGCCTCGGCGCCTGCTGTTCCGCGTCTGAGTCCGCCGGCGCCGCGCGCTCGGCGCGCGCACCGCGCGGCTCGGCCGCACTACGCGACGGCGTGGGCTCGGGCTCGTCGGTCGCCGGCGGCGCCGCCGCCACGATCTCATCACCGGGTACCGATGGGGCCACCGGCCGGTCCGGTGCGATCACATACACCGCGCCGATCGCCAGGATCACGGCGCTCGCGTACATGCCCAGCCGCACCCCGGGGCGGGTGGCGACCTGCTCGCGCAGCCTGTCCATCAGCCCCGGGTCGACCGTGGGACCGCTGGCCGGATCGGCGAGCACGCGCGCGACGACGCTGTCGCCGGAAGCGAGCCTGCTGGCCAGCTCGGCGCCTACCGGCAGCAGGCCCACGCCGGCGAGCAGCCGCTCGGCGGGCACCAGGTCGGCCCAGTGGCGGCCGCACTCGGGGCAGCCCTTGCTGTGCCGCACCAGGCGCTTGCGCCACAGCGGGCTGGGCTTGGCGTCCCAGCCTTCGAGCAGGTCGATCAGGCCGGTGCAGTGCCGGTCGGACCACAGCGCCCGCACCACCGCCCGCGCGGCGTGCAGCTGGTTCTTCATCCGCTGTACGCGCACCGCGGCGTGCGCCGAGGTGATGTTGAGCGCGCTGGCGAGCTCCTCGCGGCTGATCTCGCCAGCGGCCTCCAGCCACCACAGCGACAGCAGCCGCCGGTCGTCCTGGTCGAGCCAGCGGGTCGCCTCGGCGACCTCCTTGCGCTGCCCGGCGAGGCCGAGCTGGGTGATGGTCAGGTCGACGAAGTCCGCCCCGGGGTCCGGCACGTTGTGCGCCTCGTCGTCGAGCCCGCGGGCGAGCGCCTCCTTGCGGGCCCGGGCACGCGCCCGCACCTGCTGCATGGCGATCGCCACCAGCCACGCCCGGAACCGGGACGAGTCACGCAGGCTGTGCACCTTGCGGACTACCCGGAGCATCGTCTCCTGTACGACGTCGTCGACGTCGGAGTGGCCGTTGAGCGCCCGACCCACGATGTTGTAGACCAACGGCAGGTGCTCGGCGACGAGCTCCTCCAGCGACCGTTGGTCGCCGTCGCGCGCCGCGACCACCGTCGCGGCGTCGAGCCGTGCGTGTCTCCCCACCACACAACACCTCGCATTGTTTTCCCGGCCGGGGCAAGGACAGCACCGCCGGGCTTCGTGAACACCGTGCCGAACCGTTCCACCAGCGGACGGTCAGGGCGTCTCAGGGGAAGCTAGTTTATTGGACGCGCCCTGTCCATAAATCTGGGCCAACTCTTTCCCCTCCAGCCACACCGGCCCCAAACGGGCACCGCATATCGCGAGTGACCTGCGGTTTTCACTCGCGTTTGAGGACCATTGACGCGTACAGCCATGAGGATCTATGTTCTGGTGGAAAGCGCTTTCCCTCATCGGAGGTCATGCATGGGCACACGATCCGCGCTGGTCGCGGGCGTTCTGGCGGTCACCGTCCTCTCCGGCGCGCCCGCCGCGGCCGGGCCACGCGGCAACTGCGTCACCGTCGCCGCCGACGGCAGTGCGAACTTCACCACCATCCAGGCAGCCGTCGACGCCGTTCCGGCGGGCAAAGCGACGCCGTTCGTCATCAAGATCAAACCCGGCGTCTACCGAGGTCAGGTGATCGTCCCGGCCGACCGGCCGCGCGTGGCGCTGCGCGGCCTGGGCCGCGACCCGAGTCAGGTGGTCATCGTCGACGACCGGGCGAGCGGCACCCCCAAACCCGGCGGCGGCACCTGGGGCACCTCCGGCAGCGCATCCGTCACCATCGACGGTGCCGACTTCAGCGCCCGCAACCTCACCTTCGCCAACGACTTCGACGAGAACGCGCACCCCGAGATCACCGCCCGGCAGGCGGTCGCGGTGCTCACCCGCGCCGACCGGCTCGTCTTCGAGCACGTACGGTTCCTCGGCAACCAGGACACGCTGTACCTGAACAGTCCCAACGCCACGACGCCGTCGCGGGTCTACCTGCGAAACTGCTACGTCGCAGGCGACGTCGACTTCATCTTCGGCCGCGCGACCGCGGTCTTCGACCGGTGCCGCGTCCACTCCCTCGACCGCGGTTCCACCACCAACAACGGGTACGTGACTGCGGCCAGCACCAGCATCGACAACCCGTACGGCCTGCTGTTCACCCGATGCGTCTTCACCGGCGACGCGGCGGCCGGCACGGTGTACCTCGGCCGCCCCTGGCACCCGAGCCAGGACCCGAACGCGATCGCGCAAACCCTGATCCGCCAGTCGATCCTCGGCGCACACATCAACCCGGCCACGCCGTGGACCGACTTCGGCACCTGGTCCTGGCGCGACGCGAGGTACGCCGAGTACCGCAACATCGGCCCCGGCGCCGCGGAAAGCCCGGACCGCCCCCAACTGACCGACGCCGAAGCCCGCGACCTGACCGTGGCCGACTACCTCCGCGGCCCCGACGCCTGGTCCCCCGACCGCTAACCGGCACCGTCCGCGGGCGCCCGCACGGCGGGGCCTCCGCACGGCGGCGTCCGCACCGCGGGGCCTCCCCACGGCGCGCATCCGCACCGCGGGGCGCCCGCACCGCGGGGCCTCCCCGCGGCGCGCATCCGCACCGCGGGGCG
>NZ_JAIBNX010000232.1:0-2151 GCF_026130045.1 Micromonospora sp. CPCC 205371
CCAGGGCGGACGGCACGGGAAAAAGACACCCCCCCCCGTGCCCCCGCCCTGGCCCGACGGGAGAGGGGGCGGCGCGCCCCCGGCGGGCACAGCGCGGGCGCACGGACGCCACGGGCGCGCGGACGCCACGGACGCACGGACGCACGGACGCGGCGGGCGCGGCGGGCGCGGCGGGCGCGGCGCGTGGCCCCCGCCGGGCGGTGGGGGCCGCGCGGACGGTTAGCCCTTGGTCGCGCCGGTGGCTAGGCCGCCTATCAGCTGGCGTTCGGCTATGGCGTAGAAGCCCAACGCGGGGACCATCGCCAGTACCACGTACGCCAGCACCTTCGCGGTGTCGTCCGAGTACTGGCCCTGGAACTGTCGCACGCCGATCGGCACCGTCCACCAGTTCGGATCGTTGAAGACCACCAGCGGCAGCATGAAGTTGTTCCAGCTCGCCACGATGGCCAGTACCGACACGGTCGCGAGCGCCGGCCGGGCCATCGGCAGCAGCACCCGCCAGAAGAAGCCGAACGGCGTGCATCCGTCGAGGATCGCGGCCTCCTCCACCTCGCCCGGGATGGTGCGGAAGAACGACCGCAGGATGATGATCGTCACCGGGAGCCCGAACGCGGCCTGCGGCAGGATCACGCCGAGCGGGTTGTTGAGCAGCCCGAGCGTGCGCAGCAGGATGAACAGCGGCAGGATCGCCACCGCGAAGGGAAACATCAGCCCGATCGTGAAGAGCGTGAAGATGAACTCGCGGCCCCGGAAGGCGAACCGTGCGAAGACGTACGCCGCCGCCGCCGAGACGCCCACCACCACGACCGTCGTCGCCACCGCGATGAGCGTGCTGTTGAACAGCGGCCGCCAGAACTCCTCGGACACCAGGACGTTGGTGTAGTTCGACGTGACCCACGGAGATGGCAGCCCGAACGGGTTGTTGGAGAGCTGCGCGTTGTCCTTGAAGCCGCCGAGCACGCCGAAGGCGATCGGCACGATGATGACGGCCGCGATGACCAGCACCACGGCGTGCAGCGCGAAAGAGCGAATCCGGGCGCTCACTGTGCCTCCTGGTTCGCTCGCTGCGCGGCGCCCGAAGGCGACGCCAGAATCGGCCCCACCTGGTCGATGGAGTCGGTGGTCGCGGGGGCCGATCCAGGCGCCGCCGCGCCAACGCCCTCGCTCACTTCTTGTCCTGCATGACGGTGATCGCTCCTTCGATGTCGCGGCGCATGATGAACCGCTGGTAGCCGAGCGCGAAGATCAGGCTGATGAGCAGCATGACGATGCTGGTCGCGCTCGCGTACCCGATGTCGGACCGCCGGAAGCCGTCGTTGAACATCGTCACCGCGAGCGTCTCCGACGCGTGCAGCGGCCCGCCACCGGTGAGCACCCACACCAGGTCGAAGAGCTGGATGGTGCCGATGATGGACAGGAAGATGCTGATGCGGATGGTGGGCCCGAGCAGCGGCAGCGTGACGTGCCGGAACGCCTGCCAGCTGCCCGCGCCGTCGACCTGCGCCGCCTCGATCAGCTCGTTGGGGATGCTCTGCCGGCCGGCTAGGTACAGGATCATGTGGAACCCGAAGTACTTCCAGGTCATCACGAAGAACAGTGAATACATGACGGTGTTGGGGTCGGACAGCCAGGTGGACCCGACGTCGTCGAACCCGAACCACCCGAAGATGTGGCCGGCGAGGCCCCGGTTGGGCGAGAACACCATCGTGAACAGGACACCGGTGATGACCTCGGAGAGCACGTACGGCACGAAGAACAGCAGCCGGTAGAACGCCCGGCCGCGCAGCTTCTGGTTGAGCAGCATGGCGATGCCGAGCGAGAGCGGCAGCTGGATCAGCAGCGACAGCACGATCAGCAGGCCACCGCGCTTCAGGTCGCCGATGAAGATGTCGTCGCTGAGCAGGCGCTCGAAGTTTTCCAGCCCGATGAAGTCGGTCGGCCGGCCGCCCAGTCCGTTCCAGTCGAAGAAGCTGGTGTACATCGCCAGCAGCATCGGCAGCAGCACCAGTATCCCGAAGAGCACCAGCGCGGGCAGCAGGAAGAGCGTGATGGTCAGCCAGCGCCGGCCCTGCCGCTTGTGGCGGGGGGGCCCGCGGTGGGCTGGCGGGGCGCCGCGGCCGGGGGGCGGGCGGGCGGCGGGGCTGCTCGCCG
>NZ_JAIBNX010000232.1:2161-2682 GCF_026130045.1 Micromonospora sp. CPCC 205371
CCACCGGCGGGGGGAGAAGAAGGGCGGGGATGCCCGCCCCAGCCGGCCGCCCCCGTTTGGGGGGGGGGCCCGGCGGCGGCGCGGGCGCCGCAGCCGGCTCGGAGGGCCGCGGCGCTGTGATCTGGTCAGCGCTGTGCGACATCGGTGATGGCCTGCGTGACCTTCTCCGGGCTCATCTTCCCGGCCATGAGTTGGGCGACGGTCTCGTTGACCTCTTGGCCGACCTCGGGCGGGTACGCCTGGTCGAGGTAGAGCTGGAAGCCCGACGCGGACGCCAGGGTCTGGGCGACGATCTTCGCGTTCGGGTCGGTGAGCGCGTCCTCGGCACCCTTCACGACCGGGATGATCGCGCCGGTGGCCGCGGCCTTGCGCTGGTTGTCGATGCTCAGCAGGTTCTCGAGGAAGTCGACCGCCTCGTCCGGCGCGTCCTTGCCGATGGCGAAGCCGCCACCCCCCCCGCACGCGGCGGGGGGCCCCCCCCCCCCCCCCCCCCCCGCCGGGGGAGGGGAGAAGGCCAGGGG
>NZ_JAIBNX010000232.1:2692-13428 GCF_026130045.1 Micromonospora sp. CPCC 205371
GGTCTCGCGGGGGGGGCCCCCGCCCCCCCCGGCGCGTCTGTGCCGAGGCCGCACCCCCCACCGTCGCCGAACGCGTCGGTGGCCGCCCCCTTGCCACCGTCAACCGCGGGGAACGGGAAGAAGCCGAGGTTTTCGCCGAGGCCCTTGGGCTTGCCGGACGCCTCCGCTTGCACGCTGGGCGCCCACTGCCCCATCAGCTCGATCGCGGCGGCGCCGTTGCCCATCTGCGCGGCCTGGCCGTCGGGGCTGCCGTATTCGGTGCCGAGGAAGCCCTTTTGGAACGGCGCCAGGTCGACGAGTTCCTTGAGCCGCTGGCCGGCCGTGACGAACTCGGGCTTGTTGAAGTTCCCGTCCTCACCGGCCTGCTTGAGCAGCTCGATGCCCCCGATTCGCATGGACAGGTACGCCCAGTAGTAGTGGCCCGGCCACTTGTCCTTGCCCGCGAGTGCGATGGGCGTGACGCCCGCGGTCTTGAGCTTGCGGATCACGTCGAGGAACTCGCCCCAGGTGGCCGGCGGCGCGGTGACGCCCGCCTTGGCGAAGAGCGCCTTGTTGTACCAGAAGCCGATCATGCCCTGGTCGACCGGCAGCGCGTACGCCTTGCCGTCGAACTCGTAGGGGCCCATGGCGACGTCGATCATGGTGCCACGCACGTCGGCCGTGTCAGCCGTGATGTCCTTGACGAGACCGGCGTCGACCTGCTGCTTGAGCACGCCGCCGCCCCACGTGTGGAAGATGTCCGGCGGGGTGCCCGCCTGCGTGACGGTGGTCAGCCGGGCCTTGTAGGCCTCGTTCTCCAAGGGTGTGATCTTGATGGTCACCCCGGAGTTGGCCGACTGGTACGCCTTGGCCATCGCGTCCCAGACGGGAAGCATCGGCTCGGTGTTCGCGATGTGCCACCACTCGACGGTCGCCGAGCCGCCAGAGCCTCCGCCGTCGTCGTCACCGGAACAGGCGCCGAGCAGGACAGCGCCGGCACCAAGGCCGGCCATCCCCAATATCGATCGTCGCGAGTACTGCGTGGGGGTTGCCATGTGCGGTTCCCTTCAAGAAGGCCAACCCTGACAGGGTCGAGTGGTGCCCGGAGCAGAGCTGCCCGGAAGTTTTCGGCCTCGACCCGATAATTCAACGTGATGTGGCGCACGCTACGACCGCATGAACTGGCGGTCAAGACCTATCGCCGCGCCAGACCAAGCGTTACCGTAAGGCAACACAGCCACCCCGTTAGGCGCGGATTGTTCCGGAAACCTACCGGGAATGAACGACCGACAGGAGACCGACACCGGTGACCGAGTCGAGTGAACCGACCGTAACCGTCGCGGTCCGGGAGCCGTGGCAAGACCCTTCGCTCCCGGCCGAGAAGCGCGTCGCCGACCTCCTGGGCCGACTCAGCCTAGAAGAGAAAGTCGCCCAGCTCGTCGGCGTCTGGGTCGGCGCGCACGCCAGCCCCGACGACCTGGCTCCCCAGCAGCACGAGATGGTCAAGGCCGCCCCGGATTGGCAAGGGCTGATCCGCGACGGGATCGGGCAGGTGACCCGGCCGTTCGGCACCGCGCCCGTCGACCCGGCGCTCGGCGCGCGGGCGTTGGCCACCATGCAGGCCGAGATCATGGCGGCCGGGCGGCACGGCATCCCGGCCGTAGCGCACGAGGAGTGCCTGACCGGCCTGATGACCTGGGGCGCGACGGTGTACCCCACGCCGCTCGCCTGGGGCGCCACCTTCCACCCTGAGCTCGTCGAGCGGATGGCCGCCCGAGTCGGCGCCGACATGCGCTCCCTCGGTGTGCACCAGGGGCTCGCCCCGGTGCTCGACGTCGTACGCGACCCGCGCTGGGGCCGCACCGAAGAGAGCATCGGAGAAGACCCGTACCTCGTGGCGACCGTCGGCACCGGATACGTGCGGGGGCTGGAGTCGGCCGGTGTGGTGGCGACCCTCAAGCACTTCGTCGGGTACTCCGCGTCGCGCGCCGCCCGCAACCACGGCCCCGTGGAGATGGGCCCGCGCGAGCTGGCCGACGTGCTGCTGCCGCCGTTCGAGATGGCGGTGCGCGATGGCGGCGCCCGGTCGATCATGCCGGCGTACACGGAGATCGATGGCATGCCCACCTCGGCCGACCCGACGCTGCTGACCACGCTGCTGCGTGACGCGTGGGGGTTCACGGGCACGGTGGTCTCCGACTACTTCGCGATCTCGTTCCTGCAGATGCACCACGGGCTGACCGAGACCGGCACCGGCGCGGCGGCGCTCGCGCTCGCCGCCGGCATGGACGTCGAGCTGCCGGCCGCGCGCGACTACGGCGCTGGCCTGGTCGCCGCCGTGCGCGCGGGCGAGGTGCCGGAGACCGACGTCGACCGCGCGGCATCGCGGGTATTGCGACAGAAGTGCGAGCTAGGGCTGCTCGACCCGGACTGGCAGCCGGTGCCGCCGGTGCTGGCCGGTGTGGACGGTGACCCGGCCGGCACGGTCGACCTCGACCCGCCGCAGAGCCGCGCCATCGCCCGGCAGCTCGCCGAGGAGTCGGTGGTGCTGCTCACCAACGACGGCGCCCTGCCGCTGCGGCCCGACGCCCGGATCGCGCTGGTCGGCCCGCTCGCCGACAGCATCGCCGGCCTGGTCGGCTGCTACACGTTCCCCAGCCACGTCGCACCGCAGCACCCGGAGATGCCGCTCGGCATCGAGATACCGACGCCGCTCGACGCCCTCGCGGCCGAGCTGCCCGGCGCGACGCTGCGGCACGTGCCCGGTTGCGCCGTCGACGGCGACGACACGTCCGGCATCGCCGAAGCGGTCGCGGCGGCGGGCGGCGCCGCCGCGGGCGTCGCGGGGGTCGGCGGCCGGGGCCGGGTGTTCGGCCCGGGCACCTCCGGCGAGGGAGGCGGCGCCGCAGATCTGGGGCTGCCCGGTGTGCAGGCGCAGCTGCTCGACGCCCTGCTGGCCACGGGCAAGCCGGTCGTCGCCGTGCTGCTCACCGGCCGGCCGTACGCCCTCGGGCGGTTCCGCGGGCTGGCGGCGGTGGTCCAAGGGTTCTTTCCTGGGGAGGAGGGTGCCGCGGCGGTCGCCGGTGTGCTCTCGGGCCGGGTGTGTCCGTCCGGGCGTCTGCCCGTGAGCGTGCCGCACCGCCCTGGTGCCCAACCGGCCACCTACCTCAACACCGCCCTCGGCCAGGGCTCCGCGATGACCACAGTGGACCCCACACCGCTCTACCCGTTCGGGCACGGCCTGTCGTACACGACGTTCGAGTGGGACGGCCCGAGCACGCGGAGCCCCATCGAGATCCCCACCGACGGCGAGGTCACGGTCACCCTCACCGTGCGCAACACCGGCGACCGCGCCGGCACCGACGTGGTGCAGCTCTATCTCCACGACCCGGTCGCGCAGGTGGCGCGCCCGGTGGTCCGGCTGATCGGGTACGCGCGCGTGCCGCTCGCGCCCGGCGAGAGCCGCGAGGTTGCGTTCCGGGTCTTCGCTGACCTGTCCGCCTTCACGGGACGCTCGGGACGGCGGGTGGTCGAGCCGGGCGCGCTCGAGCTGCGACTGTCCGCGTCGAGCGCGGACCACCGGTACACGGTGCCTCTGATCCTGGTGGGTCCGGAGCGCGAGGTCGACCACGGGCGCCGGCTGACCACCGAGGTCACGCTCCGAGCGCCCGAGTGACCGCCTGGCCGCGGCGCCGGGCGGCCGCGGCCCGCTCGGCGGCGTTCACGGTGGCGGCGCCGCCGGGGGCGTTGTTGAAGTAGACGTACGTTTCGACGGTGTCGTCGATCCGGTCCAGCCAGGTCCGCAGGGCCGACCGCCCGTACCGCGGGCGGGGCGTGGCGCGCCCCTCGTGCAGCCGCAGGTAGGCCCAGTCGGCGGTGCGCCACAGCGGCGTCACCGGCCGCCCCTTGCGGTCCGCCCAGGACAGGGCCGCGTTCCGCTTTTCCAGTACCGCGCGCGTCTCGTCGGTCCACCACGTGTCGTGCCGCGGCTCGACGGCCACCCGCACATCGGGAGGGAAGCGAGCGAGCACGCGGTCGAGCGCCGCCGGATCGGCGCCCAGCGTCGGCGGCAGTTGCACGAGTACCGGGCCGAGGCGATCACCGAGTGCGGTGGCGCGAGACAGGAACCGCTCGATCGGCTCCTCGGGGTCCTGTAACCGCTTGATGTGCGTGAGGTACCGGCTCATCTTCACGGCGACGCAGAAGTCGTCGGGAGTCCGCTGCCGCCACTTCTCGAAGGTGGATCGTTCCGGCAGGCGGTAGAAGGCATTGTTGACCTCCACCGTGGCGAAACACGAGGCGTAGTGCTCCAGCCAGAGCCGCTGCGGCAGCTTCTCGGGATAGAAGCGCCCCCGCCAGTCCTTGTACTGCCAGCCGGACGTACCAACGAGGATCATGAGTCGTCGAGAAGGTCGAGCAGGTCGCCCGCGTTCCGCTGGGCATAGTCGCTGTAGCAGTTGTTCATCAACACGTGCGTCTCACCCGCCTGGTCGGCCAGTTTCCGCAGCTTCGGGGCCCACTGCTTCAGTTCCCGCTTCGAGTAGAGATATCCAAACTTCTCGTAAATGTTTTTGCTGGTCCACTTGTCGCTGTGACCGTGGAAACGAACCACGGACAGTTCCGCGGTCGCTTCCAGCACAGGCGGAATCGACGAGCGGTGCCCCTGGGGCATGTCCACACACACGTACGGCAGCCGGTGTTTGCGAAGGAAATCCAGCGTTTCCTCGCGATTGTCGCCCTCGAACCAGGACGCATGCCGGAACTCGAATACGGCCCGCAGTGGCCGGCAGCGCCGCTCCACCTCCAACAGGTACTGCTTGTTGCTCTTGCGGATGGTGAACCACGGCGGGAACTGGAACAGCACCGCGCCCAACTTGCCCGCCTCGACCAGCGGGTCCAGCGCGGACAGGAATCGGGTCCACACGTCCTCGTACGCCTGCGGCGGCAGGTCGTCGGGGTACACGTTCTTCTTATCGGTGTCGGGGCGCAGGTCCTTGTAGATCGAGGAGACCTTGGTGGGGTGGCCGGTCAGCAGGCTGAACGCCTTGATGTTGAAGGTGAAGCCGGGCGGAGTGCGCTGCGCCCATAGCGTGGCGGTCTGCTCGGCGGGCGGCGAGTAGTACGTGGCGTCGACCTCTACCAGCGGAAACTTGTCGGCGTAGTAGGCGAGGCGTTTCTCGGCTGTGTCCGCGCTCGACGGGTACCAGTCGGACTCGAGCAGCGTCTTGTCCGTCCACGAGGCCGTGCCCACCTTAATCTCCCCCATGCCCCCCTTCATACCCACCTTTCCCGTGACCAAGGCGTACTTGAAGTCGCCCTAACGACTCGAAGGACGCCTTGATCACGGGATGACGAGTGCGGGGTGGCGGGGATCGTCCATGCGCACCACGACGTCAGCGAAGCCGGCGGGCGCCACCTCGTCGGCGTATCTCGCGAAGGCGGGGAGGGTCCAGTGGTCAACTGAAGGGGTGCGACGGGCCAGGGCCGCGGCCGACATCTCCAGGTGGACAGCCACCTCGAACGGCAGCCCGGCGCCCAGCAGCAGCGCACCGCTGACCAGCACCACCGCGCCCGGCGGCACCGGCTCGTACCGCGCCCGGGTGGCCCGGTCGGTCACCGGGTCCCACAGGCTCGGCAGCACCAGGCCCGTGCCACCGGGTGCGACCGGATCGAGCACTTCGCGGCGCAGCGCCGGCTCGTCGAGCCAGCCCTCGTAGTACGAGTCGGGATTGGTGCGCCCGAACTCGTAGCGCAGCGACGCCGGCCGCAGGAAGCCGCCCGCGGGCACGTGCAGCGCGGCCCGCCCGCGAGCACGCAGCGGGTCGACCAGCGCGCCGGCGAGGTCGCCCGGTGCGGTGGCCGGTGCGCCGTCGACCGCGACCCGCAGCCACCGGCCGGGGCGGTCGGCGGCCAGCCGGTCCGCGAGATCCTCGACGAGGCCGGTCGGTGTGATCGGCCGTACCCTCACGCGTCGGGATCTATGGTGATCTTCGCGTCGTCGGCGAGCCGGTATCCGACCCCGTACACGGTCGTCACGAGCGGCACGTGGGTGCCGATCTTGGAACGCAGCCGCCGGATGTGCACGTCGACCGTGCGTGCCCCGGCGTGCTCGTATCCCCACACCCCGGTCAGCAGCTGCACGCGGCTGAACACCCGGCGCGGGTTTTCGGCGAGGAAGAGCAGCAGGTCGAACTCCAGCCGAGTCAACCGCAGCGGCTCGCCATCGAGCAGCACGGTGCGGGACGAGGCGAGCACGCGCAGGCCGCCGCCGTCTTCGGGCAACGCCGCGCGCACGCTGGGCAGGGATGTCACGGGCGCGGGCTCGGCCGCCGGCTCGGTCACCGCCGTGGCTGGCAGCGGCGCCGGCCCGGGGGCGAGGCTGACCGTGCCCTCGCCGCGTTCGACCAGCTCACGGGCGACCTCGAGCAGCCGGAACGCCTGCGGGGTCAGGCCGTCGTCGCTCGAGAGCGGGATCGAGAACGTGACCGTCAGCGTCGGCGACGCGCCGCCCGCCGGGCGGCGGGGGGCGGCCGGCGGCCGCCCCGGGCCGGGGGGCTGGGGAGCGTGCCGACCCGCTCGCGGCGGGGCGGGGGCGGCCGGCATGGGTCCCCCTCTTCCAGGAACGGAATCCGGCCGCCTATTCGTACGCCGGCCGGCTCCCCAGGAAACGACATTGCCCACGGTGAAGCCGATGTAATTCTCAGCAACATTCCACCGATCAAATGTATTTGGGCCGCAACGCCGCCTGCCCCGGAGGTCCGCCAAAATCGACGCTCGCGACGGGCACACGGATACCCCCAACACACCGCATGCCACGATGGTCCCGGCAGCCACCGGTCGCGGTCAATAGGCACGGACGTTGCAGAAATGTGACAATGGACAAACTCACAGGAATCGATTGCTCTCTCTCTGTACGTAATATTGCTGGTAAAGCGCTTCCCTAGCGCAGACCCATGATCGCTGGCAAGGGTCATGTATGGTCACCGTCCGATGGACACGCTGACCGCCGCCGGCCGCACCGGCCGCCTGCTGGCCACCCTGGTCGCGGGCGCGCTGCTGCTGGCGGGCACCATCTGGGGCGTCGACGACGACTTCCCCTTTGGACCGTTCCGGATGTACTCCACCGCGCCCGGCCCCGACGAGCCGGCGCCCGACACCCGCGTCGAGGGCGTCGAGGGCAGCGGCGCGATCGTGCCGCTCACCGAGCGGAACACCGGCATCCGGCGCGCGGAGATAGAGGGACAGATGGCCGCGTACCAGGCGGACCCGTCGCGCTTGCGCCAGGTCGCCGACGCGTACGCCAGCCACAACCCGGGCGCACCGGCCCTCGTCGAGGTGCGGATCGTGATCCGGCGCGAGGGAGTGAAGGACAGCAGGCCAATGGGTACCCACACCGACGAGACGGTGGCGCGATGGAACCCCTGACCCGCTGGCTGTTCGCGCCGGTGCCGCGCGGTCGCGTCGCGGCCTTCCGGACCCTCGTGTACCTCTTCGTCGTCCTCGACCTGCTGGTGTTCACGCCGTGGGTGCGCTCGCACGCGTCGGTGCCCGGTGAGCTGTACCAGCCGCTGCTCGTCGGGCGGCTGCTGCCGCTGCCCACCCCCACTCCCCTGCTGGTGAACGGGATCTTCTGCGCCCTGCTGGTGACCGGGCTCGCCGCCGCCACCGGCCGCGCGCCGCGCCTGCTCGGCTGGACGGTCTTCGCGCTGTACTTCGAGTGGATGGTCATCGCGATGAGCTACGGGAAGGTGGACCACGACCGGTTCGGCTTCCTCGTAGCGCTCGCCGCCCTGGCCACCGTCGGGCGGGCCCGGCATGGCGACGCCACACTCACCGAGGCGGGCGGCTGGGCGCTGCGGGTCACGCAGATCTCGGTGGTGTGCACGTACTTCCTGGCGGCCTTCGCCAAGCTGCGCTTCGGCGGGATCGACTGGGTCACCAGCTCGGTGCTCGCCCGAGCGATCATCCGGCGCGGCACCGACCTCGCCGACCTCATCGCTCAGGTGCCGTACCTGCTGATCCTGGCGCAGTTCGGCATCGTGGCGTTCGAGCTGCTCAGTCCGCTGATCTTCGTGGTGCGTGACCGCTGGCGGCACCGGGGCATCGCGTTCTTCTACGGCTTCCACGTGGTGACGTACGCGACGATCACGATCTCGTTCGCGCCGCATCTGGTGGCGATGACCGCGTTCCTCCCGCTGGAACGCGTCCGCCCTCTGCTCTGGCTACGCCGCCGCTTCGCCCGCACTGCCACCCCCACCCCCACCACCCCGTGATCAAGGCGTCCCTCAAGTCGTTCTTGCAACTTGAGGGACGCCTTGATCACGGGTGGGGCTATGGGCGGGTGGCGGGCACGGCGCAGGCGGCGGTGCCGCCGGGCATCTTGTGGCGGTTGCGCGCCACCCACCGGTACGCCGGCCACGCCAGCGCGCGCACGGGTCGCAGCCGCAGCAGGGCGGCCGCCGGACGCCAGAACAGGTTGCTCGCCGCGAGCAGATCGGCGATCGCGTCCGGGCCGGCCGACCTCCGGTCCGCGGCGACCCACTGCACCGCCTGCTCGCACTGGTCGGGTGTGAGGCCCAGGGCGTCCAGGTCGGCGAACTGCCACGGCAGCACGTTCGCGTCCGTCGGCACCCACCGCGCCACGAATTCAGCGCACTTGGTGCAGAACGCGCAGTCACCGTCGAAGAGGAACGTGGCGTGATCCATATCTTGATGATGCCGCACGCCGGGACGGGCATGCTTACGCGGTGCGTGGGGTGCTGACCGGGTTCGCGGCCATCTGGGCCGTCACGCTGGTCGGGTACCTCATCGGGCGGTACGGGCTGCTGGGCCCCGGCGGCACGACGGTGCTCGCGCGGCTGGTCTTCTTCATCGCGACGCCAGCGCTGCTGTTCACCACGCTGGCCACGTCGTCGCTGGGCGAGGTGTTCACCGGTGCGCTGGCCGCTTTCGTGCTGAGTACGGTCATCGTGGCGGTCGCCTATGTGGGGCTGGCGGTGGTGGTCAGCCGGCGCCGCGATGAGTCGAGCCACGGCGAGACCGCCGTCGGGGCGCTCGCCTCCTCGTACGTCAACGCGGGCAACCTCGGCATCCCGGTCGCCGCGTACGTGCTCGGCGATGTGTCGTTCATCGCACCCGTGCTGCTGTTCCAGACCCTGCTGTACGCGCCGCTCGGGCTCGCCGTGCTCGACGCCCTCGCGGCGGGACGCAGACCGTCCGCCCGGCAGTGGGCCGCCCTGCCGCTGCGCAGCCCGATCATGCTCGCCTCGGCGGCCGGTCTCGCGGTGGCCGCCTCCGGGTGGGACCCGCCCGAGGAGGCGCTGCGCCCGTTCGACCTGGTCGGGCAGGCGGCGGTACCGCTGGCGCTGCTCGCCCTCGGCATGTCACTGCGCGGCAGCCGCCCGCTCGCACCCGGGCCGGACGCGTGGCACCGGTACACGGCGGTCGTCCTCAAGGTGATCGCGCAGCCCGCGCTCGCGTACCTCATCGGGCGCTTCATCCTCGGCCTTTCGGGGCCGACGCTGCTCGCCGCGGTCGTCACGTCCGCCCTGCCGACGGCGCAGAACGTGTTCGTCTTCGCGGCCCGCTACGGCCAGGCCCCCGGCCTGGCACGCGACGCGGTCGTGCTCACCACCCTGGCCGCCGCCGGCACGCTTGTCGTAATCACGACACTGCTCGGGTAAACCGATCGTCACTCTCCGGCGTCGTCTTCCCACTACCAATGAAGGGTTGACGACATGAAGATCACTCGGTATCGCATCGGCGCGCTGGCGCTCGCCGGACTGCTCACGGCGGGGTTCGCGACCACGGCCAGCGCGGCCGCGGGCGGCGGCGCCCTGCCGGCACCCACCAACACGAAGCCGGTCGTCGGCAAGGCCACCACCAACAACCAGGGCACACTCATCGGCGTGCGCCACGCGCGGCACGACAGATACGACCGGGTGGTCTTCGACTTCAAGGGCGCCGGCACGCCCGGCTATCGGGTCGAGTACGCGCCGCTGGTCGGCATCGGCACCGGTACGCAGATCCCGCTGGAAGGCCCCGCCGACCTACGGATCGTGTTCGACGGTGCGAACGCCCCCAAACTGCACAACTACGTCGCGACCCCGCGCTACCCGACGCTGCGGCAGATCAAGCTCGGCGGCGCCTTCGAGGGCCGCGTCATCGCCGGACTCGGCCTCTCCGACGCGCTCGGCTTCCGCGTGCTGCGGTTGACCAACCCGCCCCGGATCGCCGTCGACGTGGCACACCAGCCGACCCAAGCGTTCCAGACATCACGGTGGCAGGGCGGTGGCGGCGCCGACGTGGTGCGCGTCAGTGAGGTCCGCTTCGGGTGGCACCCCGGCTACGACCGGTACGTCTTCGACCTGAGCACCGCGAAGTTCCCGCTCATCGACGTGGCATACGTGCGGGCCACCCCGACACGCATCTTCGTCGGCTTCACCGGCATGACGACACGGGTGGGCACCGTGAGCGGGCAGCGACCGTCCAACGTGACGTTCAAGGTGTACGAGAACGGGACCGTGTCCGGCTTCATCGACACGGAAGCGCGCAAGGGATTCCGCGTCATGCTCCTGACCAACCCAACCCGCCTCGTGATAGACGTCAAACGCTAACCCCTTCACCTCCGCGGGCCACGCGGTGCGCGCCGAGAGCGCGCCCCGCGCGGCCCGCGCCCCCCGGGCGCCCCCCCGGGCGCCACAGGCCCCCTCCCCCCGCTCAGTCGGTAAAGCCCTCCCCCGCGTTTGCCCGCCCCC
>NZ_JAIBNX010000233.1 GCF_026130045.1 Micromonospora sp. CPCC 205371
CGGCGGCGGGCCTCCCCCCGGGCCGGCCGTATCCGAGCAGCGCCACCCGGTCGGGGCTGCGCGACCCCCGCCCGCTGGCGTCGACCACCAGGTCGGCGGCGATCCGCTCGACGGCGCCGGTCTCCCGGTCGTGGACCTCGACACCGGCGACGCCATCGCCGCCGGCGCTCGGCACCAGCCCGACGACGGTCTGTGCGGTGCGGAACCGCACCCGGTCCTCGTCGACGAGCCGCCGCCGGGCAGTCCAGTCGATGAGCTCCCGGCTTGCCCCGACCAGGCCGTGCGTAGGCGGGAAGCGCTCCCGCCAGCCGGTGGTGCTCAGGTACAGGATGTCGGTGGGCGCGGCGACCGGCACCGCGCCCAACGCGTGCAACTCGGCCATCATGCCGGGGAAGAGCCGCTCCAGGGCGCGCTGGCCGGCGGTTATGAGCACATGCAGGTGGTGGGCCTGAGGCACGCCCTTGCGCACCTTGGGCTCTTCCGGAAACCGGTCACGCTCGATGACGGTGACCTGCTCCACGTGCAAGGAAAGGGCGCGGGCCGCACAAAGGCCGGCGAGGCTGCCGCCGACGACGATGGCGTGACGGGGCTGGGGCATGCCTCCATAGTGGCCGATTGCCCAGCCAAATGTCTTTCACCCATCGGCACCGCGGCACTGCCACCGATCTACAGAGCCCGCGGCGCTGCGATTCAAGACTTGAGCTGCCGCGGCGTCCGCCGCGGTCCATGCCGCTGCTCCCGCGGCCTCACCCTCGTCGTCCCCACAATCAAACCCCGCGTCCAGGGCGCCGCCAGGGGTTTGATTGTGTATCGCGCGGGGTGAGGCCGCGGGAGCGACGAGCCTGGCGCGCGACGGACGCCGCGGTAGCCCAAAACTCGATCCCGATCCCCAAGATCCTTCCTGGACGCCTTCGGCGGGGCCGATCAAGGGCAAACGCACGCGACATAGAGATCGAATTACGTGCATTTGCCCTTGATCGGCGAGGAGGGGCGCGCGGCGCGCGCGCGGCGCGGCGCGGAGAGGGCGGGAGAGGCGGCGTGGGTCACATCGTGCTTTGGTTGTGCACAACTTAGTTGCAAGCTACCGTTCAGTACGTGGATGAGATGGCCCTCCGGCGCCAGGTGTGCTTCGCGCTCTACGCGGCATCCCGGGCGACGACCGCGCTCTACCGGCCGCTGCTCGACGAGCTCGGCCTGACATACCCGCAGTACCTGGTGCTGCTGGTGCTTTGGGAGCGCGACGGGCGCACGGTGAAGGAGCTCGGCGAAGAGCTGCGTCTGGATTCCGGCACGCTCTCGCCGCTGCTCAAGCGCATGGAGGCCGCCGGCCTGGTGGAGCGCCAGAGGACGGCCGGCGACGAGCGCGTGGTCGAGGTGCGGCTGACCGCCGCGGGCACGGAGCTTCAGGCCCGCGCGCGCAGCGTGCCCGCCGCGCTGGTGGCCGCGACCGGACTTGACAGGAAAACGCTCGTGGAACTGCGCGACACGCTCACCACTTTTGCATCCACTATGGACATTGCCGCCCAAGAACTGGCGGCCAAAAAGAAGTAGGAGCACACAATGCAGGTGCTGTACACCGCTGAAGCGCTGGCCACAGGTGACGGGCGCGAGGGGCACGTCCGTACCTTCGACGGTATCTTCGAGGCCGACCTGGCCGTACCGAAGGAGCTGGGTGGCGCCGGCGGCGCGACCAACCCCGAGCAGCTCTTCGCGGCCGGATACGCCGCGTGCTTCCACTCGGCGCTGCGGCGCGTCGCGCGCCAGTCGCGCGCCGACGTCAGCGGATCGACCGTCGTCGGCCGTGTCGGCATCGGGCCGAACGGCTCCGGCGGGTTCGGTCTCGCCGTCGAGCTGGAAATCGCGCTGCCGTCCGTCGAGCGCGTGGCCGCGCAGCAGCTCGTCGACCGCGCGCATCAGGTCTGCCCGTACTCGAACGCGGTGCGCGGCAATGTCGACGTGAAGCTGACGGTGGTGGACGAATGAGCACTCTGCTAGCTGGCGGGTCATGCGCCCGGAAGCATCCCTGTAGCCGACAGTCGCTACGGTCGCTGCGCTCCCTTCGCATTGTGTCGGCTGCGGGAGGCGGCGCATGAGCGCCGGAGCGGCCGCTGGACGGCTCGTCGGCCGTGAGGTGCGGCTCGCCTCGCGCCCGTCAGGCTGGCCCGCGGCGGAAAACTTCCAGATGGTCGAGGCACCAGTGCGATCGCCCGGTCCTGGCCACGTCATCGTGCGCAACATAGCCATCTCGGTCGACCCGTACATGCGCGGGCGGATGAACGACGTCAAGTCCTACGTCCCGCCGTTCGCGCTGGGCGCCCCGCTAGAGGGAGGCGCGGTCGGCGAGGTCATCGTCTCCGAGTCACCCGACCGCAAGGTGGGCGACCTGGTGGTGCACGGGCTCGGGTGGCGCGACTACGCGGTACTCGACGCGAGCCGCACCAAGGTGATCAACCCTGGCCTCGCGCCACCGACGGCATACCTGGGCGCGCTCGGCATGACCGGACTCACCGCGTACGCGGGACTGATCGAGGTCGCCGCGATGCGCCCCGGCGACACCGTCTTCGTCTCCAGCGCCGCCGGCGCGGTAGGCAGCCTCGCCGGCCAGATCGCCAAGCTGCGCGGCGCGGCGCGCGTCGTCGGCAGCGCGGGCAGCGCCGCCAAGGTGGCCTACGCGCGCGAGTTGGGTTTCGACGCGGCATTCGACTACCACGACGGCCCGGTCCGCGATTCACTGCGGGAGGCCGCACCCGACGGGATCGACGTGTACTTCGACAACGTCGGCGGCGACCACCTGGAGGCCGCGATTTCGTCGCTCCGTCCACATGGGCGGGTCGCGATGTGTGGAGCCGTCGCTCAGTACAACGAAACGACACCGCCCGCGGCGCCGCGCAACCTGGCCCTGGCGATCGGGAAGCAGCTGACGCTGAAGGGTTTCATCGTGACCTCGTACGGCCACCTGGCCGACGAGTTCGCGGCTCAGATGGCGGATTGGCTGCGCGACGGCAAGGTGCGCTTCGACGAGACGACCGTCGACGGGTTGGAAAACGCCGTCTACGCGTTCCTCGGCCTGCTGCGCGGCGACAACGTCGGCAAGATGGTCGTACGCCTGCCGTAGATGGTGTGGGCGGACGCTCTCGCCACTTATGGTGTACGGCGCTGCGGGTACGCATGCGGCAGCTGAGACACTAGCATTCTGCGTTGTTGCATTTCTCGATCTGGGGGTTTCGATGTCCGAGTCGAGCACGTCGCCACCTCCCGGCGCCGACATCGACACGCCGAGCGCGGCGCGCATCTACGACTACGCACTCGGTGGCGCGCACAACTTCGCCGCTGACCGTGCCGCCGCCGAGGCGTTCTTCACCGCATACCCCGACGCGCCGCTCGTCGCCAGATCCAACAGGGCGTTCCTCCAGCGATCCGTGCGGTACTGCGTGTCGCAGGGCATCACGCAGTTCCTCGACCTGGGCTCCGGCATCCCGACCGTCGGCAACGTGCACGAGATCGCCACGCAGCTCAACCCCGACGCCCGCGTCGTATACGTCGACAACGAGCCCGTCGCGGTCGCACACACCCGCGAAATCATCGCCGACCTGCCCAACGTGGCGATCGTCGACGCCGACATGCGCGACGCCGAGGCGGTGCTCAACGCACCCGACACCCAGCGGCTGATCGACTTCAGCCAGCCGCTGGGCATGATGATGGTGGCGGTGCTTCACTACGTGGCGGACGACGACGGCATCACCGACATCATGGCCCGATACAAGTCGGTGCTGGCACCCGGCAGCTTCCTGGTCATCTCGCACACCACCGAAGACCCCCGCCCCGAGATCGAGGCCGTCATCAAGAAGGTCTTCGAAGAGGCCGGCGCCCCGGTGATCCACCGCGACCGCGACGAGGTGACCGCCCTCTTCGGCGGCCTCGAAATCCTGGAACCAGGCGTCGTGTGGACGCCGGAGTGGCAGCCCGACGAGAGCGACGCCCTGCACGCCGAGCCGTTCCGATCCGCGACGTTCGCAGCGGTGGCGCGGATGCCGTGAGGCTCGCCGCCCTGCTCGAGCACGCCGATCGATTGATCAGAGTCGAAACAATAACGTCATAGGCGCGTCACCACCCGAAACCTGGACGGGCCTACTCTTTTGGTGTGGGCGCGGGGAAGCCGGAATCGTGGGGCCGGCGATCGCGTACACGGTGCACGCCGCACCGATGGTGCCGGTGGGGATAGGTGCCCATCCCCACCGGCACACACATCTCACCGCGCTCTCGCGCCTCACTCACTCCCGCGCGGCCCTTGGCCCCGCGCGCTCCGCGGCCCCTCCCGGCGATCAAGGCCGAATGCACGCGGTTTGATCTCTTTTCCGCGTGCGTTTGCCCTTGATCAATGCGAATGCCCTTGATCGGCGCAGGTTCGACGAGGTGGCGGTGTGGCCTGCCAAGCGCGGCTGACGCCGCGCCCCATTCGCGGGCGGGTCAGGTGGGCGCGCGGCTTGGTGGCTGTAGTGGAATCTTGCGCCCCGCATGTCGGATACATTCCGGCGCAGATACCAGGCCACGCCGCTAAGCAGTCGCGAGATCGCTACGGCGGCGAGATCTTGGCGAGTTTTGGCGCCATTTCAGCCATCAGCCATAACTCGCCAAGATCTCGGGCGCGGCGCGCCCGCGGCGCGCACCTTCGCCGAGAGAGCGTCTGCCGGGCCACCTCGATGCAGCAAGTTCCCTAAGGCGTACGACCGCCGATCGCTTGCGAGGTGAGCGACGCCCCGCCAGCGCCCGCTGGGCGATAGCGCAGGGCCGGCAGCCAGCTGCGCACGAGCGGTTCGCGGCGCACGAGCGACGGCAAGCGCCGACGACAGCCGGCGGCATGCGGGCGGCATGCGGGCGGCGGACGGCGGCATGCGGGCGGCGGCCGGCACGCGGCAGCCCTGGGGCGCCGCGAGGCCGCGATCAAGGGCATTCGCATCGATCAAGGGCAAACGCACGCGGTTTAGCGATCGAATCACGTGCGTTTGCCCTTGATCGGCGGGAGAGGGCCGGCGGGGGGAGGGCGGGCCCAGCGGGCAGCGCGGGGGCGGCGCGGCGGGGGCGGGAAGGGCCGGCGGACGCAGCGCGCAGCGCGGACGCAGCGCGACGGGGGCGGGAAGGGCCGGCGGGCGCAGCGTCGCCGGCGGGGCGGGTGCGGGGCGGAGGGAGTGGGAGCCGGTCAGGGGTGGGGGCGTATTACGGCGTAGGCGCCTGGGGGCAGGGTCAGGACGCCGGTCACTGGAGTGCCGGTGAGGGCGTCGACACCCTCCGCCGGGATCTCGTGGGTCTGGTCGGTGTGGTTGAGCGCGAACACCCACCCACCTTCCCGGCGCACAATCTCCACACCGGGCGCACCGCCGGCAACCACCACCCCGGCGTCGCGCGCCGCCGATGTCAACACGTCCTGGTATGCGCCGTCGTCGAGCCTCGTCGAGATGTACCACGCGACGCCCGCGCCGTACTCGTTTCGCGTCACGCCCGGCCGCACTTGTGACGCGCCGGCCAGCCGCACGAGCTCCGCCCACCCGTTTGGCGATGGCTGGAACTCCTCGACCCGTACGCCGAGCACTTCGCGCAGCGCGCCCGGGTATCCGCCGAGCCGTATCCGGCCGTGCTCGTCGGCCACGCCGGACAGGTATGTTGCCACGAGGTGGCCGCCACCGTCGACATAGGTGCGAGCTGCTTCAGCCGCCTCGTCGGAGAGAAGGTAGTGCGCGGGCAGCACCAGCAAAGAGTACGGCAGTGGGTCGGTGAGCGTCACGAAGTCGGTGGTCACGCCGGCATGCCACAGGGCGCGGTGGGCGGCCTGGACCTCGGCGGCGTAGTCGATCTCCATGGGCATTCCGGGCGCTTGCAGAGCCCACCACGACGCGGCGTCCCACGCGATGGCCACCGATGCCTGTACCGGCGATCCGTCCACCTCGGACAGTCGGGAAAGGACGTCGCCGAGCGCTACCGCCTCCCGGTACACGCGGCTGTCAGGGCCGGCGTGCGGCACGAGCGCCGAGTGGTACCGTTCGGCCCCGCCCCGCGGCGCCCGCCATTGAAAGAACATCGCGCCGCGCGAGCCGCGCGCCACGTGCGACAGGCTGTGCCGGATCATCCGCCCTGGCTCTTTGGCGTGCATGCGGTCGCGGGTGTAGATGAGGTTCGGCGCGGTCTCCATGAGCAGCCACGGCTTGCCGCGCGCCCACGATCGTGCCAGGTCGGCGCCGAACGCGGTCTGTTCCTCCGCGCCCAGCCCGGCGTCCGACGGGTAGTGGTCGATCGCGACCAGATCGACTTCGCGCGCCCAGCGGGCGTGGTCGACGGGCACCCAGCCGCCGAAGACGTAGTTGGTCGTGATCGGCACGTCGGGCGTGGCCGCGCGGAGCAGGTCGCGCTGCTCGACGTACGCGGACAGCAACTCGTCGGACCAGAACCGCCGGAAGTCCAGCAGCTGCCCCGGATTCGGAAGGTACTGCGTCGCGCGTGGCGGGAAGACCTGCTCCCACGCCGAGTAGTGCTGGCTCCAGAACGCACTCACCCAAGCGTCGTTGAGCGCGTCGAGGCTGCCGTACTCCTTGCGGAGCCAGCCACGGAAGGCGGTCGCCGCGTGGTCGCAGTGACACGCTGTCCCGTACTCGTTGTGCACGTGCCACAGCGCGAGCGCGGGATGTCCCGCGTACCGCTCGGCGAGCGCGCCCGCGATCCGACGGCACGCGTCGGGGTAGGCCGGCGCGCTCGCGCAGTAGGTGTCGCGGCTGCCGTGCAGCAGCCGCGTGCCGTCGCCGCGCACCGGCAGCGCGTCGGGATACGCGAGGGAAAACCATGGCGGCGGCGACGCGGTCGGCGTCGCGAGCGCCACTTTGACGCCGCCGGCAGCCAGCTGATCGAGTACTCGGTCCAGCCAGCCGAACGTGTATTGGCCCTCTTCCGGCTCCAGCCGCGACCAGGCGAACACCCCGACATTCACGAGGTTGACGCCGGCGCGGCGCATCAGGTCGACGTCTTCGCGCCATACCTCTTCGGGCCACTGCTCGGGGTTGTAGTCACCGCCATAGCAGAGCCCGCTCACACCCTTCGGCCAGCGCACATCCGCCCCCTCGCCTTTTGTTTGGAGTCCAGCCGAAGTATGGTATCTGGCAACGGCGTGGCGCCATGGTGGGGGCGCCCGGCCGGAGGCACCGCGGCCAAGAGGCGCGGTGCCTCCGCGCTATTACCGAACACGCTATTACTGAAGCGGTATAGATCCACCCTTGTAGATGCACTGAGACACCCCTAGCCTGATGCGTCAAACGGCCCCCTCCCATAAGGAGTTCACCGTGCGCATCCGTCTGGTCCTCGCCACCCTCGCCACCACCGCCCTCACCGGCGTGCTGCTCGCGCCGACCGCTGCCGCCGCCGACGTGCAGCCGTACATCATCGGCGGCAACACGGTCTCGTCCGCGCCATGGGCGGCCGCGGTCTTCAGCGGCGGCTCTTTCACCTGCTCGGGCTCGATCGTCGCGCCGCGCTGGGTGCTGACCGCCCGTCACTGCGTCGGCGGAAGCATGTCTGTGCGGGTCGGCAGCGTGTACTACGCCTCCGGCGGCGTGACCCGGACCGTCACCTCGACATCCACCCGTTTCGACCTGGCCCTGCTGTACCTGAACAGCGCGGTCACCATGACGTACGTGACCCTCGCCAACAGCAACCCGCCGGTGAACTCCACCAACCAGATCTACGGTTGGGGTCGCACCTGCACCAACTGCGCCGCGTCCGCCCAGTTGAAGACCGCGAACGTGCGGGTGACGAGCAACAGCGCAACGGACGCATACGGTGGCCAGGCGATCCGCAGCACCGGCGTCAACGGTGTGGCCTGGCGCGGTGACTCGGGTGGCCCGCAGTTCTACAACGGCCAGCAGGTCGGGGTCTGCTCGACGGGCAACGGCTCGACGTACCAGAACTACGGCAGCGTCGCCAACAGCCGCGCCTGGATCACGTCGGTCGCTGGCGTCTGAGAGTTCTTCCGTGCGCCGGCACCGCCGGCGCACCGAACTCAGCCCTTGGTCGCGCCGAGGGTGGCGCCCTTGACCAAGTGCCGCTGGATGGACCGGTAGACGATGGCGATCGGCGCGACCGCCACGACCACGACCGCCATCTTGACCGCCAGCGTCGGCGGCATCGACGTGCCGACCGGCAGGCCAGAGAAGGTCGGCGACTGTCCCTGCAGGACGATGCTCTGCAGGATGCGCTGGATCGGGAACTTGTCGTTGTCGTCGATGTAGAGCAGCGCGTTGAACCAGGTGTTCCAGTACCCGACCGCGTAGAAGAGGCCCACCACCGCGATCACCGCCTTCGACAGCGGCAGCACGATCCGGGTCAGGATGCGCAGCTCGCTGGCGCCGTCGATGCGCGCGCTGTCGAGCAGTTCCTGCGGGATGGCCTGGAAGAACGCCCGGATCACGACAAGGTTGAAGACGCTGACCGCGGTCGGCAGGATCAGCGACCACAGGCTGTCCTTGAGCCCGAGCCCGGTCACCACCAGGTAGCTGGGCACCAGGCCCGGGTAGATGAGGAACGTCAGTAGGAAGTAGAACAGCAGCGACCGGTGCCCGACCGTGCCCGGCCGCGACAGCCCGTACGCGGCGAGCACGGTCAGCACGAGGCTGACCGCGGTGCCCACGACGGTGACGATCGTGCTGACCCACAGCGCCTTGGTGACGGTGCCACCGGAGAAGATCGTCACGTACGCGGACGCGTCGATCCCCTTGGGAATCATCACCAGGCCGCCGGCCTCGTTGATGGTCTGGCGGGACGAGAGGCTCGTGACGACTACTGTCCACAGTGGTACGAGCACGGCGAGAACCACCGCGGTGAGGATGAAGCCCTTGATGGCGAGGCCGACCGGGGTCGGCTTCTCCTCCCAGACGGGGCGGCTCGAGGGCTTGCGCAGCTTGGTGGCGAGTTGGACGCTCATGACTTCGAGTAGATCCCCCGTTCGCCCAGGAGGTGGGCCATCTTGTTGGCGGCCAGGATCAGCAGGAGCCCCACGGCGGCTTTGAAGAGGCCGGCTGCGGCGCCGAAGCCGTAGTCGCCGGTCGCGATGGCGTGGTAGTACACGAACGTGTCGAGCACCTCGGCGGCGCCGCGGCCGACCGCGTCACGCTGCAGGATGAACTGCTCGAAGCCCACCGACAGCGCATCGCCGAGCCGCAGGATGAGCAGCAGCACGATGACCGGCCGCAGGCCGGGCAGCGTGACGTGCCAGAGCCTCCGCCACCGGCTCGCACCGTCCACAGCGGATTGTTCATACAACTCGGTGTCGATGGTGGACAATGCGGCGAGGAAGATGATGGTGCCCCAGCCGACGTCCTTCCACACCGACTCGGCCGTCACGAGGATGATGAACGTGTCCGGGTTGGTCATGATGTTCCACGGCTGCAAGCCGGCTTCGCGCATCTCCTGCGCGAGCAGACCGGCACCGCCCAGCATCTGCACGAAGAATGTCACCACCAGCACCCAGCTGAAGAAGTGCGGCAGATACACCACGGTCTGGATGAACGACCGCAGCTTCGTCGACAGCACGCTGTTGAGCAGGATGGCGAGCGCGATCGGCAGCGGGAAGAAGAAAACGAGCTGGAACGCCGTGATGGACAGCGTGTTCCAGACCGCCTCCCAGAAGGCGTCGCTGCTGAAGAGGTTTTCGAAGTTGCCGAACCCGATCCACTCGCTGCCCAGAAACGCTTGGAGCGGGGTGTCGCCGGCCCACGGGTTGTAGTCCTGGAACGCGACGACGTTGCCGAGAGCCGGCAGGTAGTGGAACACGAGCAGCACGATCGCGCCGGGCAGCGTCATCAGCAGCAGCGGCCAGTCGCGGCGCAGGCGGGCACGGAACGGTACCCGATGGCGCTTTGACGGCTTGCGGCGCGCGGGCGCCGCGCCCGCCGCGTTGGCCGTGGTGCCCGGAGGCGGGGTACGGGACGCGCCCGACCCCGCCACCGGCGGTGCTTCGCGAGTGCTCATCGTCCGGCATCGGACAGCGTCTTGGCGAGGAAGTCCCGCGCCTCGTCGCCGCCGTTGGTGCGCCACTCCTGCACGACCTTGTCGAGGTCGCTCAGCGGGCGCCTGCCACGCACGATATCAGTGATCTTGTCTTCCGTGGGAGTTGTCTCGGCCTTGTACTTCGCCGGGAACTCCAGCTTGAAGTCGTCCCACGGGCTCTTCTCCAGGAACTTGACCATCGCGTTCGAGTAGGTGATCAGATCCTTGACGTAGTTCGGCGTCTGCGGCGTCGGCGCGACGACCGGGCTCCGGCCGCTGACGAAGAAGTACTGGTCGCCGGCCTCCTTGAAGCCCAGGTCGGTCTTGACCGGCCCGCCCGCGGTCATCGTGTGGTGCTTGCCCTCCACGCCGTACTGGCGCAGCTGCCACTCCTTGGTGCCGAACGGCGCGGAGCACCAGTTGATGACCCGGAGCAGCTCCTCGATGCGCTCCTTGCCGAGGCCCTTCTTGATGAACGTGAAGGAGATCGGCTTGTCGTTGCCCCAGACCAGCGGGTCGCCGCCGGTCGCGGAGAAGATCGGTACCGGCTGGATGTTGAACCCGGGGGTGACCTTCTGCTGCTCGGCCTGCATGCCCTGCCACATGCCCATGCCGTCCTGCTTGAAGATGATCTTGCCGCTCTCCAGCAGCTTCTTCGAGTCGGCGCCCTTGCTGGCCACCAGATCCGGGTGGACCAGGTTCTCCTTGTAGATCTGGGCCATCACCTCGGCGGCCTGCTTGAACTCGGCGGTCTCGTACTTGTGCTCCGGCGTGCCGTCTGCCTTCAGGCGCCAGCCGGTGTCCGCGTTCGGCACCTTGTGGAACATCTGCACCATGGCGAACATGTCGTCGAACGCCCAGACGCCCTTGCTGGGGTTGGTGACCGCCTTGCCGACCTGGATCAGCTCGTCGATGCTCTTCGGGTACGCCAGGCCGGCCGCGTCGAGCAGGTCCTTGCGGTAGAAGAAGCCCCAGTCGAACGGGCCGTCGGTGGGGTTCGGGATCGCCATCAGGCGCTCGTTCCACACCGACCGGCGCCAGGCGCCCGTCGGGAAGGTCGCCAGCATCGGGTACGCGTCGATCTTGTCACCGGACAGGTAGTCGGTGAGGTCTTCGAAGAGCGCCTTGACCGCATCGCCGAAGCGCGGCAGCTTCTCCACCTCCCACTCGGGGATGCAGAGCAGGTCGGGCACGTCGCGGGCGGCGAGCAGAGCGTTCATCTTGTCCGCGTACACCAGGCCGTCTTGCGCGCTGGGGTCCACGTCGATGCCGAGCTCGGCGTTCACCGCGGCGAGGTACTGGTTGGAGCCGAGCGCCGGCGCCGGCGGACCCCAGGCCGGGTACATCGTCTTGATGGCCTTGCCGCTCGTACCCGGCTTCTCGCTGATCGCGTCGACGAGGGTGGACGGGTATGTCGTATAGCCATCGGCGATCGGGCGTACGCCCGGCACATCCGGCTTGGGGATGCCGAGGTTCAGCTCCTTGAGCCTCGGCAGCAAGCTGGCGATCTTGTCTGATCCGGTCGCAGCGCCCTCGCTGCCCGCTTCTCCGCCACATGCGGAGAGCAGGCCGCCGCCGGCGAGAGCCGCCACGCCGAGACCCGCCAGGCCGAGGAAGTTTCTGCGGTTGGTGGCCGCGCCCGCGAGGGGTGACGTCACGGCGCACTCCCTTCCGTTGCTAAAAAGTGATAGAACTGTAGAGTTAGTTCGTCTGCCGACTAAACAAACTAGACCAACGGTGACCGCCGCCACAAGGGCGGACCCGGTACGGCATGATGGTCAAGCCAGCCCGGGGGCACCATCAAGACATCTCGCCGGGAACGGGGCTGACTTGATCACGATGCAGACAGGGCCACAGCCGGCCGACTTCGCCGACGTGCGGGCCACCAACCTCGCCGTGGTGCTGCGTCACGTCCGCAACCACGCGCCCTGCTCGCGCGCGGACATCGCCGCCGCGACCGGCCTCAACAAGGCCACCGTCTCCAGCCTGGTCGCCGACCTCATCGAGCGGCGGCTACTGCGCGAGACCGGCCTGGCCGAACACCGGATCGGCCGACCCGCCACCATGCTGGTGCTCGACGGCCAGCCGTACGCGGCGATCGGGCTCGCGGTCAGCGCCGACCAGCTCACCGCCGTCGCCGTCGACCTCGCCGGCGAGCAGCTGCTGTCGTGGCGCCGCTCCTTCCCCGCGCTCGCCTCGTCGCCCGGCAAGGCGGTCAGCGCGATCGCAGCCCTCGCCAGCCGGGTCGCCGGCCGCGTCGGCAGCCAAAATCGGCAGGTGCTCGGGCTCACCGTCGGCGTACCGGGGCTCGTCGACTCCGACGGCACCGTGCGCCTCGCCGCCAACCTCGGCTGGCGCGACGTCGACCTGCGCGCCGACCTCGTGCACGCGCTGCGCGACCCCAAGTACGACGTGGCCGTCGACAACGACGCCAACCTGTCGGCGATGGCCGAGCATCGGTACGGCGCGTTCGCGGGCTCGTCCGACCTCGTGTACCTGACCGGCGAGGTCGGCATCGGCGCTGGTGTGATCGTCGACGGGCGGCTGCTGCGCGGCGGTCGCGGGTTCAGTGGCGAGATCGGCCATGTCCAGGTCGACCCGAGCGGGCCGGTCTGCCCCTGTGGGCGCACCGGCTGCCTCGAAGCCATGGCGGGCATCCCCGCGATCATCCGCCGGGTGCTGCCCGACGCCGAGGCCGACGGCCCGATCACCGACTTCGCGCCCGAGATCGACGAGGTGGTCCGGCTCGCCCGGCGCGGCGACCCGGCCACAGTGGACTCGCTCGCGGCGGTCGGACGGCACCTGGGTCACGGCGTGGCCATCCTCACCAACGTCATCAACCCGGACGTGGTGGTGCTGGGCGGCAACTTCGTGCCGCTCGCGCCGTGGCTGTTGCCCGCAGCCGAGGCAGAGCTGGCGGCACGGGCGGTCGCACCCGAAGCGGGCGGCTGCCGGATCGTCGCGTCGACGCTGGGAGCGGGGACTGCCGCGGTGGGCGGCGCCGCCCGCGCCCTGGCCACAGTAGACGCCGGCCACCTCCCCCCACCCCCACCCGCATGACGCGAACCCCACCGTCCGCACCCCCATCCGCGCCGTCCGCACCGTCCGTCGTCGGCGCCCTTCCGCGCCGTCCGCCGTCCACGCCCCGTCCGCCGTCCGCGCCGTCCGCGCCGTCCGGGACTTCCGCGCCGTCCGCCGTCCGCCGTCCGCGCCGTCCGCCGTCCGCCGTCCGCGCCGTCCCCCGTCCGCCGTCCGGCCCCTCCGCCCTCCCCGCCGTCCGCGCCCCCCGCCGGCG
>NZ_JAIBNX010000234.1 GCF_026130045.1 Micromonospora sp. CPCC 205371
GGGCGCGCCGCGCGGCGGTGGCGCGTCCAGTGGGACGGTGGGCGCGCCACGGGCCGGCGGACCCGCGGGCGGCGCGGCCTCCGCGGGCGGGGTGGCCGGGATGGGCTCGCGCGGCAACGTGGTCGTGCCGGCCGGCTCGGACCGCAGCAGCCCTTCGTTGAAAGACCTGTCGAGGGCGACGAGTTCGCCCTCGGATGGCGTACGCAGCTTCCCGGGCACCGGATCACCGGCGCGCGGCTGGTTCCGGGCCGCCAGGTCGGCCTCGGCGCGGTTGAACGCCGCCTCGTCGACGCGAAGCAGTTCGCCGCGGATGGACCCGGGCCCCGTGGCGGTACGCCCACCGGAGGCGGCCGGTGGGCCGTCCACGATCGTGCCGACCCCGCCGCCCGGGGACTGCGGGCGCGGCCCGGGCCCCGTTGCGCCACCGCCGCCGGTGCCTCCGCCACCACCGCCCACACCGCCGCCGCCCCGACCACCGGTGCCGCCCGTGCCACCGGTGCCGCCTGGACCGCCGGAGCCCGGCGTTCCGGGTCCGACGTCCGGTACAGCGACCCGCCCCGGCGAGCCCGGTCCGGTGCCGGGTGTGCGGCCGGCGGCGGTGGACTCCAGGAACCGCTGGGTCTCGCCGGCGAGGCGCTTGCCGGCGATGAACGTGCCTGCCTTCTGCGCCCCGGTGTACGCGAGCCGCCAGCCGCCGCCCAGCACCGCGCCGGCGGCGAATCCCTTCAGGGTGATGGGCTCACGGTTGACGATGCGGTTCGCGGTCGGCATCGCGACGCCCATCGCCGTCGCGTCCTTCAAGATGGCGGCCGGCAGCCTGTTCGAGGGGATCGGCACGCTCAGCCCGGCGCGCACCACCGAGAAGATCCCGCCGGTCACGAAGCCGGTGGCCGCGGCCTTTCCGATATCGCCGGGATTGAGCGCCTCCCGGTACCTACCGTCGACCAGCTCGACGACCTGCGCGCCGGTCTCGATGCCGCCGGTGATCCCGCCGAACACCAGGCCGGTACGGCCGGCGTTCAACAGGCCCGGTCCGAGGTACCCCCTCGCGGAGGACTTGGCGAGCTCCGTCAGCGCCGCGCGGCCGGTGAGCCCGGTGACCGCCGGGATCGCCGCCGCGCCGGCCACGCCGGTCGACGCGGCCCGCGGGGCGGCGGGGGCGGCCAGCTGGTGGGCGCCGCACTCGGCAAGGTACTGGGAGAAGATCTGGGCGGCCTTGGCCCGGGCGGCGGCCACGAGGCGGGCGACGCCCGCCGCCTGCGCGCCGGGGCCGCCCGGTGCGGAGGCGACCAGCGCCGGATACATCAGCACCATCGCGGCGGCGGCCGTGCCCGAGAGACGGACCTTGGTGCCGAACGCGTCGGCTGCGGCTTGCGCCGCGTTGCCGCTCGCGTCGTAGGCCACCTTGATGGCGTCGGCGAGCCCGCCCTTGTCGCCGCTCAGCAGCTGCCAGCGTTGCAGGATTGCCGGTCCGACGTCGCCGCCCCACACCGCGAGCACCTGGTTCATGCCGCCGAACGCACCCGACTGGAGCTGGATGAGCGCTTCGCCGAGGGCGGACTCCAGCTCGGACAGCGCGCTCAGCGCGGTCTCGTTGGCCTCCGGCCAACCGTCGATGCTGCCACCGGCGACGGCGACCCCGTTCAGGATCATGTCGCGGAACTTGTTCCAGAACCAGCCGAAGTCGGGCTTGCCCCAGGCTGCGCCGATGAGACGCCCGAGGGCGTCGTCAGAACTTGAAGTCGGGGATGTCATTCACACAGGCGGCGTACAGGATGTTGGCTGCCGTCTTGTCGGCGGCCTCGGAGTTGGTGGCGCCGTTGATGATGTTCTCGGACATCTCCAGGATCAGCCCGTGCAGCTTCGCCGCCGCCTCGATCGCGGTGACCACGGCCTCGTGTGCCGCGTCGAAGCGCGCGCCTTCCTCGCCGCCGCCCGCCGGCTTCCCGTCCAGCATGGCGCGCACCTGGGCGGAGAAATCGACGATCGGGTTGAGCGCCTCGGTGGCGGCGGTGCGCATCTTCACGCCGCCTTCAATGGCGAGCTCCGGGTCGATCAGCATGCCGTCGGCCATGTCAGCCCTCCCTCGTCATCGGTTCGAGCTCCTCGTCGAGCCTGCGGAAAATGGCCTCCATGTCGAAGCCGAGTGCGTTGCGGACGTCGTGGACGTCGAGGTAGGCCGAGGCGGCCTCCTCGATCAGGCGGTTCGCCTCCGCCGCCGCCCGGCGGATCGTGTCGGTGATGGTCTCGGCGAGCTGGCGGGAGTCGGGGCGGCGGTAGACGCGCGGGTCGATGTCGAGCCGCTCCAGGTGGCCTTGGTTGCCCACCACCGCCTTGACCAGGCCGTCGGGAGACTTCGCCTCGCCGCGCACCTCGAGGATGCGGCGCCGCAGATCGCCTGCCCCGGCCCGCATCCGCTCGAACTGCGCCATCAACTCCTCGGTGCGGGCCTTCAGTGCGGCGTCGTCCACAGTTGACTCCTCGCGGCCGGAGGCGTACCAACATCAAGAAGAATAGGCGCACCGTCGCACATGTACAATCGGCCGGAGCTTCGACGGAGGAACGATGTCCCGCGTTCGACGGCTCCTTCCCTTGCCAGCACTGCTGTTCACCATCGCCGGTCTCGCCGCCACGCCCTCCGGGGCGCTCGCCGCGGCGGAGTGCACGACCGATCCGCGGCCGGGTCAGGTGGTCTCCCAGGTGCCGGTCGAGCAGCTCGTCCTGGCCGCGCGCCGGGTCTGGCCGGCGACGACGGGCCGGCCAGTGACCGTCGCCGTGCTCGATACCGGTGTGGACGGTCGCCATCCCCAGCTGCGCGGCGCCCTGCGGCAGGGCTGGGACTTCGTGGCCGGCGAGCCGGGCGGCACGGTGGACTGCGCGGGCCACGGCACGGCGGTCGCAGGCCTGGTGGGGGCGCGTCCGGCGGACGGTATCGGGTTCGCTGGCATCGCGCCCGGCGTGACCGTCCTACCGGTGCGGATCGCGGACCGCTTGGCCGGCGGCGATCGCGTCCTCCCGGAGGTGCTGGCTACCGCGATCCGGTGGGCGGCCGACCAGGGCGCCGGTGTCATCACCGTACCGGTGGTCGCCGACCGGCCCACCACTGCACTGCGCAACGCCGTGGCGTACGCGCAAGCACGCGACGCGCTCGTGGTCGCCGCCGCCGGCACCAGGGCCAGTGAGCTGACCACCGACCCGACCGTCGCCGACCAGCCCAGCTATCCGGCGGCGTACCCAGGGGTGCTCGGCGTGGGCGCGGTCGACGCGGCCGGCGTCCGGGTGAACAGCTCCCCGGTCGGCTCTCATGTGGACATCGTCGCGCCCGGCTCAAACGTGCTGACCACCGCTCCGGCGCGCGGGCACACGGTGCTGTCCGGCACCGCCATGGCGGCTCCGGCGGGCGCCGCCCCCGCCGCCCCGGTGCGGGGGGCCCGGCCGGAGCTGAGCGCGGTCGAGGTGGCGCAACGCCTGGTGGCCACCGCCAACCCGGTCCCCGGCGGCCCGGGCAGCGTGGCGTACGGAGGCGGCATGGTCGACCCGTACCGGGCGGTCACCGAGGTGCTGCCCGGCGGCGCCCCGCTGGTCCAGCCCGGGATGCCGGTGCGCGACATCGACGAGGAGGCCCTGCGCCGTGACGCTCGGTGGCGTTCACTCGCCGCGTCGGCGGTCGCGATCGCCGCGGCCATCGGCCTGGCCCTGCTGGGCTGCGCCGCGATCCTGGCGATCCACCGGCGGATGCGCCGCGGCCACGGGCCGACACAGTCCACTGTAGAAAGCGTCCGCGACGACGTCGAGCTCGCCGAGCTCTACTTCACTCCTCCGAAGCCACCCCACACGTGACCAGGGCGTTCCCCAAATAGCGCTCGGCTACTTGGGGAACGCCCTGTGTCATACCGCGAAGCGGTTGGTGTTGGCCGTCTCGGCGACCTGGGCCAGCTCGTTCGCCGTGACGACGCCGTCCTTGACGGCGTTCACGAACACGCCGACGTCCTCGCCGACGCCCCGCCAGATCGTCTGGAGCTGGTAGTACGCGTCGCGCGCGCTGCCCTCCCAGACGCTCAGCATGGGAGCGCAGGCGGCTTCCAGGTCGGCGATGTCGCCCATCAGCTTGGTGTACGTCCCCTGAAGGGTCTGCGCACCAGCGTCGAGCGCGCCGAAGTTGTATGCGGTCCGCACGGTTCCTCCTACGCTCCGGCCCAGTTGAGCGCGGAACGGGCCTGCCCGCCTTGCGCTCCCGAGCGCGACACTGCCTGCTCCGCTTCCAGGTCCTTGCCCGTGTACTCCTGAACCGACTCGCTGACCTTGTTGCACAGCGTGTTGAGGGCGTTGTTGAGGGCGGTCATGTCGGACTTCAGCAGGCCGTGCACGCCGTCCTGGTCGCTCTTGCCGAAGGCGTTGCTGGCCGCGCCCGCGAACGTGGCGTCGTTGAGCTCCGCCGTGAGCTGGTTGCTCATCCTCGTGGCCGTGGCCCTGAGCTGCTCGACGACGTCGAAGATGCGGACACCGGCGTCGTACATCGTCTGGGTATCGGTTACGTACCCATTTCCTGGTGGCATGGCCTTTTCCCACCTCCCGAGGGGGGAACTGCTGTTAGTGGACAGTCAGGCACGAAGATCCTGACCGAAGGATACCGAGCCGCACCGCGCCGCGAAAGATCTCAACATCATTTACACCGCGTGCGGGAGAAAACGCCGGTGCGACAAGGCTTTCAGCCCAGGACCGGGCGGCGGGCGGCGACCGGGTCGAGCGGCGGCCCTTCGGGCATCCGGGCCACGACGGCGGCCGGCAGCCGCACCGGGGTCAGCGTGCCAAAGCCGAGATACCCCTGCACCTCGGGATTGGACATGGCGTGCCGGACGCCCAGGTCGGTGACCAGGTAACGGGTGCCGCTCGGCGCCTCGGCGGACGGCATCGCCTCCACAATGGCCGCCCAGCCAGGGGCCACAGCGATGCGGTCGGCCAGCGGGACGCCCTGCGCTGTCCGGCGCGCCGAGGTGGCGCCCACGACGAGCTGGCCAGCGGGCGTGTCGACCACGAGCCGCGGCGGGTTGGCCGCGTCCCGGAACTCCGCGCAGATCGCCGACGTGGCGGCGCTGGCCGAGAACGGCGCGACGATGCGGGGTGCCGTCGCGGGCAGTGCCTCGGCACCCACCGCCGGCACGGGCAGCTTCGCGGCCGCGGCGGCGTCAGCCGGGCTCAGCTCCAGACCGCGCGGGGCCTGCCCTGGGTACGCGGCGCGGGTGGCCGGGTCAGCGAGCAGCAGGTTGGCCTCCACCTCGGTGACCACGGCCAGCCGGGCGGCGTCGGCGACGAGGAAGTACTGCCGGGTGGCGCCGGCACTGTCCACAAAGTACACCTGGCCGATCCGGGCGCCGGCCACCGCGGTGGACGCCGCGCCTCGCTTGTCGACGCGGCGCGCCGCCAGCGGCTCACCCGCCGGCAGCGCGTCGAGCAGGGCCGCGCTGACAGGGGTACGCGGCTGGCGGTCCAGACCGAGCGCCGTGAAGACGACCTGCTGGTCGGCGATGGCGTACCGCCGCTGGTGCCAGACCAGGAAGAACCCGCCACCGTCCACGTCCTGCGCCAGCAGTGCGTCGTCGCCGAGGTCGCGGCCGACCTGGGCGCCGCGCCCGACCAGCAGCGAGGTCACCGCCGAGGCGCGGCCGCTGGCGTCGCGCGCCGGCTGCGCGCAGATGGTCCACGGCGCGCCCAGCACCCGCCCGCGCGGCGGGACGGCGTCGGGTGCGCCCGGGATACCGAGCACCGGCCCGCGCGGCACGCCCAGCATGGACTTGGCGGACACCCGTACCGTCCGGGCCTCGCTCTCCTGCGCCAGCACGGCCGAGGTGAAGTTTGCCATCGGGTAAAGCACGCCTTGCCGGAACACGAACCGGGTGCCGGTTTCCTTCTCCACGATGACGGACTGGCCGTCTCGCCAATCGCGGTTGCCGCCGGGGCGGATCAGGGCGTAGACGCCCACCGCGGCCAGGGCGAGGACCGCCACCATGACGCCACCGAGCCCGGCCGCGAAAAGCCGGCGGCCGGCCGGCTGCACCGGGTCGGTGTCGTGATGGGCGAAGGCGGAGACGACCCGCTGCATCATGAACTGGTACGACTGCAACTGGTCGCGGCGCGTCGGCACGGCGCTTAGCCTGCCACGCCTCGCATCACGCCGTACAGTCCCAGTACGGCACAGGCGATCGGAACGACGCTGAGGATCAGCAGGATCTCCCCGATCTCGGCGATCCGTCCCAGGTAGACGGAAGGGCGGCGGTTCCGGTAGCGCATGCCGATGGCGAGCACGGCGACGGCCAGGCCGGCCAGCGCCGGCACTGCCCACAGTGGACCGCCCCCGGCCAGGTCACCCGCGTATCCGGCGGCCAGCACCCCCAGCCCGGTCAGCCCGCAGGCCAGCAGCGGAAGCCGGTGCCGCAGCGTGGGGAAGAGCCGGGACCGCATCAGGTAGCCGGCGCTCACCACGGCGATGAGCAGCGGCGCCGAGCCGCCGGCGGTACCCAGGATGACCAGGCCGATCGTGGCGACCGTGGCGACGCCCAGCAGCAGTCCGGTGAGCATCACGTCGGCGCGCGCGACGGCGGCGAAGGTGGCGCCGGCGGGCGGGGCCGGGGCGGCCCTGGCCCGGGCGGGGGGGGGGGGCGGGGAGGGGGGGGGCGGGCGGCGGGCCCGCCCCGGGGGCCGCCCCGGCCCGGCGGGCAGCAGCACCAGCAGCACCGCCTCGACCGCCGCGGCCGCGCGTACCGCGTCGAGGGAGCCGAGGGCGGCGATGGCCGCGCCAGCCCCGGCGACGGCGGGCACCGCGGCGGCCATGAAGAGCCAGCGGGGTTCGGTGGCGGCGGACAGACCCGCGACGGCGGGGACCACCAGGAGCGCGCAGGCGGTCAGCGCGTGGGGTGCGCCCAGGCCGGACAGCGGGGCGTCGCCACCGAGCAGCAGCAGGCCGCCCGCGAACGCCGCGGGCAGGCCGAGCGCGCACACCGCGAAGCCCGCCGCGGCCTCGCCTGCGGCGGCGTTCAGCAGCGCCCCGGCGCCCAGGCAGAGCACGGTCAGGCCGAGACAGAGGAGCGCCGGCACCGTCCAGTCAGGACCGTTGACCAGGCACACCGCCAGCGCGGCGGCGACCAGCGCGCCGGCGGCGGCGACGCCGGTCCAGCGGCTGACCCGCCCGTCCCAGAGCACGCCGCCCTGCCGGGCGCCGGCCGCGATGGCCTCCACCACGTCGTCGTACTCGGGCTCCGGCCAGTCGGTGTGCGCGCGTACCAGATGCAGCAACTCGCCGTCGCGGACGCCCTGCGCGACGGCGCTGCGGCCCACGTCGAGCAGCGTGCCGTCGGCGCGGCGCAGAATCCAGCCGCCCTGCTCGCCGGCCGAGTCGACGGCGTCCTCCCCGGCGTGCGAGAGCAGCGCCGGCAGCAGCGCGGCCAGCACGAGATGCTCCGGGAGAGCCAGGTCGAGCCGGCGTTTCGGCGCGACGACGACGACCCGCGCCAGGCCGATGTCCGAGTCAACCGTCATGCCGACCGCCTTCCCTCGCTGTAGGCGTCTGTCTATCATGGCCGGCAAATCGTCGTGATCTAGAGATGGGGAAATCGGCGTGAGTACCACGGCACTGCGCCGTCCACCTCGCTCGCCCGCACCGGAATACCCGACCGGCGAGGTACTGCTCGATCCCCCGCCGGAGATCCCCGCGCCGGGCGGCCGGCGCTGGGCTCAGATGATGATGCTGCTGCCGATGATGGCCGGCTCGGTGGCGATGGCCCTGATGTTCGCCGGCAACTCGCGCAGCACGTTGGCGTACGTGGCCGGTGGCCTGTTTGGACTCTCCGCGCTCGGCATGATCGTCGCGTCGATGGGCATGTCCGCCGGCGGCTCGAACAAGCAGGAGATGCTGGCCGCGCGCCGGGAGTACATGCGCCATCTGGCGGAGCGCCGCCGGACCGTGCGCCGCACCGTCGGCCGGCAGCGGGCCGCGCAGGTGCACCAGCATCCGGCACCGGACGGGCTCTGGTCGATCGCGGCGAGTCCCCGGCTGTGGGAGCGGCGGCCCGGCGACCCCGACTTCGCCACCGCCCGGATCGGCCTGGGCCCGGCCGAGCTGGCCACGCCGCTGATCCCGCCGGAAACGCGGCCCATCGAGGAGCTGGACCCCATGTGCGCGGTGGGCCTGCGCCGGTTCCTGCTCACGTACGCGGTGGTGCCGGACCTGCCGGTGGTCATGGCGCTGGACGGCTTCGCCCGCGTGTACGTCCGGGGCGCCACGGACCGGGCCAGGGCGCTGGTACGGGCGCTCATGGCACACACCGCCACCTTTCACGCCCCGGACGACCTGCTGATGGCCGTCTGCGTCGCCGACGACCGGCGGCACCACTGGGAGTGGGTGAAGTGGCTGCCGCACGCGCTGCACCCCCGGCGCACCGACGCGCTCGGCGCGATGCGCCTGGTGTCCGCGACGGTGACCGGCCTGGAAGCCATGTTGGACACTCTCGTGGCCGGCCGGAGCCGCTTCGGGGAGCGGCTCCCCGGGTCGCCCGGCCCCAGCCCGCACCTGCTGGTCGTGGTCGACGGGGGTACGGTCACCGGCTCCGACCACCTGCTGATCGAAGACGGCCTGGACGGCGCGACGGTGGTGCTGCTGGACACCGCCCCGCCGCGCCAGCTCGACCGCCACACGCTGGTGCTCGATGTGGACAGCGACGGCACCCTGCGCACGACCACGTTCGACGGTGGCGCCGAGGCGGGCCGGGCCGACGCGCTGCGGCCGGCGGTGGCCGAGGCGCTGGCCCAGCAGATCTCACGGTTCCGGCTGCCCACCACCGGGCGGTCGGAGCGGCGCATGTCCACCGACGTGGGCCTGGCCGACCTGCTCGACCTGGGCGACCCGTACGACTTCGACCCCGCCCGGACCTGGGTGGTGCGGCCGAACCGGGACCGGCTGCGGGTGCCGATCGGGGTGGGCCCCGACGGTACGCCGCTGGAGCTGGACCTGAAGGAGTCGGCGCAGGACGGCATGGGCCCGCACGGGCTGCTCATCGGCGCGACCGGCTCGGGCAAGTCGGAGCTGCTACGCACGCTGGTGCTGGCCTTGGCCGCCACGCACGACCCGGAGCTGCTCAACTTCGTCCTGGTCGACTTCAAGGGCGGCGCCACGTTCACCCGGCTGGACGCGCTGCCGCACACCAGCGCCGTCATCACCAACCTGGTCGACGAGCTGCCGCTGGTCGACCGCATGACCGAGGCGCTCAACGGCGAGCTGCTGCGCCGGCAGGAACTGCTCCGCAACGCCGGCAACTTCGCCTCGCAACGCGACTACGAGCGGGCGCGGGCCAGCGGTGCCGCCCTCGCCCCGCTGCCCAGCCTGCTCATCGTCTGCGACGAGTTCTCCGAGCTGCTGAGCGCCAAGCCCGACTTCGTCGACATGTTCGTCCAGATAGGACGCGTCGGCCGTTCACTCGGCGTACACCTGCTGCTCGCCTCGCAGCGGTTGGAAGAGGGCAGGCTACGCGGGTTGGACACCCACCTGTCGTACCGGATCGGCCTGCGGACGTTCTCGGCGGTGGAGAGCCGGATCGTGCTGGGTGACGCCGCCGCGTACGAGCTGCCCCGCTCCCCCGGGCACGGCTACCTGCGCTTCGCCACCGAGCCGCTGCGCCGCTTCCGGGCCGCGTACGTCTCCGGGGTGCACCGCCGCGCGGACGGCTCCGACGCCACCGCGGTCGGCGCCGACCGGGTGCTGTTCTACACCACGCAGTACGTCGCCCCGGGCGCCGGACCCGATCCGGCTACGCAGCGGGTCGTCGGCGGCGCGCAGGGGGGGTGCCTGCTGGGCGTCCTGGTGGAGCGGATGCGCGGTCGCGGCGTACCGGCGCACCAGGTGTGGCTGCCCCCGCTGAGCGATCCGTCCACCCTGGACGCCCTGCTCCCGCCGCTGCGCCTCGACCCGGCGCGCGGCCTGACGACCGGCGACCCGGCGCTGTACGGCGCACTGCGGGCGCTGGCAGGCGTGGTGGACCGCCCGCTGCAACAGCGCCGTGACCCGCTGTGGCTGGACCTGTCCGGCGGCACCGGCCACCTGGTCGTCGTCGGGGCGCCGCAGAGCGGCAAGAGCACGCTGCTGCGCAGCGTCATCGCCAGCCTGGCGCTCGCCAGTACCCCGGCCGAGGTGCAGTTCTACGCCCTCGACTTCGGCGGCGGCGGGCTGCTGGGCCTGCGTGACCTGCCACACGTGGGCGGCGTCGCGACCAGGCTGGAGACGGGCGAGGTGCGCCGCACGGTCGCCGAGGTGAACCAGCTCCTCATCGAGCGGGAACGGGTGTTCGCCCAGCACGGCGTGGACTCGATGGCCACGTACCGGCGGCTGCGGGCCGAGGGCCGGATCGACGACAGCTTCGGCGACGTGTTCCTGGTCGTCGACGGCTGGGGCACGCTGCGAGCGGAGTTCGAGGAGCTGGAGGCCGCGATCACGGCCATCGGCAACCGCGGCCTGTCGTACGGAATCCACCTGATCGCCGCCGCGACGCGCTGGATGGACCTGCGCATCGCCGTCCGGGACATCTTCGGCACCCGCCTGGAGCTGCGCCTGGGCGAGCCCGGCGACTCCATGCTGGACCGGCGCACCGCGATGAACGTGCCGGAGAAGATGCCCGGCCGCGGCATCACCGCCGAGAAGCTGCACTTCCTGGCCGCGCTGCCGCGGATCGATGGCCGCGGCGACGCGGAGACCGCCGCCGCCGGCATGGCGGCGATGGTCCGCCAGGTGGCCGAGGCGTGGAACGGGCCGGCAGCGCCCCGGGTGCGCCTACTTCCCGCGGTGCTGGACGCGGCCGAGCTGGCGGCCGAGGTGGACGAGCCCGGCCTGCCGATCGGCATCGCCGAGGCTGACCTGCGCCCGGTGACGGTGGACTTCGACGCCCATCCGCACTTCATCGCCTACGGAGAGTCAGGCTCCGGCAAGAGCGCGCTGCTGAGGCTGCTCGCTCGCTCCATTGTGGAGCATTATACGCCGGACGAGGCCCGGGTCATCATGGTGGACTACCGGCGGGCGCTGCTCGGCGCGATCGGCGGCCGGCACCTCATCGGATACGCCACCACCGCGGAGCTGGCCCGCCGCATGATGGACGAGGTCGTCGACGTGCTGCGCGAGCGCATCCCCGGCCCGGACGTCACGCCCGAGCAGCTGCGCGAGGGCGCCTGGTGGCAGGGGCCGCACCTCTACATCCTGGTGGACGACTACGACCTGGTCTCGGGTGCGCAACAAAATCCGCTCTCGCCACTGCTGGACTTCCTGAGCCAGGCCGCCGACATCGGCCTGCACCTGGTGCTCGTGCGGCGCTCCGGTGGCGCGGGCCGGACCTCGTACGAGCCGGTCATGCTGCGGTTGCGGGAACTGGGCTCGCCCGGCATCCTGATGTCCGGCAACCGGGACGAAGGGCCGCTGCTGGGAAACCTCCGGCCGTCCCCGTTGCCGCCGGGACGAGGTTGGCTGGTCGACCGCCAGCACGGTGCTCGGCTGGTCCAAATTGGCTGGACACCGCCGGAAGGCGAGACGGCGTAGGCTCTGTCGCCTTTCCAAGCGAGCAAGTAAGATCCATAATGACCCGACGGCCCGCACTGGACGATGTGGAGTCCGAGATGGCGACAGACGGCTTTGACGTCGAGCTCGACGACCTGAGCACCTTCAACGACAACGTTCAGCGGGTGGGTGAGGACTTCCGCGACACCTGCATGCAGGCCCACGCCGCGCTGGCGCAGTTCGCGACGGCCTCGAAGCTCGGCGCCACGGGCGTCCTGGCCGACCTGAGTCGCCTGTCCAGCAACCACATGACCAGTCACTTCAGCGCTGGCCAGGTGCTACAGGAGACATTCCTGGGGCTGACCACGCTGGCGATGGGCGCCAACGTCATCCGCACCAGCTACGGCACCGCCGACGGCCACGGCGCCGATGCCATGCTGCGCCTCGACGGCGGGGTGGTCGACAAGATGTTCGCCCCGCCGAAGAAGGGCGAGGAGGGCGCCGGCGGTGGCGCGTCGAAGGAAGCCACCGGCGAGGTCCAGAAGGAGATCCAGGAGTTCCTCGAGCAGCAGAGCGATGAGAACGTCGACGGTCTGAACAGCCAAACCATTGGCGGCTCGGGCTACTGGGTCGACTCGTACGACGGGTCTGTCGTCGTCACCGTCCCGGAGCAGGGCGGCCGACCGGAAACCGTCTACGAGTCGCCGCGCGAGGACGAGCTCGGTCCCGACCTGCCCGAGATCGACAAGTACAACGAGGAAGCCCGGTGGGAGGAGTCCTCCGACATCCGGTGGCGGTTGTTCGAACCCCCTGGCGGCGAAGGCTAGACAACCCGCGGCACCCCTGATGCCCATCGCCTGACCAGCACCAGACCCCAGCCACGACGGAGGCCACCGATGGCGGACCCGAGGCTCGACGGCTTGACCATCGAGCTGTTGTGGGCCGACGTCCGAATCCTCAACGACGAGGCCGTCCGCGAGATGGCGCACATGTGGCGGCTGCTGGGCGAGAAGTTCCTGGACGCCGGCCAGCGCCTGCACGACCAGCGGACCGCGCTCGGGCAGACGTGGCTGGGCGAGGCGTCGGACGCCTTCGCCACGCACGCCGCCAAGTCTTCGGTCTCCATGTACGGAGCGTCGAGCACCGCCCTGGCCAACGCCGGCAGCCTGGAGCTGATCGCTCTGCTGATCGGCAACGCGCAGCGCGACATGGCGGCGCTCTGGGCCGAGTACCAGGCCGCCCGCACCGAAATCGAGAACCACAAGCCCCGCGAGGTCAAGGACGGCGAGGCAGGCGGCTTCGGCGAGGCCCTCGCGCGGCTGTTCGGGGCGCAGGACCCCGAGGTGAAGAAGGCCACCAAGCTCATGGAGGCGCAGGAGGAGTACAGCCGCCGGGCCCGGGCGATCGTCAGACCGATGCTCGACACGGCCGCCAAGACCGAGATCGTCCAGCTGCCTACCTTCACCGGTCCCAAGACCGGCATGCCCAACATGGCGGAGGTCCCGTTCTTCGCCCCGCCCTCCGTCCCTGCCCCACCACCACCCCCACCGCCGGGTGCGCCCGGCA
>NZ_JAIBNX010000235.1:0-7549 GCF_026130045.1 Micromonospora sp. CPCC 205371
GGCGCGCAGGCCGGGGCACGCGGCGCGCAGGCCCGGGGCACGCGGCGCGCGGGCGCGGGGCGCTGTGCGCGGGATGGGGGGCCGTGGCGGTGCAGGCGGCGCGGCGGTTTTGGTGGCGGGCCCGAGACGGTGCGCTAGGCGTCGTCGGGGAAGTCGCGGCGGGGGACGGTCACCATCGGCTCGGGGCCTACGGCGTCGGTGTACGGGGCGGGTGAGTCGGCCACGGCGAACTGGGTCCGGTACAGCTCGGCGTAGAGGCCACCGGCGGCGACCAGCTCGTCGTGGCGGCCGTGCTCGACGATTTTGCCGTCGTCGAGGACCAGGATCTGGTCGGCGTTGCGCACGGTCGAGAGGCGGTGCGCGATCACTAGTGCGGTGCGCCCGCTCAGCGCCACCGACAGCGCACGCTGGACGGCCGCTTCGGACTCGGAGTCGAGGTGTGCGGTTGCCTCGTCGAGGATCACGATCGACGGCGCCTTGAGCAGCAGCCGGGCGATCGCGATGCGCTGCTTTTCGCCGCCGGAGAACCGGTAACCGCGCTCGCCCACCACCGTGTCGAGCCCGTCGGGCAGCGACCGTACCAACTCTTCTACCTGGGCGCCGCGCAGTGCGGACCACAGCTCCTCGTCGGTGGCTTCGGGCTTGGCGTACCGGAGGTTGTCGGCGATGGTCTCGTGGAAGAGGTGGGAGTCCTGCGTGACGACGCCGATCGTGTCGCGCAGCGACGCGAGCGTGGCGTCGCGGACGTCGATGCCGCCGACGAGCACCTCGCCGTCGGTGACGTCGTAGATGCGCGACACGAGCATCGAGGTGGTCGACTTGCCGGCGCCGGACGGGCCGACCAGGGCGACCATCTGCCCGGGCTGGACCGCGAACGACACGCCCCGCAGCACCGGCTCGGTCGCGGTGCGGTCGAGGGTTGCCACCTCTTCGAGTGACGCGAGCGAGACCTCGGCCGCGGTCGGGTAGCGGAACCGCACGTCGCGGAACTCCAGCCGGCCAGCGCCCGCCGGGATGTCGACGGCGCCCGGCTTTTCGGAGATGCTGGGCGCCAGGTCGAGCACCTCGAAGACCCGGTCGAAGGAGACCAGCGCGCTCATCACGTCGACCCGGACGTTGGACAGTGCGGTCAGCGGCCCGTACAGCCGGGTGAGCAGCAGCGCCAGCGTGACGACCGTGCCGGCGCTGACCGAGCCGTTGACGGCGAGCCAGCCGCCGAGCCCGTAGGTGAGCGCCTGCGCCAGCGACGCCACGAGCAGCATCGCGACGAAGAACGTGCGGGAATACATCGCGGACTGGATGCCGATGTCGCGCACGCGAGCGGCCCGCTCGCCGAACCGTGCCGCCTCGGCCTCAGGCTTGCCGAAGAGCTTGACCAGCAGCGCACCGGCCACGCCGAACCGCTCAGTCATCGTGGCATTCATCTTCGCGTCGAGGTCGTAGCCCTCGCGGGTGATCTCAGCCAGCCGCTTGCCGACCCGGCGTGCCGGGATGATGAACACCGGCAGCATCACCAGCGACAGCGCGGTGATCTGCCACGACAGCGTGAACATGACAGCAGCGGTGAGCACGAGCTGGATCACGTTGCTCACCACGCCGGACAGCGTCGACGTGAACGCCCGCTGTGCGCCGAGGACGTCGTTGTTGAGCCGGCTGACCAGGGCACCGGTCTGGGTGCGGGTGAAGAACTGGAGCGGCATCCGCTGGACGTGGTCGTAGACCTGGGTGCGCAGGTCGAGGATGATGCCCTCGCCGATGCGCGCCGAATACCACCGCTGGACCAGGGACAGCAGCGCGTCGGCGACCGCGAGGCCGGCGATGAACAGGGCGATCCGGATGGCCGTGGTGCCGGCGCCGGGGTCGCTCCCGGTGATCGCGTTGACCACGTCGCCGGCGAGCACCGGCGTGGCCACCCCGATGGCCGCCGAGATGACCACCGTGATCAGGAAGACAACGATGTCGGAGCGGTAGGGCCGGGCGAACGCGAGGATGCGACGCCCCGTCCCGCGCGCGAGCTGATGGCCGCTGACCTCGTCGCGGGCGCGGATGGACCGCAGCATCCCCCATCCGGCACCGTATGACACCTGCCACCTCCAGTGAGCTCGTCAGGGACCAGTCTCCTCCGCCCGTACGACAGAACTCACTCGGTAAGCGGTTTCTTCCCGATCAGGTCCTTACTCGTCCACCCCGGCGAGGTCGCGGAAGCGGCGCACCTGGGCCTCACGCTCGACGCGGTCCTGCTCCTGGTACGAGCGGTCGGCAGCGCCCGTGAGCAGGGCTTTCAGCTCGACAACCGCGTTACGCGGGCCAGCGAGAACGGCGGCGACCAGGTCGGTGGTAGCGGCTTCGAGGTCGGCTCGGGGCACGACGACGTTGGCCAGGCCGATCCGCTCGGCCTCCGCCGCACCCACGCGCCGGGCCGTCGCGCACACTTCCAGCGCCCGCCCGTACCCGATCAACTCGACAAGCCGTTTGGTGCCACCCAGATCGGGCACAAGACCGAGAGTCACCTCGGCCATGGACAGTTGCGCGTCATCTGCGAGCACGCGCATGTCACACGCGAGTGCAAGCTGGAATCCCGCGCCGATCGCGTGACCCTGCACGGCCGCGATGCTAACGATGTCATGGCGGCGCAGCCAGGTGAATGCCATTTGAAAGCCGTGAATGCGATCGGCGCTTTCCTCAGGGGGGAGGCGCGCGAACTCGGTGAAAGAATTCACCCCTTCGCGCATAGCCACTGAAAGGTCCAGCCCCGCCGAGAACGCTCGCCCCTCGCCGCGCACGACAACGACCCGCACATCGCCGGGCAGGTCTCGTGAGAACTCGCTCAGCGCCAACCACATCTCAGGTGTTTGGGCGTTGAGGACGTCGGGCCGGGACAACGTAACAGTTGCCACCGGCCCGTCGCATTCCAGCCGTACGCCGCCGCCGGAGGTCATCGGGGGTACCCGGCAGCGGCACGGTGCCGAACAGCGGAAAGTGCGGTCACGCCTTCTTACGGCGCCGCGCGCCGCCCCGCTGACGGAGCTGAACGCCGGACTCCGTGAGCACGCGGTGCACGAACCCGTAGGAACGGCCGGTCGACGCTGCCAGGGCGCGAATGCTCTCGCCCGAGGTATACCTCTTGACCAGGTCCTTGGCTAGCGTCTGACGCTCGGCTCCGACGATCCGGCGACCCTTCTCTGTGCTGGTGGCTGTGCCGGTGGCTGCCATGTTGATTCCTCACGTCCCAGACTGTGCGGTTTCATTGCGGTCCCACCTATTAGACCGCCTCGAACGATCATGCGCTAGATATCTTCTGTTCGCCAACCGACACGCACACCCATGTCGGCAACCCGACGTCCGTGAAAATCGTACTCAGTCGCACTCACCGGGATCGCATCCCGCGTACTGAGCATCTTGCGCACCGCACGTATCGCTATGCGAGTTCGACAAGCTCCAGGAGGTCGTCGCTCCAGGCGTCCTCGTCGCCATCGGGCAGCAGGATCGCCCGGTCAGGCTTGAGCGCCTGTACCGCACCCGGATCGTGGGTGACCAGCACGATCGCGCCGGGGTACCGGGCGATCGCGTCGAGCACCTGCTCACGGCTCACCGGATCGAGGTTGTTCGTCGGCTCGTCGAGCAGCAGCACGTTGGCGCCCGAACAGACGAGCGTGGCCAGCGCCAGCCGCGTCTTCTCGCCGCCGGAGAGCACGCCCGCGGGCTTGTCGACGTCGTCACCCGAAAAGAGGAAAGCGCCGAGAATTTTACGCAGATCGGTGTCGGACTGCTCGTAGGCCGCGCTTCTCATGTGCTCCAGCACGGTTCGCTCGACGTCGAGTGTCTCGTGCTCCTGCGCGTAGTACCCGATCCGCAGGCCGTGCCCGGCGCGGACCTCGCCGGTGTCCGGCTCCAGCAGGCCACCCAGCATGCGCAGCAGTGTGGTCTTGCCGGCACCGTTCAGCCCGAGGATGGCCACCCGGGAACCCCGGTCGACGGCCACGTCGACGTCCGTGAAGATCTCCAGCGACCCGTACGACTTGGACAGCGCCGTCGCGGTGAGCGGCGTCCGTCCGCACGGCGCCGGCGTCGGGAACCGGACCTTCGCGACCCTGTCGCCGACCCGCTCCTCCTCCAGGCCCGAGAGCAGCCTCTCGGCCCGCCGGGCCATGTTCTGCGCGGCGACCGTTTTGGTCGCTTTTGCCCGCATCTTGTCGGCCTGCGCCATGAGGGCGCCGGCCTTCTTCTCGGCGTTCGCACGCTCGCGGCGCCGTCGCCGCTCGTCCGTTTCGCGCTGCTCCAGGTACGCCTTCCAGCCCACGTTGTACATGTCGACGACCGACCGGTTGGCGTCCAGGTACCAGACCTTGTTGACCGCCGCCTCCAGGAGCGAGACGTCGTGGCTGATCACGACGAGCCCGCCCTTGTGCGCCGCCATGTACCCCCGCAGCCAGGTGATCGAGTCGGCGTCGAGGTGGTTGGTCGGCTCGTCGAGCAGCAGGATGCCGTGCCCGTCTTCGCCAGCGTCGCGGAACAGGATGCGCGCGAGCTCGATCCGGCGCCGCTGGCCGCCCGAGAGCGTGCCGATGGTCTGGTTGAGCACCCGGTCCGGCAGCCCCAAGTTGGCACAGATCCGCGCGGCTTCCGCCTCAGCGGCGTAGCCGCCAAGGGAGGCGAACTGGTCCTCCAGCGTGCCGTATCGGCGCAGAAGTCGCTCGTCGCCGGTGGCGAGGCTGGCCTCGATGCGCTTCATCTCCGCGAGGAGCGCGTCCAGGCCACGCGCGGACAGCACGCGGTCGCGGGCGGTGACATCGAGGTCACCTGTACGAGGGTCCTGCGGCAGGTATCCGACGGCGCTGCGCCGTTCGACGTTGCCGGCGTAGGGCATGCCCTCGCCGGCCAGCACCTTGAGGGTGGTGGTCTTGCCAGCGCCGTTGCGGCCGACCAGGCCGATCCGGTCGCCCGGCTGCACGCGCAGGGTAGCGCCGGACAGGAGGATGCGGGCGCCAGCGCGTAGTTCCAGACCGGTGGCGGTGATCATCGCGGAAAGCTCACTCTCGGATCGAAGACTGACTCTTGGGCACGCGAACGCACCGGCGGGGACGCTTCACCAGCCGGTGCGGGGCGGTCAGTCTTCGCACAAGAGCACGGCGGCGATTCTACCCGGCGTGGCGCGAGCACCCAACCGACTAAAGAACAAGATCATCGGGTATCGATAGTGCCGTGGAACTCAACGAGGATGCCAACATCGACACCAGCCAGGTCGAAGACCGGCGTGGCTCCGGTGGTGGTGGGCGCGGGATGCCGATCCCGCTGCCGAGCGGCAAGGGTGGATGGGTCGGTCTGGTGGTGGCCCTCCTGGTGGCCCTTGCCGGCGGTGGGCTGGGCCTCAACGCGGCGACCAACGACGATGGCGGGGGCGACAACACTGCACTGGAGCAGAAATGCTCGGCTGAGAATGCCCTCGACCAGCTCGACTGCCGCAACACGCTGTACGTCAACTCCATCCAGGCGTACTGGCAGACCGCTCTGCCGGAAGCCTTCGGCAAGGCGTACCAGCCGTCCGACACGGTGATCTTCAGCAGCGCCGTGAGCACCGGCTGCGGCTCGGCCGACTCCGGTGTCGGGCCGTTCTACTGCCCGGCGGACGACCACGTGTACATCGACCTCACGTTCTACGAGGTACTGGCTCAGCAACTCGGCGCGTCCGGCGAATTCGCCCAGCCGTACGTGCTGGCTCACGAGTACGGGCACCACGTGCAAGATCTGCTCGGCACCGAGGCGCAGGTGCGCCGCCAGCAGCAACGCGACCCGAACAACGCCAACGAGCTTTCGGTGCGGATGGAGCTCCAGGCCGACTGCTACGCGGGCGCCTGGGCCAAGAACGCCGTCGGCACCACCGACGCGAGCGGCCAGAAGATCTTCACGAGCATCTCCCAGCAGGACATCCAGGAGGGGCTGGACACGGCGGCGTCGATCGGCGACGACACGATCCAGAAGAAGTCCGGCGGGCGGATCGACGAGTCGTCCTTCACCCACGGCACCTCTGAGCAGCGCCAACGCTGGTTCCGCGCCGGCTACGACTCCGGCGACCCAACATCCTGCAACACCTTCTCCGGCCCAATCTAACCCTCCCCGCGCCCCCTCCACCCCGCCGACACCCCTCCACCCCGCCGACACCCCTCCACCCCGCCGATCAAGGGCAAATGCACGCGGTTCGATCTCATTTCCGCGTGCATTTGCCCTTGATCGATGCAATCGCCCTTGATCGCCGAGCACACAGCCACCCCACGCCACCCGCCGTGCGCACCACCTCCGCGCACAGCCACCCCCCGCGCCACCCGCCGCGCGCACCACCTCCGCGCACAGCCACCCGCGCCACCCGCCGTGCGCACCGCTTCCGCACGCACCCGCCCGCAGCGCAGGCCCGAAGCCCGCAGCGCACGCCCGCGCACGCCGCAGAACACCGCGCGCAGCCCGCAGTGCACCGCGCGCAGCGCGCGGCCCGGCACAAAGCTCCGCGCGGCTCTCGTGCGCGATCTTGCAGTTGCCCAGCGCCAAACCGGACGATTCGCCACGACGAACGCAAGATCGCCACACGACCTCAGGGGCTCAGGCCGCGGACGGACTGCGGCGTCTGCGAGCGAGGCTGCGCAGGGCGGAGGGCGGGCGGGTCAGGGGTCGCGGAGGAGGATGTGGACGGCGCGGGCTTGGGCTACCGCCTCCAGGAGGACGGCGTGTCGGGGTTCGGCGACGGCGAGGTGGCGGTCGGCGCGGAGTGGGAGGAGCGGCGCCAGCCTGGGGTCGGACAGGATTGTGTCGATCGTGCGGCGGTCACCGCCGCACACCAGCGCCGCCAGCGATGCGGCAGCCGGCAGGAGCACCCTGACCGCCAGGTCAGCCGCCTCGTTCGCGGAGGCCTTGGCCTGGTTGGCGCGGCGTCGGGCGAAGCGCTGCTGAGACCAGCCGCCGGCGGCCCTGCGGCCCTGGGCGTATCGGGGCTCCACCTTGGGCGCTACCCACCCGGCGCCGTCGGCCACGCCTACGGCGACCGCGCCGGCACGCGCCAGCAGCAGGCCGATCCGCCGGGGAGTTGCCGCCGCCGTCAGAAAGGCCGCCAGGTCGACATCGCCGGCGACGGCGAGAGCGCCAGCCGCTGTGGACGCCAGGCCAGCCGCGAGGCCCATCCGCTCCGCACCAGGCTCGGTGTCGGCCGACGCGCCCACGGGACCGGGCTCGGTGTCGGCCGGCGGGCGGGCGGGCGTGGTCGAGCGAGGGTCGCTGGCGGCCCGGGCCGGCGGGGGGGCGGGGGCGGGGGGGGCGACAGGAGGGTCAGGGGGCGCGGCTTTGGCGGGTGGGGCGGGGGCGCCTGGGGGTGAGTGCAGGTCGGCGGTCGTCCCGTCCGGGGCGGTCAGGCGGACGGCGTACTCGAAAAGCATGCTGGACCGCGGCGGGCCGTGACGGCGCGCGAAGCCGTCGATCCACTTGGCCAGGCGCGCGGGGGTGTCCCCCGCCCACCGCCCCCCCCCCCCCCCCCGGGGGCCCCCCCCGGTGCGCCCCCGCCGCCTGG
>NZ_JAIBNX010000235.1:7559-13000 GCF_026130045.1 Micromonospora sp. CPCC 205371
CCAACCCCCCCGCCCCTCCGGGGGGGCCGCGGGGGCCCGCCCCCCCCCCCGCGCCCGCCCCCCGCCGCAGGCCGCCCACCCATGTGCCGACCGTACGGCATGATCGGGGCATGACGCCGCTCGCCTCCGCGGTCATGGAGCGCCTGACCAGCGCGTACGGTGACGCGCGCGATCCGGCGAAGGCTGCTGCGATGGCCGCGTACATGCGGGGGCAGTTCGCGTTTCTCGGGATCCAGTCGCCGGCGCAGAAGGCGCTGGCGCGAGCGGCGCTTGCCGGCCTGCCGCGTCCGGCGGAAGACGACCTGCGTGATGTGGCGGCGGCGTGCTGGGCGTTGCCGGAGAGGGAGTACCAGTATTTCGCGTGCGGCTGGCTGCGGCGGCACGCCCGGGTGTGTTCGGCGGATTTCCTGGCAACGGCGCGAGAACTCATCACGACCAAGTCGTGGTGGGACACTGTGGATACGCTAGCGGCGCATCTGGTTGGCACGCTCGTGTCGCGGCATCCGGCGCTCGTGTCCACGATGGACGAATGGAGCACGGACGAGAACCTGTGGCTGGTGCGGGCGGCGATCCTGCACCAGCTCGGCTACAAGGAGGGCACCGACGCGGCGCGGCTGTTCCGGTACTGCGCGCGCCAAGCCGGGCACCGAGACTTCTTCGTGCGTAAGGCGATCGGGTGGGCATTGCGGGAGTACGCTCGGACGAACCCCGAGGCGGTGCGATCCTTCGTGGAGTCGCACCGCCTCACGCCGCTGTCGAGTAGAGAAGCGCTCAGGCGGCTGGGGTGAAGATGACGCCGAGCTTGTCCACCTCGGTGCCGGACCGGCCGTGGAATCCGCTGATCTGCCAGCCCGCGGGCGCCGTGTAGGTGACGGTGTCCGATGTGGCTGTGCCGCCGCTCAGTGTGCGACCGGTGCTGGTGACGAACCGGATGTAGAAGATCCTGGTGTGGCCGTCTTTCTGGCCGGCGTTGAGGGTGACCGACGTGAGCCGCTCGCCCGCCGCGAGCGTCAGGCTGCTCGCGGTGCCGCCGGTGCCGCCGTGGCTGTATGTGGTGCCGCCGGCAAGGGTGAGACCGACCTGGTCGACGCGGGAGCCGGCGCGGATGCCGACGTGGGTGACGCGTTGGCCAATGGGGACGGTGGCGACGTCGGTGTACGGGGTGCCGTGCGGGCCGCCGAACGCGTCACTGAGCTGGAGGTTGGAGCCCAGCGTCCAGCGGAAACCGGCCGCGATCGGGTAGTGGTCGGACAGCATCTTGTCGTCGGCGGTGCGGAAGTCGGCGTTTTCGTTGCTGTACCAGTCGAGTGCGAGCGTGACGTACCTGTTGCCCCGGTACAGGATCTTGTCGACGACCTCGCAGTCGTTGGTGACGTTGGCATCGTCGCAGACGAGCGCCGGGCTGCCGGCTGCCGGCGGGGTGCCGCCACGCACGGCTTGCACCCACGCGTCGGTGAGCCCGTTGGTGGAAAGCAGGTCTCGGATATTGTCGCCAGTCCGCGTGTACCGGGTGTTGGTGTCACCCATGACGACGACCGCGTTGCCGGCGGAGTTGGCCTGGATGTAGCTGGACAGTTCGCTGATGTTCGCGCGCCGGGCGGCGAGGTCGGCGTCGGTGGTGCCGGCGTTGGGATGCAGGTTGTAGAAGTCGACGTAGACGCCCTCGGCGAACCGCACGCGCGACCACGTGAACCCCTTGGGCGTCAAGCAATCGGTGCCGTTGCAGGAGTTCCAGTCGTCACGGACCAGGTCGGAGTACGGGTAGTCAGACAGCGTGTTGAGCCCGTCGCCGAAGCCAGCGCCGCCGCTCGTGGGCGTCCGATATGGATGGTTGTCGTTCGCGTACAGGGCGGCGTGGTAGTTGAAGTCCTCCTGGACGTGGACGACGTCGTACGCGCCGAGGCGCTGCCCGATTGCGGGCGTGTTCGCTGAGGGGTTACCGCTCGACAGGCCCTCGGGGAGCCCGGCGACGTTGTAGGTGAGCACCGAGAAGGTGCCGGTGGGCGGCGGGGCGGCGGAGGCCGGGGCGGCCGGGACGGCACTGCTCACGGCCAGCAGCGCGGCGATGGCGAGCACCCGCGAAATCGACGACATTGCCTCTATCTATCACAGGTCAGATGAGGTTACTATCCGGTACACGAATGTTCCTCACATATTCACAGTCATGAGGACCGCCATGCGCCGATCCGCTCTCCTCCACGCCGCCAGCACCCTCGTGCTGACCGCTGCCACCGGTTTCGTCGTCCTCACCAGCCCACCCGCGAGCGCCGCCGTCCTGGTGCCCAACGACTACTGCCTGGAGCAGTGTGCTGACATCCTGCCGCCAGGACAGAACGGCAACGCCACGCTCGTCGAGATCCTCGGCCACCAGGCGTTCGGCACCCGGCCGGCGCACTCCGCCGACCAGCTCGACAAGTACGCGAACCTGGTCTACAACTACGCCGGGCTCACCGACGAGCAGATCCCCTCGTACTTCAACAACGCGTCGTTCGGCGTGCCAGCCGGCCAGGCCGAGCGGACGTACCAGCCGCGCTCGGACGTCACCGTCGTGCGCGACAAAGCCACCGGCACACCACATGTCACCGGCACGACGCGCGCCGGCACGATGTTCGGCGCCGGATACGCCGGCGCCGAGGATCGACTCTTCACAATGGACCTGCTGCGACACGTCGGGCGGGGCACGCTGACGTCGTTCGCTGGCGGCGCCCCCGGCAACCGCGCGCTGGAGCAGAGCGTCTGGCGCAACTCGCCCTACACCGAGGCCGACCTCCAGACCCAGATCAACGCACTGCGCGCGCAGGGCGGCAGGGCTGAGCAGCTGTACACCGACGTGCAGAACTACATCGCCGGCGTCAACGCGTACATCAGCGCGTGCATGTCCGGGCGCTACTGCCCCGGCGAGTACGTGCTGACCGGCCACCTCGACTCGGTCACCAACGCGGGCGGCCCAGTGCCGTTCACGATGACCGACCTCATCGCGATCGCCGGCGTCGTCGGCGGGTTGTTCGGTGGGGGCGGCGGCACCGAGATGCAGTCAGCACTGGTGCGCATCGCCGCCCGGGCCAAGTACGGCGCCACCGAGGGCGACACGGTGTGGCGGGCGTTCCGGTCGCAGAACGACCCCGAGACCGTGCTCACGCTCCACAACGGACAGAGCTTCCCGTACGGGTCGGCCGCCGACGACGCGCCGAGCGTGGTGATGCCGGACGCCGGGTCGGCTGTGCCCGAGCCGATCATCACCAACCAGACGGGGTCCGCTACCGATGGCGCCGTGGCGCTCGCCAGCCTCAGCATCGGAAACCCGCAGCGGGGCATGTCCAACGCCGTCGTCATCTCCGGGGCGCACACGACCAGCGGCAACCCCATCGCCGTCTTCGGCCCGCAGACCGGGTACTTCTCACCGCAGCTGCTGATGGCGCAAGAGCTACAGGGGCCGGGCATCAGCGCGCGCGGCGTCGCGTTCGCGGGGCTCAACCTGTACGTGCTGCTCGGACGCGGGCAGGACTACGCGTGGAGCGCCACGTCGTCCATCCACGACATCACCGACACGTACGCGGTGCCGCTGTGCACGACGGACGGCAGCACGCCGACGGTGGCGAGCAACCGGTACCTACACAACGGGCAGTGCGTGGCGATGGAGGACCTGTCGCACGTCAACTCGTGGAAACCCAGCACCGCCGACTCCACGCCCGCTGGCTCGTACAAGTTGGTCGCCTGGCGCACCGCGCTCGGGCTCGTGGCCTGGCGCGGAACGGTCGGCGGCAAGCCGTACGCGTTTACGCACCTGCGGTCGACGTACGGGCGTGAGGCGCAGTCGGCGATCGGCTTCCAGATGTTCAACGACCCATCGGTGATGGGCACCGCCAACTCCTTCATCACCTCGGCGTCCAACGTGGAATACGCCTTCAATTGGTTCTATGTGAACTCGACACAGTCGGCCTCCTTCAACTCCGGACGCAACCCGATCCGCGCCACCGGCTCCAACCCGAACCTGCCGATGGCCTCCTCCTACGTCTGGACCGGGTACGCCCCCGTAAGCGCCCATCCACAGTCCATCAACCAGGACTACTACGTCTCCTGGAACAACAAGGCGGCGGCCGACTTCAGCGCGGCCGACGGCAACTTCAGCTTCGGCTCGGTGCACCGCGGCGAACTGCTGGACACCCCCGTGAAAAGCGCGCTGGCCGCCGGGCAGAAATTCGACCGGGCGGGCGTGGTGAGACTGGTGGAGCACGCGGCCACAGTGGACCTGCGCGGCATCGAGGTACTGGACGAGCTGATCCGGGTGCTCGAAAGCCAGACCATCACCGACTCGTCCCTCGCCACGACCGTCAGCCAGCTCAAGGCGTGGCGGCAGGCGGGCGCGACGCGCAAGGAGACGTCGGCGGGCTCGAAGACGTACCAGCACGCAACCGCCATCCGCGTCTTCGACGCCTGGTGGCCGCTACTCGTCAATGGACAGTTCAAATCAGGGCTCGGCGCTGACCTGTACCAGTCGCTCGTCAACGCCTTGCAAATCAACGAGTCGCCATCCGGGCACCAGCAGGGTGACGTGTCCAATCTGCCCTCCTCGGCCAACGAGGCACAGGCGCACAAGGGCTCGTCGTTCCAATATGGCTGGTGGGGGTACGTCGACAAGGACCTGCGGGCCGTGCTCGGCGACCCGGTCAGCGGCGGGCTCGGCCGCACATACTGCGGCAACGGCAGCCTCTCCGCCTGCCGGACCATGCTGCTCGACACGCTGCGCACGGCCGCCGCGCGGCCGGCCAGCACCGTGTACCCGGGCGACGACCACTGCTCGGCCGGTGACCAATGGTGCGCCGACGCTATCGTCCAGTCCCCGCTCGGCGGCATCACCTCGCCGATCATCGCCTGGCAGAACCGCCCGACGTACCAGCAGGTAGTCTCCTTCCCTGCCGGGCGCGGGCAGGACATCAGCAACCTGGCCGGCGGCCGCCCCGCAACGGCGTCCAGTGTGGAGTCGTCGTACGCGGCGACCCGCGCGGTCGACGGCGACCCGGCCAGCCGGTGGGCGAGCGGCCGGAGCGACAACGAGACGCTCACCGTCGACCTTGGGTCGAGCAAGTCGGTGAGACGCGTGATCCTGCGGTGGGAGAGCGCGTACGCGACCTCGTACCGGATCGAGGTATCGACCGACGGGGCGACGTGGCGCTCGGTGTGGTCGACGACGGCGGGCAATGGCGGCACGGACGTGGTGTCATTCACCGCGGCGACCGCGCGTTACGTGCGGTTCGCCGGGGTGAAGCGAGCCACCAGCTACGGCTACTCGCTGTATGAGATGGAGGTCTACGCCCGCTGACCCGACGCGGCGCCGGGCCCGCCGGACGACGGGCGACCGGCCCGGCCGGCGCGACCGGGAACGGGCCGGGCGGGGGGCGGGGCGGGCGGAGCCGGGGGGGGCCGCGGATCAGGGGAAGGGC
>NZ_JAIBNX010000236.1 GCF_026130045.1 Micromonospora sp. CPCC 205371
ATCTGCATGGATCAAGGGCGAATGCACGCGGAAAAGAGATCCAACCACGTGCATTCGCCCTTGATCGGCGGTGCGGGCGCGGTGCCGCGCGGTGCGGGACTTAGCGGGACCAGAGGCGCCAGGTTTGGTTGGCGGGGGTGGCTTGGGAGGCGGGGTTGCAGGTCCATTGGTGGATCAGTGCGCGGGCCGCTGTGGAGATGCCGCTGACATCTACGCACTTGCCGCTGTGGCGGGCGAGGATCTGGAAGTCGTGGGAGTCGTTGCCGGCGTACGTGACCTTTCGCAGGGTGAACTGCTGGTTGGTGCCGCCGCTACAGCTCCACTGCTGGACCGCGGCACCGTCCGCTGTGGACACGCCACTCACGTCCAGGCACTTGCCGCTCTGCTGGTTGACGACGGTGTAAGCACCCGCGACACCCGCCACGGGGCGGAAGTTCCAAAGCTGCTGGTCGCCGCCCTCGCAGTAGAACTGCTGCTGCTGGTTGCCGTCCGCGGTAGCCAGGTTGGTGTTGTCCAGGCATTGCTGGGAGTGCTGCGCGACCGCGACGGTCTGGAACCCGCCGTCGGACGGTGGCAGGAGCGTGATGGTGAAGGTTTCGTCGGCGTTGGTGTGTGGCAGGTTGACGGTGGTGGCGTTGCCCGAGAGCGTCACGACGGTGTTGGCGATGGTGATCGGGCCTTGCACCGCGCCGCCGCCGTTGTACGGGATGCGCTGGGCGACGACTCGCACCTGGTTGTTCTGCACGATGCCGCTGGTCGTGTCGAGGCGCTGCAGGTTCACAGCGATGTTTCCGGTGGTTCCGCCACCGCCGACAAGTATCTTCGCGACGCCACTGTCCTTTGTGGCGAAGGCGTCGTACGCGGGGCTGGGCGTGACCGACGAGATCAGGCCGGTCTGCGAGCCGTAGTAGCGGTAGACCCACCACTCGCCCTTGGGCATGTGCTGGCCGGCCGAGTTGCGGACGAGCAGGTTGCCGAGGTCGTTGTGCAGGTTGGCGGTGCTGGCCCAGTTGGCGCGCAGGCCGTCGGCGCCGGCTCGTTCGAGGCGCGCGATGTACCAGGAGCCGTCACCGGGGTTCTGCTCGCTCGGCGAGCCGTACTCGTTGATCTGGTACGGGCGCGGGTGCGGGATGCCACGGGCGTTGAGGGTCGTGTTGGCGGTGGCGACGTTGGCGACCGGGTCGCCGGGCAGGCTGTGCCAGCTAATGATGTCCGGAACCACGTTGTTGGCGCGGATGAAGTCGAGGTACTGGACCCACCAGCCGCCGGTCGACGGTACGCAGGCGCAGCTCGGACCGACGAGCAGGTGGCTGGGGAACTCGGCGCGCAGTCGCTGGTAGGTGCGGCGCCACAGCTCGAAGTACTGGGACACCGGGCGGTTCCAGAAGAGGTTAAGGTTCGGCTCGTTCCAGATGTCCCACTGCACGGTGATGCCCGCGGCGCGTACGTCGCTGATCAGACGGGTGAGGAAGGCGTCGTAGTCGGTCCAGTTACCGTTGTCGCCGGGGAAGCGCGAGATCGGGTACCCGTCGGCGCCCCACAGGTCGTGGGGGAGCAGGACGAACTGGCCGCCGAGCGCGATGGTGCGGCGGGCTTGGGCCAGGGTCGAGTTCCAGCGCCGTTGATAGGTACCGGCGACCCAGCCACCCGGCTGGCCGAGCTGCGCGCCGCCGGCGCGCATGTAGCGGAACTTGATGTCGCGGTAGAAGTGGTCCGCGGGCCCGGAGGCGTTCTCGGTCATGCCGTAGATCCAGCCCGACGCGCGGTACGTCGGGTTGCCGCCGGCGACCGAGAAGTTGACGGTGATGGACTCGTCCGCGGCCCGCGCGGGCGTGGCGTCGACGGTGAGGCATGCGCCGACGAGGGCGCCGAGCGCGATCATGGTTCTTCGCATGGACTGCTCCTTCGGGGGTGAGGGCAGGAATCATCGCGGGGCGAGCGTGGGGCTCGTCCCGGGGCTTACCGGGGGTGGGGGTTTACCGGGTGGGGACCGGTCCGGTGCTGGAGCGGAGGGAGATCGGTGGGGTGAGCAGCAGGTGCCGGGGTGGCGCGTCGGGGGTGGCGATGCGCTCCAGGAGGAGGTCGACGGCGTGGTTGCCCATCTCGGTCGGCACGTCGGCCGCGGTCAGGGGTGGGCGGAAGTCTTCGGCCCAGTGCCGGGCGGCGACACCGGCGATGGACATGTCTCTGGGTACGGCGATGTTGGCGCGTTCGAGGGCGCGCTGGATGCCGGGCAGCGCGGCCTCGTTGATGGTGGCGATGGCGGTGACGTCGGGGTGCTGGTCGCGCAGCTGTTCGAGGCATGCCTCGCCGCCGGGGGCGTCGTCGGCGCAGCAGAGGTCGACGCCGGTCAGGCCGCGCTGGGCGACGGCCTCGGTGAACCCGGTCAGGGCACGCTGGGCCGGCCCGTAGCCGGCGGCGACGAGCTCGGCTGATCGGTTGATCAGGGCGATGTGGCGGTGGCCGAGGTCGGCCAGGTGGTGCACGCACCGGGCGATCAGGGTGGCGTAGTCGACGTCGACCCAACAGGTGCCCTGCGGGTGGGCGGTGTGCCCGATGGTGACGAACGGCAGCCCGGTCTGCTGCAGCCGCGTCACTCGTTCGTCCTCCAGGCGGATCTCCATCAGGATGACGCCGTCGACCCGCCGGCCGCTGACGATCCGCTCGAAGGAGCGGTCGTGGTCGCCGCCGGAGGGGGACAGGAGCACGTCGAGGTCGACGCGGGCGGCCGCCTCGACGACGCTGGCGACGAAGCCGAGCTGCATGTCGGTGAGGCGCAGGCTGGCCGGGGGTATGACCAGGCCGAGGGTGCGGGTGCGGCCTTCCTTCAGGGCGCGGGCCGCGGCGTTGGGCCGGTAGTCCAGTTCGTCGATGACGGCCTGGATGCGCTGGCGGGTCTGTTCGGAGACGACCCGCTTGCCGCTGAGCGCGTACGAGACGGTGCTGCGGGACACCCCGGCCCGGCGGGCGATCTCACCGATGTTCATCTCGCACTCCTCAGGAATCGGTTCGCCAGGAGCAGCTTAGAGCAGTGGGCGGGGCGTGGTAGCGAATCGGTTCGCTCGGAAGCGTAGGAGTCATTTCCGAGCGATGTCAAGCATGTGAACTAGCTCTTGACCGGTCGTGGAGTCGCGGCCTATGTTCTGTCGAACCGATTCCGCGAACCGATTCGCTACCACCAGGAGCATCGATATGAGAACCCCCGCCCGCAGGTGGCGCGCCGTGGGCACCGCGCTGGTCGCCGTCGCGATCGCCGGTGGCTCGGCCGCCTGCTCGTCCTCCGACGACGGCTCGTCGGATGGTTCCGGTGGCGGCACCTACGCCATCTGGGACCCATATCCGCAATTCAACGACGACTCCGCCTGGGTGAAGCTGCTGAAGGACTGCGGTACCTCCGCCGGCGTGACCGTCGAGCGGACCGGGTACGACACCACCGATCTGACCAACAAGGCGCTGCTCGCCGCGCAGCAGGACAACTCGCCCGACGTACTGATCATCGACAACCCGGTAATCTCGACGCTCGCCGAGGCGGGTGCGCTGACCACGACCGAGGAGAACAAGCTCGACACGTCGTCGATGGAGCCGAACCTGCTCGGCGCCGGACAGAGCGGCGGCAAGACGTACGGCGTCCCGATCGGCGCGAACACCCTTGCTCTTTACTACAACAAGGACCTGCTGACCGCGGCGGGCGTCGATGTCGCCTCCATCAAGGACTGGCCGTCGCTGACCGCGGCGCTGGCCAAGGTAAAAGGTGCCGGCAAGAAGGGCATCACCTTCTCGGCGATCGGCACCGAGGAGGGCAGCTTCCAGTTCCTGCCGTGGTTCTGGGGCTCAGGAGCGCAACTGACCGCGCTGGACTCGCCGCAGGCGGTCTCCGCGCTGACACTGTGGACAGACTGGCTGAAGCAGGGGTACGCGCCGAACTCCGTCATCAACAACACCCAGACCACGAGCTGGCAGGAGTTCGCCAGCGGCGACTACGCGTTCAGCGAGAACGGCACGTGGCAGCTGGCCAACGCGGAAAAGCTTGATTTCGAGTACGGGATCATCCCGATCCCGGCCAGCGGTGGCGGCACGGCACCGGCTCCCACCGGTGGGGAGTTCGTCTCCATCCCGGTGCAGAGCGACACCGGCCGGTACGCCACCTCGCAGAAGCTTGTGTCCTGCCTGACGAACGCGGACAACCTGCTCACCACCGACACCACCCTGTCGTACATCGCACCGGTCGCGGCCGTGCAGGACAAGCAGGTCGCCGCCGACGCCAAGCTCAAGGTCTGGGTCGAGGCCGTGAAGGCCGCCAAGGGCCGCACCGGTGACAACCTGGGTACCAAGTACCCGAAGATCTCCGAGCCACTGTGGACCGCGATGCAGGCCGCGCTCAGCGGTGCGAAGTCGCCGCAGGAGGCACTGTCCGCCGCGCAGACCACGGCCGCCGGTGCGACGAAGTAGGGCGTACGGGCACCGGGGCGGTTGGGCCGCGTGGGCCTTCCTCGCCCCGGTGACCCTCTACCTCCTGGCGTTCTACGCCTATCCGCTCTATCGCAACGTCGAGCTGAGCCTGCGCGAGTACACGGTGCGCTCTTTCGTCCAAGGTGGAGCGCCGTTCGCCGGGTTGGACAACTACGCCAAGATCCTGTCCGACCCGACGTTCGGACCGGCGCTGCTGCACACCGTGGTCTTCACCCTCGCCTCGCTCGCCTTCCAGTTCACGATCGGCATGGCGCTCGCGGTCTTCTTCCACCAGCACTTCCCGCTGTCCGGCACGTTGCGAGCGCTGTTCCTCGTACCGTGGCTGCTGCCTCTGATCGTGTCGGCGTCGACCTGGTCGTGGATGCTCAACAGCGACGCCGGGGTGGTCAACGCCGCGCTCGGCGCCGCCGGTATCGGTCCGGTCAACTGGCTCACCTCGCCGGACTGGTCGCTGGCCTCGGTGATCATCGCGAACATCTGGATCGGCATCCCGTTCAACCTTGTCGTGCTCTACAGCGGCCTGCAGGCGATCCCCGGCACCCTGTACGAGGCGGCGTCGCTGGACGGCGCCACCGGGTGGCAGCGGTTCTGGCGGATCACGTTCCCGCTGCTGCGTCCGGTATCGGCGATCACGCTGCTGCTGGGGCTGATCTACACGCTGAAGGTGTTCGACATCATCTGGATCATGACCAGGGGTGGCCCGACCGACTCCTCGACGACGTTCGCCACCTGGTCGTACCGACTCGGGTTCGGCAACCTGCTGCCCGCGTTCGGGCCGGGCGCGGCCGTCGGCAACCTGCTGATCGTGATGGCCCTGGTCTTCGGGCTGATCTACATCCGGATCCAGCGAAGGCAGTACGCATGAAGCGCGCGGTGATGACGGCCGTCGGGCTGGCGTTGACGGCCGTCATGCTCTTCCCGGTCTACTGGATGATCAATGTGTCGTTCACGCGTGACCAGAACATGCGGGCCGACCCGCCGCACCTGTTTCCCGTCGACGGGACGATCGAGGGGTACCGGGCGGTGCTGGACCAGCAGTTGCCGTACCTCGGCACCAGCCTGCTGGTCGGGCTCGGCACCGTGGCGCTGACCGTGGTCCTGGCGGCGCCGGCCGGGTACGCGCTGGCCAAGCTGCGCCCGGTCGGCGGCGGCGCGCTCAGCTTCGTGCTGCTGATCGCGCAGATGATCCCAGGGATCATCATGGCGATGGGCTTCTACGCCATCTACCTCAACCTCGGGGTGCTCAACTCGGTACCCGGCTTGATCCTGGCCGACTCCACCATCGCCGTACCCTTCGGCGTACTGATCTTCACGGCCTTCATGTCCGGTATACCGGACGAGCTGATGCAGGCCGCCGTGGTCGACGGTGCCGGCCGGCTGCGCACCTTCTGGTCGGTCGTGCTGCCGGTCAGCCGCAACGCCATCGTCACGGTGTCGCTGTTCGCCTTCCTGTGGGCGTGGTCGGATTTCATCTTCGCGTCCACTCTGGACGGCGGTGGCGACCACCAGCCGATCACGCTCGGCATCTACCAGTACATCGGAAACAACAACCAGCAGTGGAATGCCATCATGGCCACCGCCGTGGTCGCGTCCATTCCCGCCACCATCCTGCTGATCATCGCCCAGCGCTACGTCGCGGCCGGCGTGACGGCCGGCGCCATCAAAGACTGAGACTGTGCCATCTAAAAGCAGGGAGCTGCCACCCATGTTCTCCATCCAGGATATCCCGTTCAGCTACTGCGGATCCTGGCTCAACGTCTCACCGGTGGTGGCCAAGCACACGTACGCCGACGAACTGCACCTGGTCTCGCACCAGACCGGCCTGCATCCCGTGCTCCGCTTCACACCGTCTCTTGTGGAGGCGGCGGTCGTCGCGACGCCCGCGCTGCTGACGTGGCAGCACGACACCGGTCGGGTCGAGCTGGCCTACGAGAGCCCCGACACCATCCGGGTACGCGGCGACGGCCTCGGCATGCGGATCGCCGCGGCCGCCGGCGCCCTGACCCCGTTCAGCGGCACCTACCTGTACCGCGACCCGGTCGACGGCTCGCACGTGTTCACCTCCTACGAGACCGGCCGCCGCTATCGCGTCAGCGTGCTGCGCGGCGAGTTGGGCGAGGCTGCCGGAGAGCAGGCCCTCGGCACCGCCGACCGACACCTCACGCTGCCGGCGGGGCAGCCGTGGGAGATCGCCATTGAGGAGTACGAGACGGCCCGCCGCCCGTACGCAGCTACCACCTCCTTCGACGGCGTCGTGAACGCCGCGGCGGCCGCGTTCGGCGCGTTCGTCGAGGCGGTGGCACCGTGGCGCGGCCCGGGAACGCCCGCCGCCGAGCTGGCCGCGTATGTGCTGTGGTCGGCCACCGTGGCACCGGCTGGTTTCCTGGCCCGGCCGGCCGTGCTGATGTCGAAGCACTGGATGGACAAGGTGTGGAGTTGGGACCACTGCTTCAACGCCATCGCGCTCGCCGCCGGGCGGCCGGAGCTGGCATGGGACCAGTTTCAGCTCCCGTTCGACCACCAGGATCAGGCCGGTGCCCTGCCGGACTCGGTAACCCACTCGGAGGTCCTCTACAACTACGTCAAGCCGCCGATCCACGGCTGGGCATGGCGGAAACTGCGCGAGCGGCTACCGAAGCGGCCGGACCGGGCCGAGCTGACCCGCACCTACGACCGGTTGGCCCGATGGGCCGGCTTCTGGCTCGACGCGCGGCGGGTGCCCGGGCACGACCTGCCGCACTACCAGCACGGCAACGACAGCGGCTGGGACAACGCCACCACCTTCGATGGCGACCGCGTCATCGAGACGGCCGACCTGGCCGCGTTCCTGGTCCTGCAGGTGCGCCAGCTCGCGGAGCTCGCCGACGAGCTGCACATGCCGGAGGCGGTCGGGCACTGGACCCGGGTGGCGGAGCGGATACGTGAGGCGATGCTCGACCAGCTGTGGACCGGTGACCGCTTCACGGCCCGGGGCGCGAAGACCGGCCAGGCACGGTCCAGTACCAGCCTGCTGGACCTGATGCCGATCGTCCTCGGCGCCGAACTGCCCGCGGACGTCGCCGCCGCGCTCGCCCGCCGCATCGAAACCCACCTGACCGCGCACGGCCTGGCTACCGAACCGGTCGACTCGCCGCACTACACGGCCGACGGCTACTGGCGCGGCCCCATCTGGGCACCGTCCACAGTGCTCATCGAGGACGGGCTGCGCCGCGCCGGCCACGCCGTACTCGCCGACGAGATCAGCCACCGGTTCCGCGCGCTGTGCGAGAAGGCCGGCTTCGCCGAGAACTTCGACGCCGAGACCGGCACGGGCCTGCGCGACCGCGCCTACACCTGGACAGCAAGCAGCTACCTCATCCTCGCCGCCGCCCACGTACTAAGGGGACCGTCCACGTGATAAGAAAGCCACTCGCCGCGGCCCTTGCCGCCGCCCTCCTGTTTGGACTGCCGGCACCAGCGACCGCGGCGGACACCGGCCGGCTCGTGCTGCACTACGACTTCGAAGGCGACCTGTCCACCGGCGTCGTCACCGACCGGTCCGGCTCGGGCCTTTCCGGCACTCTCGTCAACGCGGGGTCCGCGACGGCGGTCGTGGGGGCGGACGGCTCTCAGGCACTGCAACTGCCCGGCGGTGCCGCGAACTCCAGCACGGCGCCCTATGTGTCGATCCCGAACGGGCTCTTCGCGGGCCTCACCGCCACCACCATCTCCACCTGGGTAAAGTGGTCCGGCGGCGAAGACTTCCAGTGGGTCTACTGCATCGGCAAGGACCTCAACACGGCCACCTTCATCACCCCGTCCTACAGCGGGGTCGGCAGGACCCGCTCGTCCATCAAGCCGGTCAACGGCGGGTCCGAGGTCGGCGTGACCGCGACCCAGAAGCTGCCGACTGACCGGTGGGTCAACCTCGTCACCACCATCGACGGGCAGCGCATCACGTACTACATCAACGGCGCGAAGGCTGGCGCCACCGCCGCCAGCCTCAACCTCGGCGCCACCATGCACTCGGCGTCCAACACGACGTCCGGGTTCCTCGGCAAGCCATTCTGGGCCGGGCACCCGTTCCTGGCCGGCGCGCTGGACGACTTCCGCGTCTACGACACCGCGTTCACCGACGCGCAGGTCGCCGGGCTCGCCGGAAACCACCTCGCCACGCTGACCGAGATAAGGCAGACCACAGTGGACGTCACGACCACCGTCGGCGCGGCGCCGGCCCTGCCCGCCGTGACCGGCGCGTACTCCGACGGCATCGACCGCGAGGTGCCGGTTGCCTGGAACGCGGTCGACCCCGCCTCCTACGCCCGCCGCGGCGCGTTCACCGTCACCGGCGTCGCCGCCGGCACCGATACCACGGTGACGGCCAACGTCCGCGTCGTCGCACCCGGCGACCTGACGATCGACCTCGGCACGAACACCGGCGCCTTCCACGGTGGCGCGTCCGGCACGCTGTACGGCCTCTACGGTGAGGGCGTACCCTCACGCAACCTCATCGAGGGCATGCGGTTGCGCACCGTCTCCACGAAGGCACAGGACGGCCCGCAGCACCCCGGCGCCGACGCACTCGAAGTCGTCAAGCCCCTCGCCGACAGCACCGACGGCGATGTGTACATCTACATGACCGACATCTACCGCGGCTTCCCGTACCAGTGGCCCGGCAGCACCCCGCAAGCCAAGCTCGACGACTTCAAGGCCAAAATCGCCAAGCAGGTCGACCAGGTGCTCACCCTGCCGCCGCAGTACCAGGACAACATCGTCTTCGTACCGTTCAACGAGCCGGAAGGCAACATGTTCGGCACCGGCGAGTGGAGCTACAACCGGGTCAGCTGGCTGTCCGACCCGCGCGACTACTTCGCCGCCTGGGACGAGGTGTACGCCCTGATCAAGGGCAAGATGCCGGACGCCAGGATCGCCGGACCCAACACGAGCGTCCTCTACGACCAGGTCAAGGGGTTCCTGGCGCACACCGTCGCCGCTGGCACCGTGCCTGAGGTCATGACATGGCACGAGCTGAGCGACCCCGCCCGTATCCGCACCAGCGTCGCCCGGTACCGCGCCTGGGAGGACGAGATCCTGGGCCGGCACCTGCCCATCAACATCAACGAGTACGCGTTCAACTACCACACCTCGGTACCCGGCCAGATGATCCAATGGGTGTCGGCCATCGAGGAGTCCAAGGTGGACGCCGACATCGCGTACTGGAACATCGACGGCAACCTCAGCGACTCCGCGGTACAGGCCAACCGCGGCAACGGGCAGTGGTGGCTGCTGCACGCGTACGCCCAGATGAGCGGCCACACCGTCGAGGTGACACCACAGTTCCCCAACGTCAGCTACACCATGCAGGGCGTGGCCACAGTGGACCCGTCGAAGCGCCAGGCGCGGGCGTTGTTCGGCGGCGCGTCCGGCGACGGCCTCATCACGTTCGAGAACGCCGGCATGTTCAACGGCATCGCGCACGTGCTCGTCCAGGAGATCCCGTGGACCGGCCAGATCGGCGACTCGCCTCAGCCGGAGGTCGTCGCCGAGTTCGACCAGCGGATATCGGGCGACACCGTAGCCGTCGACTTCGGTGGTGTCCTGCCGAAGCTCAAGGAGTCTTCGGCGTACCAGATAATCCTGACCCCGGGCCGTAACGCCACCTCGGAGGCCGTGGCGCCGAAGCTCTGGAGCGCCAGCTACGAGGCCGAGGACGCCGCGCACAGCGGCTCCGGCTACTCCCGCAACGGTCCCGAAGGCACACCCTCCAATGTGTCCAAGTTCTACACCTCCGGCACCTACAACGTCGGCGGGCTGCGCACCGGCTCCAGCCTCGCGCTCGATTTCCGCGTCTCGGTGCCGGAGACCGGCGAGTACGACCTCAGCGTGTTCGCCAACTCCCTCAACACGTTCGCGGCCGTGGCCGAGCAGGGCCCGACCAACGTCTTCCTGCGCGTCGACGGAGGAGCGGAGCAGGAACTCCGCCTACCGCTGGGCTACAAGTGGGTGGTGTGGGACCACGCCGACACCACGGTCTCGCTCGCCAAAGGCGACCACGTCATCACCCTGGCGGCGCGGAGCCTCGACGGCACGAAGGCCACCAAGGGCGACGCGATCGTCGACCGCATCACCCTCGCCCTGCCCAACCCGGCCGCCGGCCAGTCCATCTACGAGGCCGAGCACGCCACCCTCGACGGCGCCCGCGTGGACTACAACCACCCCGGCGTCTCCGGCGCAGGCCAGGCCAAGCTCGCCCCGCAGCAGTCCGCCACCTTCTGGGTGTACGCCGCCGAAGACGGCGAGCACACGCTGCGCCTCGACACCGGCCCTGGCGGCACTGGCCGCGCGACGCTGGCGGTGAACGGCCAGCACGTTACACAGGTCAAGACGTCCACACAGGTGAAGGTGTTCCTGTCCGGCGGTATCAACAAGGTCACGGTCACCGGTGCGTCCGGCCGCTTGTACCTGGATCGGCTACGCGTCGAGCGGACCACCGGCACACTCACGACCAACTGGTACGAGGCGGAGGCGGCCACGCTCTCCGGCACGGCCACGGTGAGCGGAACGGCGGTCACCGGCGTCGGTGGCGAGCCGGGCAACGCCAACACGCTTACCTTCGACGCCCAGGCACCCGCCGCCGGCACGTACGCCCTGACCGTCCGGTACTCCAACCCGGAGCAGTCGCCGGCCTCGCACTACAACCCCGACCCGCTCGCCCGACCAGCCGACATCTCGATCAACGGGGGAGCGGCGCAGCGGACGCTGTTTCCGCACACGTTCCACGCCAACAACTTCTGGTACCTGACCATCCCGGTCCAGCTCGAAGCCGGACACAACACCATACGGTTCTCGGCCGAGGAACAGCCCGACTTCGACGGCACCACCTACATCAGCGACCGGTACAGCGAGCCGCTGCGGTCCCGGTACGCACCGATCATCGACAAGGTCGGCGTCACACCGTACGCCCGCTAGCGGGCGTCGCGGGCCAGAAGCGGACGAGGTACTCCTCGTCGTCGTCGATGTGCTCGGCGCCGTTACGGCAGGCCAGGCGCGCGTTGAACGTGCCTGGCCTGCTGAGCGAAAACCCGGTGTCGTCCCAGCCCGCGGTGATCTGGTTGAGCCCGATGACCCCGCTGGGGCACTCCACGGTGACGGTGACGATGTCGTCCCACGGCACGCCGTCGTCCCACGATTCTGGCTCCGGCTCGCCGTCCCACTCCTCGAGCCGGAGGATCGCGTCAAGGTTGTCGTACGGGCTTTCCACAAGGATCGAGGAGCGTCCCGCGACGACCCAATCTCCCGACTTGTGCGGCGCGGGAATCTCCTCACCCGGGTACTCCCGGTCGACGAGCGCGAACAGATGGTGATCGATGATCGTCGTGGTGTCGACAGCGGTCAGTCGACGGCTCACCCGGGCGAGCCTAGCGGATGTCCGGCAGCGGTCGGGGCTGAGAACTATGCTGGCCAAGTGAGGCCCGACGAGCTCAAGCTCCTTCGGCGCGCCCGCGACCTGATGGACCGGGAGTACGCACAGCCGCTCGACGTGCCGGCGATGGCCCGCACCGCCCTCATGTCCCCGGCACACTTCTCCCGCCAGTTCCGGGCCGCCTACGGAGAGACACCGTACAGCTACCTGATGACCCGGCGGATCGAGCGCGCCAAGCTGCTGCTGCGCCGGGGTGACCTGAGCGTCACCGAGGTCTGCATGGCCGTCGGCTGTACCTCCCTCGGCTCGTTCAGCTCCCGCTTCACCGAGCTGGTCGGGGAGACCCCGAGCGCCTACCGGGCGCGCAACCACGCCGCAGCGGCCGCCGTCCCCGGTTGCTGGGCAAAAGTCGTGACCAGGCCGAGCAGGAATCGAGAAGCGCAGGCCAGTCCCGGCTCGTAGCGTTCTAGGCATGGATATCGCAGTCGGATACACCTTCCTGGAAGTGGACGACCACGAGGCCGCGCTGGCGTTCTACCGCGACGCACTCGGCTTCGAGGTCCGCGAGGACGTCGCCATGGAAGACGCGCGCTGGCTGACCGTCGGTCCCCCAGCGCAGCCCGACCTCGGCATCGTCCTGCAGACCGTCGGCGTGGGCCGGCCGGCCGAGGACGCGCAGGTGCTCAAGGAACTGCTGGCCAAGGGCTCGTTGGGCGGCCTGGTGCTGGAGACCGACGACGTCGACGCGACATTCGAGTCGGTACGGGCGACCGGGGCCGAGGTCATGCAGGAGCCGATCGACCAGCCGTTCGGCGTGCGTGACTGCGCGTTCCGCGACCCGGCCGGCAACCAGATCCGGATCAACCAACGCCCAAAGTCCTAACCAGGACCGGACGCCCACCCCGCCCGGTCCCCGCGGCCCGCGCCGTCCGCGTCGCGTCCGCGCACCGTCCGCGCACCGTCCGCGCAGCGTCCGCGTCGTCCCTGCCGGGTCCGGGCGCGGTCTTCGCGCCGCGACCGGGCGCGGTCTTCGCGCCGATCAAGGGCGAATGCCCGTGGTTGGATCTCATTTCCGCGTGCATTTGCCCTTGATCGATGCGAATGCCCTTGATCGGCG
>NZ_JAIBNX010000237.1:0-1909 GCF_026130045.1 Micromonospora sp. CPCC 205371
GGGCGAATGCACGCGGAAAAGAGATCCAACCACGTGCATTCGCCCTTGATCGGCGGAAAGGGGCGGGGTGGGTGGCCTTGAGCGGCGGGGAGAGGGGCGGGGAGACACGGGCGGGAGACGGGCGGGGGACGGGCGGGGGGAGAAAGGGTGGGGGAGGGTGGGGGTGTGGGAGCAGCGGTATGGGGCACGACGGGCGTTGCGGTAGCTCAGTTCAGTGATGTGATCATGTTGATGGCGTGGTCGATGCTGGGGAGGTCGCGCACGGCCTGGGCCATGGGTTTGCAGCCGGCTGGTTCGGTGGTGAGGATCTGGTCGAGGGCGGCGGTCAGGCGGCCGACCAGGTCGGGTCCGGGTCGCACCGCGATACCGACGCGGGCGGCGGCGATGCATCCGGCGATCATCGGCTGGTCCGAGAACTGGGGGACGGCGACGATCGGTGTGCCGGCGGTCAGCGCGCGGAGTGTGGTGCCGGCACCGGCGTGGCAGATCACGGCGCGCACCGTCGGTAGCAGCTCGTCGTGGTTCACCCAGCCTTCGATCCGGGCGCCGGACAGGTCGCGGAACTGGGCCGGGTCGACCGATCCGAGGCTGAGCGAGACCTCCTTGCCGGTCGTGACGGCGGCCCGGACGGCGTCCCTGACGAGCTGCGGGAAGATCGGCAGGCTGACCACCTCGGTGCCGAAGCTGATGTGGATGGTCTCGGTCCGGGCGGGTCGTGTGGTGCCGCCGTTGTTTTGCCGCACGCGGCAGATGTTCGGGGCGTTCGCGTTGGGTCCCTCGAACGCGGCGGGGAAGTAGGCGATCTGCGGGGCGTCCAGCAGCCGTCGCGCTTCCGGATCGGCGGGGAGGCCGAGCTCTTCGCGCAGCTGTGAGAGCGGCGAAGCGATGTGGCGTTCGAACATGCCCTGAAGTACCAAGCCGTAGTGCACCCGTACCAGTGGGATGCCGAACGACTCCGCGATGAGGCCGCCGCCGAACTCGGCGGCTTCGCTGACCACCACGTCGGGCCGCCAGATGGCCACGATCGACCGCAGCCGGGGCAGCGCGCGCAACGGGATGATCCGCGCGAACATCTCCATGGACACCTTCTGGAGCACCGCGCGGGGCAGATCTTCCTCGGGCACGCCCGGCATCCCACCGGCCGCGCGGATCGCCTGCTCGCGGTCGGTCTCCGACGGTAGGTCGAAGCTGTGGTGCGGGACGCCGAGGGCCGCGACCTGCTGCGGATCGTCCAGCGGTGAGGCGAAGCTGACCTCATGCCCGGCCGCGATGGCCGCGCGGGCTAGGGGGAGGAGAGGTATCAGGTGACCGAGCCGGTCGGTGCTGGTGAACAGCATTCGCATGGCCTCTCATGATGGCAGCCGGATGAGAGGGGTCAAGGCGTGTCGCGCACGGCGGCATCCCTCCCAAGGGGGACGCCGGGATCGCTCCCGGCCGTGACGACCGGCGGGCCGTCGATTCCTACGCTTTCCACTATGGACGCAACTATCGAGGTTGCCGGTCTTCGCAAGCGGTACGGGTCCACTCTCGCGTTGGACGGGATGACCTTCACCGTGCGGCCCGGTCAGGTCACCGGTCTCGTCGGCCCCAACGGAGCCGGCAAGTCGACCACCATGCGGGTGATCATGAGCCTGGACTCCGCCGACGAGGGCCGTGCGCTCGTCGTCGGCAAGGCATATCGGAGCTGGCGCAACCCGATGCACCAGGTCGGAGCGCTGCTCGACGCCTCCGCCGTGCATCCGAGCCGGACCGGGCGCAACCACCTGCTGTGGCTTGCCCACTCCCAGGGCCTGGGCGCGCGCCGCGTCGACCAGGTGCTCGATCAGGTCGGGCTGTCGCCGGCGGCCCCCCGCCCCCCCCCCCGGTCCTCCCCCCCCCGGCGCGCGCGGCGCCGACGCGGCCGGCCGCG
>NZ_JAIBNX010000237.1:1919-5644 GCF_026130045.1 Micromonospora sp. CPCC 205371
GATGCCCGCCGAGGTCGGGCTGCCGCCCGCGGCCCCCCGCCCCGCCGGCGGCTACTCCCTCGGCATGCGACAGCGGCCCGGCATCGCGGCCGCGCTGCTGGGCGACCCCCGGATCTTGATCCTGGACGAGCCGTTCAACGGCCTCGACCCGGAAGGCTTCGTCTGGATTCGCGCGCTGCTGCGGGGTCTGGTCGCGCAGGGCCGGGCGGTGCTGGTGTCCAGCCATCTCATGGCGGAGCTGCAAGACATCGCCGACCATGTCGTGATCGTCGGGCGGGGCAAGGTCGTCACCGACACCAGCGTCGGCGAGCTGCTCGCCTCCGCGTCCGACGGCCGGGTCACGCTGCGCACGCCGGCCGTCCCGCGGGTCATGCGGGTGCTGGCGCAGGCCGGTGCGGGCGTGAGCACGGACGGCCCAGACACCGTCACGGTGACCGGTATGCCGCCGGCGAGGATCGTGACGCTCCTTTCCGAGCACCAGGTGCCGTTCTCCGAGGTCTCCGCCCACCGGGCGAGCCTTGAGGAGGCCTACATGGACCTGACGAAGGACTCGGCGGAGTACCGCTCCCCGGTCGATGGCCGGGGGGTCAAATGAGCACCGTGACCGCGCCGTACCGGTCGGAGCTTCCGGTCGGCAAGGACGGCTTCCTGCAACTGCTGCGGGCCGAGTGGACCAAGTTCCGCTCGGCGCCCGGCTGGGTCATCAGCATGCTCGTCGCCGGTGCGGCCATCATCGCGGTGGGTGTGTTCAGCACGGCGTCCGACGGCAGGGGCGACAACCCCGCCGCGAAGATCGCGATCGGCCCGGACGGCAAGGGCGTCAACGACAGCTTCTACTTCGTCCGCCAGCGGCTCGACGGCGACGGCAGCATCACCGTGCCGGTTACCGGGCTGGTCGGCTCGACCGACCTCGCCCCGGGCGTGGTGCGCGACGAGGTGCAGCCGTGGGCCAAGGCCGGGATCATCATGAAGCAGAGCCTCGACCAGGGCTCCCGGTACGCCGCGATCATGGTGACCGGCGAGCACGGCGTGCGCTGGCAGTACGACTACACCGAGGACAAGGCCGGTTCGGCCGGGGCGGCGCCGCGGTGGTTGCGGCTGGTGCGGTCCGGCACCACCATCACCGGTTACGAGTCGACCGACGGCAGCACGTGGGCCGAGGTCGGCTCCACGAGCCTGTCCGGGCTCGGCGCGACCGTCGAGGCAGGGATGTTCGTCACCAGCCCGGTGGCCATCACGGTCACCAGCTTCGGCACTGGCACCTACAATCCAGCCTCCGCCACCGGCCAGTTCGGCGAGCCGGAACTCCAGGGTCAGTGGAGCGGGTCGTGGCAGGGCGAGCAGTTCGGCCGTACGGGGACCTCGGGCCAGTACCCGCCCGGCACCAGCGGCGGTCACGAGCCCACCGGAGACGGCTTCACCATCACCGGCGCCGGCGACATCGCACCGATCGTCGGTGGCGGCGCGCAGGGCAGCGGGCACACCGTCGAGGGTCTGGTCATCGGCGCCTTCGCCGGGCTGCTCGTCGTCGTGGTGGTGGGAACGATGTACATCACCAGCGAGTACCGGCGGGGCCTGATCCGCATGACGCTCGCCGCCAGTCCACGCCGCGGCCGCGTCCTGGTCGCCAAGGCCATCGTGCTCGGCTCGGTCACCTTCGTCACCAGCCTTGTCGCCACGGTCGTCTGCTATCTACTCGGTAGAAAGATCGACGAGGCCAACGGCCTCTACTTCTATCCGACGTCGACCGCGACCGAGGTGCGGGTGCTGGTCGGCACCGCGGCACTGCTCACCCTCGCCGCCGTGCTGGCGCTCGCCATCGGCACCGTCTTGCGCAGCAACGCCGGGGCGGTCACGGTCGGGATCGTGTCGATGGTGCTGCCGTACATGCTGGCCGTCGTGCCGGGCCTGCCGGTCAGCGTCTCGGAGTGGCTGCTGCGGGTCACCCCCGCCGCCGGGTTCTCCATCCGGCAGAGCCTTCCCGAGTACCAACAGGTCGTCAGCACCTATATCCCCTCGGCGGGATACTTCCCGCTGTCGCCGTGGGGTGGCTTCGGCGTGCTGTGCGCCTACACCGCCGTCGCCTTCGTCGTGGCCGTCGTCCTGCTGCGCCGGAGGGACGCATGACGGCGGCCGTCCACGCCGAGTGGACCAAGCTACGCACGGTCTCCGCGACCTTCTGGCTGCTGCTCGGGGCCATCGTCGCTACCGTGTTCGTCAGCTCGGTGATCATCGGGGCGGTCTCCTGCTCGCCTATCGACTGCGGCGGCGACCCGCACAGGCTCATGCTCACGGGTGTCTACCTCGGCCAGGCCGTCGTCGCGATCCTGGGTGTGATCGCGATCGGCAACGAGTACGGCACCGGGATGATCGGCCTCAGCCTGGCGGCCATGCCGCGCCGGCTGGTGCTGCTGGCCGCCAAGGCGGTCACGCTGGCCGGGGCGGTGCTGGTGGCGGCGATCGTCGCCATCGGCCTGTCACTGCTGATCGCGCGGCTGGTCATGCCCGGCAACGGGTTCACCGCCGCCAACAACCACCCGCATCTGTTCTCGCTGAGCGAGGGCGCGACGCCGCGCGCGGTCGTCGGGACGATCCTGTACCTGGTGCTGATCGCCCTGCTCAGCCTCGGCATCGCCGCGATCGTGCGCAACTCGGCTACCGCCATGGGCCTGGTGCTCGGCCTGCTCTACCTGCCCCTGCTCATCGGCTCGCTGCTGCCAGGCGCGCGGTGGCAGGAGTACCTGGAGAAGTACGCGCCGATGTCCGCCGGTCTGGCCATCCAGGCCGGGGACACCCGGGGGCTGCCCATCGGGCCGTGGGCCGGGCTCGGGGTGCTCGCGCTCTGGGCCGCCGCCGCGCTGCTCTGCGGCGGGCTGTTGCTCGTGCGGCGCGACGCCTGACCCGGTTGTCCAACCGCGCTTCCCCGGCAGTTGCACATTCTCCCGCCGATTCCCGCCGTGACGTATTCTGCATTGCGCTGGCCAGTACGTTCGGCGAGGTTCGGAGGTCAGGTGAAGAAATACTGCAAGTATTACACGCTGGGTGAGCTCCGTCAGTTTCCTGGATGGGCCGCCAGTGCGCTTCCTCGGGAGCGCGAGATGGCGGATGAGGATCCCGTTTTCCTTTGCGATGAATTCACCGTGCTGATTAGTCCGGTGGGAGTCGACAAGGACGAACGGCTCTTCACCGACGTCACTCCGGAATGGCAGGAGTTCTGCACGACGGTACTGAAGTTCCAGATCCCCGACGACCTCGCCTTCGCGTACGCCGAGCCAGCGGCCGGCCGCGGGGGCGAGGGGGTCGGCGCTGTGGGGTGGTCCCTGGAGGACCTGGCCCGGCGGGCGTCCACCGCGCCCCCCCAGCAGCCCGTGGTGGTGGGCGGACCCCGCCCGACGCTGGAGGAGCTGCGGCTTCGGCTGGAAGACATCGGCACGGTCTTCGTCAAGTTCACCGAGACGAAGGGCGGCACCGATCTCGGTGTACCGCTGGATCGAGCGGCCACCGAGTACAGCGCCGCGGACTTTGACAACGCGACCGGGACCGTGCACGTCGAGGGCACGCTGATCCTCAACGACGACCCGGTGCGCTGCATCGCCGACATCGACCTGGCGACGCTGAGCGGCACCGGACGCCTGCTGGTCGTGGAGGAGTCCGCGGTCACCGGCTGAGCGACCCAGCGAGAAGGCGCCCCCCCCTTCTAGGATGGGGGGGCGTTGCCTTGTCTG
>NZ_JAIBNX010000237.1:5654-12954 GCF_026130045.1 Micromonospora sp. CPCC 205371
GCGCTTCTTTGTGGGCCGTGTCCCTGGGCCTGTGCGAGCAACGGCGACGCCTGGGGCGCGAACTGCGTGCGGTACAGCCCGGCGTAGAGGCCGTCCTGGGCCAGCAACTCGTCGTGGGTGCCGCGCTCGCGGATCTGCCCGGCGTCGACGACCAGGATCTGGTCGGCGTAGCGGATGGTGGAGAGCCGGTGCGCGATCACCACCGACGTCCGGCCGCTGAGCGCGGTCTGGAGCGCCCGCTGGATCGCGTGCTCCGACGCGGAGTCCAGGTGCGCGGTCGCCTCGTCGAGTACCACGATCGGCGGCGCCTTGAGCAGCAGCCTGGCCAGCGCGACCCGCTGCTTCTCGCCGCCGGACAGCCGGTAGCCGCGGTCGCCGACGACGGTGTCGAGCCCGTCGGGCAGCGCGGAGATGAGGTCCCAGATGCGGGCCGCCTGGCACGCCTCGATGAGCTCGGGCTCGGTGGCGTCGGGCCGGGCGTACAGCAGGTTGGCCCGGATCGTGTCGTGGAACATGTGCGCCTCTTGGGTCACGACGCCGATCGTGGCGTGCAGCGACTCCTGAGTCAGGTCGCGGACGTCATGCCCGTCGACGCGCACGGTGCCCTCGGTCGGGTCGTAGAACCGCGGTACGAGGTGCGTGATCGTGGTCTTGCCGGCGCCGGACGGCCCTACCAGCGCGGTGAGCTTGCCGGCGGGGGCGCGGAAGCTGACGCCGGCGAGGACCATGCCGTCGCCGTCGCGCTCCGGCGCGGGGAGGGCGACCGATTCCAGGGAGGGCAGTGAGACCTCGCGGGCGGTCGGGTAGCGGAACGAGACCCCGTCGAACTCGATCTCGGGCGCCGAGCCGGCGCCGTCGCGGCGCGCGCGCAGGTCGGCCGCGCCGGGGCGGTCCTTCACCAGCGGCTCGAGGTCGAGCACCTCGAAGATACGGTCGAAGCTGACCAGCGCCGTCAGGACGTTGACCTGCAGGTTCGAGAGCTGGTCGATCGGTTCGTACAGCCGGCCGATCAGCGTGATCATGGCGACCAGGACACCGAGCCCGATGTGGCCGTTGATCACGAGGATGCCGCCGAGGCCGAACATCAGCGCCATGGTCAGCGTGCCGGTCATGCCCAGCACGATGCCGAGCGACTGCATGGTCATGCTGGTCTTCACGCCGATGTCGCGGACCCTCCCGGACCGGCGCGAGAACAGCGAGGTCTCCTCCTTCGGCCGCCCGTAGAGCTTGGTCAGCATCGCGCCGGCCACGTTGAACCGCTCGTTCATCAGCGAGCCCATTTCGGCGTTGAGCTGCATGGTCTCCCGGGTGAGGCGCTGCAGCCGGCGGCCGACCAGCTTCCCGGGGATGATGAACAGCGGGATCATGACCAGGGCGACCACGGCGAGCTGCCAGGACAGGTAGAACATGGCGGCGACGACGAGGATCAGGGTCAGGATCGTGTCGACGCTCCGCGACAGCAGCATGGTGACCGCCTGCTGGGCCCCGATCACGTCGGTGTTGAGCCGGCTGACCAGCGAACCGGTCTGCGAGCGGGTGAAGAACGCCAGCGGCTGCTGCTGTACGTGCTGGTAAACCTCGGTGCGCAGGTCGTACACGAGGCCCTCGCCGACCTTCGCCGAGGAGCGGGCCTGGAAGACCTTCGCCACCGCGTCGACGGCGGCGAGCGCGATGATGACCACCATCAGCGTGACGACCATGCCGGTGTCGCGCGGGATGATCCCTTTGTCGATCACATAGCCGAAGAACAGCGGGGTCACCGCCGCGATCAGGGCGTCGACGGCGGTCACCGAGAGGAGCAGGACGAGAAGCCAGCGGTACCGCCGGACGTAGGGGACGATCCGCCGGACGGTCCCCGGCCTGATCCGCTGCTGGGTCACCGGTGGTTCGTCACCGTTACCGTTGCCTTCCGCAAACTGCACCGGAGCCTTCTCCGTAGGCATCTTCGTGCCGCTCCTCTCGCGGGAATTGATCGCGCGTGGTCGGCGCGCGGCGAATTATTCCGACGGTTCACCACGATCACAACGGCGATTGTCGGTATCGGCCGGCGATGCTGACACGCCGCCGTACATCGCCTACCTTTGCGCGTTGTTGACGTCGACGGGGAGGCGCCTTGTGAACGCTCGGCCATTCACCTTGACCGCCGCCGAGGCGGAATTGCTGCCGTCGGCTGAGGAAATTCGGTTCTACCAGGAACACGGCTGGTACTTGTCGAAGCGGCTGTTCACCGACCATGAGATCGACATGCTGGTGGAGGCGAGCGACAAGTTCTACCTCGGGTACCGAGACCGGACACTGCCGCTACACCCGCCGCGGATCGCGTACTGGACGCCGGAGCTGGGCGATGTCCAGCGGCACAACGACTACATCCACTACGAGGTCGCCACGATCGGCGACATCCTCACCAAGCCGCTGCTCGGCGCGGTCGCCGCGGTGCTGTCCGGCGCCGAGGTCATCCGGGTCTTCCAGACCACGCTGATCTACAAGCCGGCGTCCGCGACGGCCACGAACGTCGTGCCGTGGCACTTCGACCGCAGCTACTGGGCGACCAGTACGTCCGAGCGGATGCTCACCGCGTTCATCCCGATGCACGACTGCGACGAGTCCATGGGGACCATCAGCATGGTCGACGGCAGCCACCGCTGGGACGAGGTCGGCGCGGACGACACCAACACCCTGCACTTCAACGCGCGCGATCCCGAGCAACTGGAGGAGCTGCTGCGGCGCAACGCCGAGTACAACGGCAGCCACGTGCGGAAGATCCCGGTGCGCATCCCGAAGGGGCACGTCAACTTCCACCACTGCCTGACCTACCACGGCAGCGGCCCGAACCGGTCGGACCGCCCGCGGCGCGCGGTGTCGGTACACATGCAGGACGGCGAGAACCGGTGGCGGCCGTACCCGCTGCAGGACGGGTCGCTGCTCACCTACAACCACGACTATCTGGTGCGTCGCAACGAACGCGGCGAGCCGGACTACGCCGACCCCGACTACTGCCCGGTCATCTGGGACGGCGCCGGTGGCTGACCGGGGCCGCCGTCCAAGTGCGTTCGTGCGGCGGTTGGACGGTGCGGCGCGAGCAAACCTGAGGAACCACGCGACCAACAGGAGTGTGCGATGCGGACAGTGAGCTTTGACTTCGAGTCTCCGGAGGCTCGGTTCAAGGTGCTGGTCAACCACGAGGAGCAGTACTCGCTCTGGCCGGCCGACCTCGACGTCCCCGGTGGCTGGACCGAGACCGGAGTGTGCGCCTCCAAGGAGGAGTGCGACCGGTACCTGGAGGAGACCTGGACCGACATGCGGCCCAAGAGCCTCCGCGACAAGCTCGACGCGCGATAGCCGGACGGCGCGATGCCTCACGTCTTCACCAACGGCATCCGGCTGTCGTTCGAGCGTTATGGCCGCGGCGAACGAGTACTCATGATCATGGGCTCGTCCGCGGCCGGCCGGGTCTGGACCCTGCACCAGACACCCGCCCTGGTCGAGCGCGGCTACCAGGCCATCACCTTCAACAACCGGGGGATCGTGCCGTCCGACGTCCCGCCCGGCAAGTACTCGATGGCCGACCTGGTCGCCGACACCAAGGGCCTGATCGAGGCGCTGAACATGGCGCCTTGCAAGATCGTCGGTACGTCGCTGGGCGCACTGATCGCGCAGGAGCTGGCGATCGGCTGGCCGGACCTGGTTCGCTGTGCCGTGCTGATGGCCACCAAGGCCCGCTCGGACGCCATCCGGGTGGCCCAGGCCGACGCGGAGCGGGCGCTCGTCGAGAGCGGCGTGCGGATGCCCGCCGAGTACGACGCCGTCACCACCGCGACCCAGATGCTCTCCCCGGCGACCCTCAACGACGACGAGGCCGTCTCGATGTGGCTGGAGACCTTCCGGCACTCCGGCGGCGGCAACGAAACCAGCTACGGCCAGGCCTGGATCGAGACCGGCGTCGACCGCCGCTCGGCCCTGCGGCAGGTCACCGCGCCGTGCCGGGTCATCGCCTTCTCCCACGACACCATCACCCCGCCGCACCTCGCGGCCGAGGTCGCCGACGCGATCCCGGACTGCGACTACGTGGAGATACCGGGCTGCGGCCACTTCGGCTACCTGGAACGCCCGGACGAGGCCAACGCAGCGATCATCGAATTCCTGGACAAGCACTGAGGGCTCGTCCGGGGTGGAGGTAACCACCGTGGTTTCCCAGCAACCGCCCGCCCTCCGGCCGATGCCGCACCAGCCCTCCGCAAGCGGGGTGCACCAACTGATCGCGGCGCGGGCGGCGGCGACGCCCGACGCCGTGGCGGTGGTGTGCGGGCCGCGGACGCTGACCTACGCCGCGCTGATGGAGCGGTCGGGTCGGTTCGCGCATTGGCTGCGCGCCCAGGGCATGGGCGCCGAGTCGGTGGTGGGTCTGCGGCTGCCCCGTGGCGTGGACATGGTCGTGGGCATCGTCGGCGCGTGGATGGCGGGCGCGGCGTACCTGCCGCTGGATCCGGAGTACCCGGCCGACCGTCTCGACTTCATGGTGGCCGACGCCGGAGCCACGCTGGTCGTCACCGACGTGGACGTGCGCGGGATGCCGTCGGCGCCGTCCACTGTGGTCGTCGATCCGCGGGCACTGGCCTACGTCATCTACACGTCGGGCTCGACCGGCCGGCCCAAGGGGGTGCAGGCCACCCACGGCGGCCTGCTGAACCTGGTGGCGGCGTTGGGTTTCGCGGTGGCGGGACGGGCGCTTCAGTTCGCCTCGTTCAGCTTCGACGCCTCGGTGCTCGACGTGGCCGGCGTCCTGGCAACCGGCGGTACGCTGGTGGTCGCCGGCAGCGCGGAGCGCGCCGACCCGGTGGCGCTCACCGGGCTGGTGCGGGCCAGTGGTGCGGTGGCGTTGAACGTCGCGCCGTCGCTGCTGGCCGTCCTGGACCCCGAGCAGCTGTCCACTGTAGAGCGGATGCTGGTCGGCTCGGAACGGGTCGGTGCGCGGGTGGCCCAGGCATGGGCGCCGGGGCGCCAGATGCTGATCGGCTACGGGCCGACCGAGGCTTCGGTCATCGCGTGCACCGCGCTCGCCCGACCCGACGACGAAGCCGCGCCACCGATCGGTGGCCCGATCGCCAACACCGTCGCATACGTGTTGGACGATCAGCTGCGGCCGGCGCGGACCGGCGAGCTCTACCTCGCGGGCGCCGGCCTGGCCCGCGGCTACGGCAACCGCCCGGCGCTCACGGCGGAACGGTTCGTGGCCGACTGCTTCGCCGGCGACGGATCACGGATGTACCGCACCGGGGACCGGGCGCGCTGGCGCGACGACGGGCAGCTGGAGTTTCTAGGCCGCGTCGACGAGCAGCTGAAGGTGCGCGGGTACCGGATCGAGCCGGGCGAGGTCGAGCACGTCCTCGCCGCGTGCCCAGGCGTGCGGACCGCGGTGGTGCGGGCGTGGGGCGAGGGCGCCGACCGGCGCCTAGCCGGCTACCTGGTACCCGACGACCCGGCGCGCGGCCTGCCGGACGTCGCGGAACTGACCGGGTTCGCGGCGCGGCGGCTGCCGGAGTACATGATCCCGTCCGTGTTCGTGGAGCTGGCCGGCCTGCCGCTGACGCCGAGCGGCAAGCTCGACCGGGCCGCGCTGCCGGAACCGCGCGTGACCGGGGAGTTCGTACCGCCATCGACCCCGACGGAGCAGGCGCTTGCCGGCATCTGGGCGCGGCTGTTCGGTGTCGAGCGCGTCGGCGTGGCCGACGGGTTCGTCGAACTGGGCGGCCATTCGCTGCTGGCGACCCAGGCCGTCGCGCGCATCCGGAAGGTGTTCGGGGTCGACGTCACCCTCAGCGACCTGTTCGAGCACCCGACCGTACGCGCGCTGGCGGCCGTGATCGACGCAGCGGCTTCGTCAGCCGCGTCGTTGGTGCCGGTTTCACGGGATCGGGCGTTGCCGTTGTCGTTCGGGCAGCAGCGGCTGTGGTTCCTCGACCGCCTGGACCCGGGGTCCGTCGAATACAACGTCGTGTCGCCGCTACGGCTGGATGGCCCGCTCGACACCGGGGCATTGACCGCGGCCTTGACCGCGCTGGTGGCCCGGCACGAGTCGCTCCGGACCCGGCTGGTGGCGGGTCCGGACGGGATACCGGTTCAGATGATCGACCCGCCGGGTGCGATCGAGTTGCCGGTGGTCGATGTGTCGGCGAGTGGCGATCCGCGGGAGGTCCTCGCTGGGGAGGCGGCGCGGCCGTTCGATCTGGCGAAGGGGCCGCTGTTTCGGGCGGTACTGGTCCGGCTGGGCGCGAACACGCATCTTCTTGCGTTCACCGTGCATCACGCCGTGTTCGACGAGTGGTCCGACCGGGTCCTGCGCCGGGAACTGGAGGCGCTGTACCGGGGCGAGTCGCTGCCGCCGCTGCCGGTGCAGTACGCGGACTTCGCTGTCTGGCAGCGCGAGTGGCTGTCGGGTGAGCGGCTGGCGGGCGGGCTCGACTACTGGCGTGGGCGGCTGGCCGGACTGCCGACGCTGGACCTGCCGGTGGACCGGCCGCGGCCGCCGATCCGTTCGTCCGCGGGCGCTGTGGTCAGGTTCGACGTCCCGGCGTCCACTGTGGATGGGTTGCGGGCGGTGTCGCGGGAGTGCGGCGCCACGATGTTCATGACGGTGCTGTCGGCGTTCTCGGCGCTGCTCGGCCGGTACTGCGACAGCGACGACGTGGTGGTCGGAACCCCGGTCGCGAACCGGCTCCCGGCCGAGGCCGAAGGGCTGATCGGCTACTTCGGCAACACCCTGGTCATGCGGACCGACCTGTCGGGTGACCCGACGTTCCGGGAACTGCTCGGGCGGGTCAGGCGGACCGCGCTCGACGCGTACGCCCACCAGGACGCGCCGTTCGAACTGCTGGTCGACGCGCTGGTCAGCGATCCCGACCGGTCACGCACACCGCTGTACCAGGTCATGTTCAACTACTTCACCACCGGCGACCCGCGCGACGGTGCGGAACTGGACACCGTCGCCGTCAACACCGACCTGTCGCTGACCCTGGGGCCAGCGGCGGACGGCTTGGCGGGTGGCTTGGAGTTCAGCACGGCGCTGTTCGACGTGGCCACTGTGGAGCGTCTGGTGGCCGATCTGGTGGCGTTGCTGGGTGCTGTGGCCGCGGATGCTGACCAGCGGCTGACGCGGTTCCCGGCGCCGGTGTGGCCGGAGCCTTCAGTCTCGGTGGTGCCGTCTGTGGGAGGCGTCCATGAGTTGATCGCCGGGCAGCCCGCGGATGTGGTGGCGGTGGTGTGTGGTGGTGAGTCGTTGACGTACGGGGGCTTGCTTTCCCGG
>NZ_JAIBNX010000238.1:0-4811 GCF_026130045.1 Micromonospora sp. CPCC 205371
TCTGCGCGTGGGCGGTACCGGGCAGGATCGCCCCGGCCACGACCAGCGCCACGGCGCAGGCGCTGCCGACGAGCATGCTGATTCGGCCGCGTCTGCGGCTCCTGGGGTGAACCGGAGCGTCGTTCATCTGCGCGTCTCCTCCTCAATGAGCCGATCGATGGCGATTGATCCCCCCGATGGCACAGTATCGATTTGATCTGTCCGACTTGTCAACGGTTTCCGGAAGGATTGCGGAACTAATCGCCCGACCTTCCGGAGCGCGAACCGTCGGGCGCGAGTGGCCGGCCGCTGGCCGGGATGTCACACTTCGGGCAGGTGCGAGCCGTCACGATGGGGTGGGACGATGCCGCAACCCGAGCACAGCCTCCGGCCAGCAGCCGAGACCTTCGAGTACGCCGGCTGCCAGATCACCGTGGTGGGCTTCGACGAGATCGTGGCGGCCGCCGCGGCCGACCAACCCGTCGAACTGCTGCGCGGCGCCGCGCTGCCCCCCGGAATTGGTAGCGCACGGCTGTCGTTCTCCACCCGGGCGCGCGACGGCGACCCGGTCTATCGCCTGGATGCCTCGCTGCGGATCGGCCGCGAGCCACAGCCCGCCTTCGGCGTGCTGGGCCGAGACCCTGTCGGTCTGCTGCTGGCGCGCCGGGCCGCCGCCCGAGACGACTGGGGGGTCCGGGTCGTGGGCGGCGTCGGTGCGGCGGGGTCCGGGGTGTCGCGCTGGCTGGGCCGCCCTCCCGCCCCGGTGCGCGAGGAGCAGCCGGTCCGCTCCGTGGCGCGAACGGACCCGGCGACCGGCCTGCGCGCCACCGTGACGTACCACCGGCCGCCGTCCCGGTTCGCCGGCGGTGGGCCACTCGTCACGGTCCAGGCGTCGGTGCCGTCCGGGCAGATGTCGCCGCGGCACCTCGCCGCGATGCTGGGGGTGGTGTTGGACATCGCCGGCCGGGCCGCGGGAGGCGACGGGCCGCACGGCGAGTACGTGCTGTCCCGGTACCCGATGGGCCCGTCATCCGGTGCGGACGCCGCGGAACGCGTGACGCTGGACCAGGTCGGCGGCCTTGACGCCGTCGTAGCGCAGTTCCGGCAGATCGCGGTGTCGTTCCAGCACCCACAGGTCATGGCCCGGTGGGGAGCGCGACGCCCGCAGGGGATCTTGCTGTACGGGCCGCCGGGCACCGGCAAGACGATGCTCGCCCGCGCGCTCGCCGCCGAGATCGGTGCGACGTTCCGCGAGATCCGGACGCCGGAGATCCTCGACAAGTGGCTCGGCGGGTCCGAACGCAACATCAAGCGGATCTTCCGGGACGCTCGCCGGTACCGCGAACCCACCGTGATGCTCTTCGACGAGTTCGACAGCATCATCAGCTACACCGGCGCCGGCATGGACGCGGCCAGCCAAGCGATCAACGCGGTGGCCGGCATCTTCAAGCAGGAGATGAACGACCTCATCGAACACAACCCGAACGTGATCGTGGTCGCGACGACCAACTTTCCGGAACGCGTCGACGACTCGCTGATCCGTTCCGGCCGCTTCGACATCAAGCTCGCCATCCCCCGGCCCGATCACAGCGGCCGGGCACAGATCATCGCCAAGATGATCCGGCAGCTGATGACGCGGCACGAGACGGCCGGCTTCCGGATGTTCGCCGACGATATCGACGTCGACGGCCTCGCCACCGCCAGCGCCGGCATGACCGGAGCCGACCTGAAGGAGGCGCTGCGCCGAGCCCAGCTGGCCAAAGCGATGCAGGAAGCCCGCACCGGGGCCGCGCCGACGCCCATCAGCCAGCACGACATCGCGGGCCACATCGCCGAACTCGTGATCCGGTGACGGCGCGGGAACGGGTAGCGCGCGTCCAGGACGTACGGCGGCGGCTGGCGGCGGACGGTCCACCGTGGACCCGGCCGCACGAGCGGGACTTCGAGACGGTCTCGATGCCCGAGCGCGACTGCGACCTGGTACGCGACCTGCTGATCGCCGAGGGCGTCGAGACCGTCGTCGAGGTCGGCCTCGCGTACGGCAGCTCCGCGCTCGCCATCGGCGAGGCGCTCGCCGCCCTCGATCCGCCCGATCCCCAGCACGTCGTCGTCGACCCGTTCCAGGAGACCGCGTACTCCAATGTGGGCTGGGCCCTGATGCGGGAGGCGGGACTGGACTCGGCCACCCGGCTGGTGGTCGAGCCGTCGTCGACCGCACTGCCGCGGCTACTCACCGAAGGCCTCGTCGCGGACGCGGCGTTCGTCGATGGCAGTCACCGCTTCCACGAGGTCTTCGTCGACCTGTACTTCCTCCGCAAGCTCGTCCGGCCGGGCGGGCTGATCATCATGGACGATGTCTGGACGCCCTCGGTGCGCACGGCGGTCCGCTACTACGAGCGAAACCTGGGCTGGACGGCGATCCCGGACGCGTTCGCCGCGGGAAGCGCCTGGCCCATCGACGGCGCCCCGGTGATCCGCTGCGCGGCCTTCCGCCTCCCCGACGACCTGACCGAACCGCCTTTCGAGGCCTTCCACCCGTTCTGATGGCCACCGCGGCGCGGGGGCTAGCGGAGGAGCCAGGCGGTGGGGTGTTGGCGGATTTGGTCGATCGCGGTCAGGGCGGCGCCGATCACGGCCGCGTCCGGGCCAAGTTGCGCCGGGCGGACCGTCAGTGGGGCCCACGCCGCCGTCAGCACGCGCTGGTTGAGCTCGGTGCGGATGGTCGCGGTCAGCCACGACGACAGCAGCGAGAACGCGCCGCCGAGCAGCACCGTGTCGATGTCCAGGATGTTGATCACGTCGGAGAGCGCGATGCCCAGGGCGGTGCCCGCGGTGTCCAGGGCGGCGAGCGTGGCCGGGTCGCCGGCGTCGGCACGGCCGGTCACGGCCGCGTCGGGGGTGCTGTGCGGGGGTACCGGCTCGTCGCTGAGGATGGCCGGCAGGCTCGCGTACGTCTGGAGGCAGCCGCGCGAGCCGCACGGGCAGGGCTTGCCGTCCGGGTACACGGTGACGTGCCCGAGCTCGCCGCTCCAGCCGCGCACGCCACGCAGTAGCTGTCCATCGAGGACGATGCCGGCACCGATGCCGAGTCCACCCGAGACATATACGAAGCTGCTCAAGGTGTTGTCGCTCGCGTACAGCTCTCCCAGCGCGGCGAGGTTCGCCTCGTTGTCCACGGTGATGGGTACGGCGAGGTGCCGGGTGGCGCCCCGCAGCAGCGCGCCGGCGTCGACGTTGCGCCAGCCGAGGGCCGGCGCGGATCGCACCATTCCGGCGTCGACCGGGCCGGGCACGGCGAGCGTGGCGGTGACCACCGTCAGGTCTTCGGCGGCGGTGGCCTCGATGGCGGTGCCGGCCATGCGTGCCAGCTCGGCGAGCACCGCCGGCGCGCCCTGATCGGCGTATGTGGACGGTGCGAAAGCCAGGTGCCGGACGGTACCCGTGAGGTCGACGACGCAGGCCGCGAGGCCGTCGGAGCGGATGTCGAGTCCCAGGCCGGCCGGGCCTTTGTCCGATATGGACAGGCCGACGCGCGGGCGCCCGGCGCGGCCGTCGTGGGTGAGGCCGGTCTCGGTGATGAGGTTGCCGGCGAGCAGTTCCTCGACGATGCGGCTGATCGTGGGGCGGGTGAGGCCGGTGCCGGTGGCCAGCTCGGTGCGCGAGATGGGCGCCGGCGCGGCGAGGATGTGCCGGAACACCAACTCCAGGTTGATGCTGCGCAGCCCCTCCTGCCGCACCGGCTCGGCGGCCTGGCGCGGGCTGCTCGGCCGCACGTGTGCCCTCACGGGGCTCGCCCAGCGGCTGCCAGTTCGGCGGCCGCCTCCGTAGAAAGGGCGCCGTCGGCGACGACGGTGACGACGCGCCGGGCGATGGTCTCGCCGGGTGCCAGCACCAGCGGCTCGTCCCACGTGAGCGACGAACAGACGCCGATGTAGTCGCGGGCGCGCACGAACCACCTGTCGCGCGCGGTGGTCTCGTCTCCCGGTACGAAGATCATGGTCCAGGCGTCGCCGGTGACCGCGAGCCAGGCGGCGGTGGTGCCGTGCACGGCGCGCACGTCCGCCCCGGCGGCGCTGAACACCCGCGCGGTGCCCGCGACGGCGGGACCGCGCCAGAAGACGCCGCCGTAGCCGGCGCCGACCCGGCCGTGCGCGGCGGGGCTGCGGATCGGCAGCGGCCGGTCGAGCGCGTTGGTGAGCTCGGTGCGCACCGCGAGGGCCCACGCGGTGTCGGCGACCGGCCAGCAGCTGATCGACCGCTCCTCGCGCAGCAGCGGCGTGTGGTTGGCGCCGGTCCACAGCAGCGCGTGTGCCAGCTCGGTGTCGGTGCGGCGCAGCCACCGCTGGTGCGCCTGCGTGCCGTGGTTGTCGAGCCAGGCCGGGCCGTGGCCGGCGATGAACGTGCGCCCGCCCCAGAAGTTGTGCCCGTCGACGTCGGGCGCGGCGACGCAGATGCCGAACTGGTGCGGGTGCGAGTCGGGTGCGGCGTCGGTGACGGTGGCGCCGGCGAACGTGCGCACGGGGTGCAGGTACGGCCGCGGTGAGCTGCCGAGCGGGACGTCCGGCTGCCATACGTAGCGCGCGACGTCCTGCCCGCGCAGGCGCAGCACGGCGGTGCCGCGTGGCTGCTCGACGACCACGGACCGCGGTGCTGTCATCGTTGTCTCGCCGCCTCTCATCACCCGGCCTCCGTGTCCGCCAGGACCGCGCTAGCGAGGTCGGCGGCTTGACCGGAGCGTAGCCTGCCGTCGGCGACGACGGTGACGATCCGGCGGCGCAGGCGCCCGCCGGCGGCGACGACCAGCGGCTGGTCCCAGGCCAGCGACGAGCCGA
>NZ_JAIBNX010000238.1:4821-12560 GCF_026130045.1 Micromonospora sp. CPCC 205371
GGTCGCTCCGGCTGGCCGGAGCGACCGGCACGAAGATCAGGGTCCACGGGTCGGTGCTGCTGCCGGTCAGTGCCAGCCATGGCGAGCGCCGGCCGTGCAGGTGCCGCTCCCCCGTGCGCTCCGGACCCAGGACGTGGACGCGCTGGTGGCCGCGCCGGGCCCGCCAGAAGAACCCGCCGTACCCGGCGCCCGAGCGCCCGTTGGTCGCCGGGCTGGCGAACGTGAGCGGTCCGGCGGTCACGTTCGTCAGGGCGAACTCGAAGTCCAGCGCCCACGCCTGGCCGCCGACGGCCCGCGCGGCGATGCTGCGGCGCTCGCGCAGCAGGTCGTTGCCCTCCGGGCCGATCCAGCGCAGTTCGTGGGTGAGGTCGCTGCTGGTGCGGCGGGCCCAGTCGTGGTGCCGCTGGACGCCGTGGTTGGGCAGGTGCACCGAGCCGCGGCCGCGCACGAACGTGCGCCCGCCCCAGAAGTTGGCACCGTCCACATCGGCTACGGCCACGCTGACGCCCAGGTGGTGCGGGTGGTCGTCGGGCATGAGCTCGGTGACCTCGGTGCCGGCCAGCGTCCGCACCGGGTGCAGGTAGGGGCGCGGCGAGACGTCCGCCGGCAGTTGGGGGCGCCAGACGTACTCGGCGACCGCGTGCCCGTCGAGGCGCAGGCTCAGCGTGCCGGGGAGGGTACGCGTCATGCGGTGATCCGCGGGTCGGTGAAGTCGGCCGTACCGCCGTCGCCGGTGGCGAAGATGCCGAGCGTGGCGCCGACCCACCTCCCACCGGTCGCGGGGAACGGCGGCCCCACGGGCTGGTCGCCCGCGCGGAACTGGCACGTCCCGTCCGGGTGCACGTCGACGCCGAGGACGACGGGCGTATCCACAGTGGTCGCCGGAGCGGCGTCCGCTTCGGACTCGCCCTCCCCCGCCACTCGATACACCAGCCGGTCTCCGCCGTCCGTGCGGACGAGCCCGATCCAGGCGTAGGTGGCGCCGAGCACGGTCAGGCCGGCCCGCGCGCCCGCTGAGGCGCCGGTCAGGCGCAGCGTGACGGTCGCACGGAACCGGTCTGCCGGAAGCCGCCGCCCGAGCACGTTGGGCAGCGCCCGCAGGTCGTCTCCGCCGGGCACGCAGGCGAGCCGGAACCCGCCGCCAGGCAGCGGCTCTGACCAGTGGGGCTCGGGGTTGGCAGACCACGTCCACTGGAGACCCTCGTTCGGTGGCGCGGGTCGCGGGTCGGCTACCGCGGGTTTCGCGTGCTGGTTCACCGGTTCCCCAGCCGCGCCGATCTCTGGCCAACCGTCGGCGCCCCAGCGCATGGGTTGCAGGTGGACGATCCGCCCGAACGGCCCCCGGTCCTGGAAGTGCAGGAACCAGTCCTCGCCCTTCGCGGTGGTGACCCAGGCGCCCTGGTGCGGCCCGTTGACCTCGGTGTCGCCCTGTGCCAGCACGATGCGGTCCTCGTACGGCCCGAAGACCTCCCGGGACCGGAACGCCGACTGCCATCCGGTGGCGACCCCGCCGGCCGGCGCGAATATCCAGTACCAGCCGTCCCGCTTGTACCACTTGGGGCCTTCGAGCGTGCGGTACCCCGGCAGGGCGTCACCGTCGACGATGTCGCGGCCCGCGTCGAGCAGCTCGGTGGCGCCGGGGCTCATGCGGTGGGCGGTGAGCTTGTTGTTGACGCCGGCGCGACTCTTGGCCCAGCCGTGCACCAGGTACGCCGAGCCGTCGCCGTCCCACAGTGGACACGGGTCGATGAGGCCGCGCCCGCCCTTGAGCAGCCGGGGCGGGCTCCACGGGCCGGCCGGGTCGGTGGCGGTCACCACGAAGATGCCCCGGTCGGGGTCTGGGTAGACGATCCAGAACAGCCCGTCGTGGTGCCGGAGGGCCGGCGCCCACACGCCACAGCCCCAGCGCGGCGTGCGGAACTCGTCGACCGGCTCCAGCCGCTCCAGCGCGTGGCCGATGAGCGACCAGGTGACCAGGTCGTGGCTGTGCAGCACGGGCAGTCCCGGCACCCGGTGAAAGCTGGACGCGATCATGTAGAAATCGTCGCCGACCCGGATCGCGTCGGGGTCGGACCAGTCCGCGTACAGGATCGGGTTGCGGTACGTGCCGTCGCCGTTGTCGGCGACCCACGGTTCTGCCATGTCACTGCTCCCCCGTCAGTGGCAGCAAACCAAGGTCGGCCACGTACACGGCCTGCCCGGTGCGCAGCGACTCGTTGCCCGCCACGCCCACGAGCACGCTGGCGGCACCGTCCACATAGCCTGCCTGCCGGCCCAGCGGGTCGCGGCGAGGCCCGCGGAACACGTCGTCGAGAAGCATCGTGTCGCCGCCGCCATGGCCGCCGGTCCCGCTCGGAATCGGCACCTCCTGGGCCGGCTCCCAATGGCGTTGCAGCAGCAGGCGGGCGCCGCGCGGTCGCGGACCGCCGCCATTGGGGTGTACCACGCCGGCGCTGGGGTCCACGACGGCGGTGGCGGCGCCGATGGCGGCTCGCGCCGCCGCGGGTGCGACGTGGCCGCGCTCGACGACGTCGAGCTCGATGCGCCCGGCGGTGCCGTTGACCGCGACCCGGTACCCCTCCCAGGGGCTGTGCGCGTGCAGGGTGTACGCCATCGAGGCGCTCCTCCGGTAGCCGACCACGACGCTGAGGTTGTCTTCGATCGTGATGCCGCCGGAGAACACGTCCCGGTCCCGGATGTACCCGTCCAGGTGCTCGCCGGCGTGGTACAGCTCGCGCAGCTTGTCGTCGGCGGTGATGTCCAAGGTGAACGGATCGGCGGGATCGGCCGCGTCCCGGCTGCGCTCCGGCCGCGGACCCAGCCCGCGGCGGGCGGCGTTGTCGGCGCCGTAGAAGCGCAGCCCGCCGCGCGCGAACACCACCTCGGGCAGGTCGGCGAGCCACCAGTTGACCAGGTCGAAGTGGTGGCTGGCCTTGTGCACCAGCAGGCCGCCCGACGTGGCCTTGTCGCGGTGCCAGCGGCGGAAGTAGTCGGCGCCGTGCACGGTGTCGAGGCACCACTCGAACGCCACCGACGTGACCTCACCGATCGCGCCGCCGGCGATGAGCCGCCGCACCAGCGTGTTGCGCGGCGAGTACCGGTAGTTGAAGGTGACGGTGAGCCGCCCCGCGCCGGGCGCGGCGAGCGCGTCGTGGATCTGGCGCAGCCCGGCCAGATCGGTCGTCATGGGCTTCTCCACGACGACGTCGGCGCCGAAACGCAGCGCCGCGCTGACGTATCCGGCGTGCGTGGCGTCCGGTGAGGTCACCACGACGGCGTCGGGCCGCTCCCTGGTCAGCAGCGCGTCGAAGTCGCCAGCCGCGTAGTGCGGCACCGTGAGGTCTGGCCGCGCTTCGGCGACGACCCGGTCGTGGTACGCCATGCGCACCTCGTTGGTGTCGCAGAACGCCACGGGGTACCCGGCGTCGGAGTGCGAGCCGAGCAGCGCGGCCAGGTACATCTGGGCCCGCGAGCCGGTGCCGACGAACGCGTACCGTCTCATGTTCGCTGTCACTTGAGTCCCGTCGTCGCGATGCCCTTGACCAGATACCTCTGGCCGGCGATGAAGAACCCGATGACCGGCGCCAGGGAAAGGAACGACATGGCGAACATCTGCCCCCACTGGGACTGGCCCTCGGAGTCGATGAACTGCCGCAGCGCCAGCGGCACTGTGTACAGCTCGGAGTCGGTCAGGTAGATGAGCGGGCCGAAGAACTCGTTCCACACCGATATGAACGTGAAGATGGCGGTGGTGGCGAACGCGGGCATGCAGAGCGGCATGATGACGCTCCAGAATGTACGGAACGGCCCGCAGCCGTCGATGCGTGCGGCGTCGTCCAACTCGCTCGGCAGCGACCGCATGAACTGCACCATCAGGAAGATGTAGAACGCGTTGGTGGCAAGGAAGTTCGGCACCAGCAGCGGGTAGTACGTGTTGATCCAGTCCAGCTTGGCGAACACGATGTACTGCGGCACGAGCAGCACGTGACCGGGCAGCATCATGGTGCCGAGCATCAGGGCGAAGAAGAGCTTGCGGCCGGTGAAGTTGAGCCGTGCGAACCCGTACGCCGCCAGCGAGCACGACACCAGGTTGCCAATGATGCTCAGCACGACGATGACCAGCGAGTTGACGAAGTAGACGGTGAACGGCTGCTCCAGCGCCGTCCAGCCGTCGGGGTAGTTGCTGAAGTCCCAGTTGGACGGCCACAGCGACAGGTCGGTGAAGATGTCCTTGCTGGGCTTGAGCGAGCTGGAGACCATCCACAGCAACGGGTACATCATGACCGCGCCGAGCACGCAGAGAATCACGTGCCGGGTGAACCGGGACCGGCGCGTGCTGCCCTGCCGTTCGAGGAAACTGTCCTCTTCGGACCGCGGCGGAGCGGTGGCCGGCCTGGCCGGCGGGGCGATCGACATGGCGTGAACCTCAGTTGTCGTAGAAGACCCAGTACTTGGCGGCCAGGAAGTTCAGCGCGGTGAAGGCGGCGATGATCACCAGCAGGACCCATGCCATGGCCGACGCGTAGCCCATGTGGAACTGGGAGAAGCCCTGCTGGTACAGGTAAAGGTTGTAGAAGATCGTGGAGTCCGCCGGGCCGCCGGTGCCGCCGCTCATGATGAAGCCCTGGGTGAACGTCTGGAACGACGAGATCAGCGACTGGATCAGGTTGAAGAAGATGATCGGGCTCAGCAGCGGCAGGGTGATGGAGCGGAACTGCCGCCATCTCGACGCGCCATCGGTCGCCGCGGCCTCGTAGTACATGGTGGGAATCTGTCGCAGGCCGGCCAGGAAGATCACCATCGGTGAGCCGAACGTCCAGATGTGCAGAATGATCAGCGTCGTCAGGGCGTAGTCGGGATCGGTGGTCCACCCTGGACCGTCGATGCCGAACCAGCCGAGGAAGCCGTTGACGATGCCGTCGAAGCCGAAGATGTACTTCCACAGCAGCACGATGGCGACGCTTCCGCCCAGCAGGGACGGCAGGTAGAACACCGCCCGGTAGACGGACAGGCCCCTGATGCCGCGGTTGAGCATCATCGCCACGCCGAGCGCCACGACCAGCGACAGCGGCACGGACACGAATGTGTAGATGAACGTGACCTTCAGCGACTGGCGCAGCAGCGGGTCGTCCAACATCTCCCGGAAGTTGCCGAATCCGATCCACTGTGGAGCGTTGAGGAGGTTGTAGTCGGTGAAGGCCAGGTACAGGGAGGCGAAGAACGGGATGATGGTGAACAGCATCCCGATGAACCACGGCAGCAGGAACAGGTATCCGGCGCGGTCCTTGCGCGGCTTGGCTCTCCGCCGCCGCGGCGCGGCCAGCACATCGCTTGCGACGGAGCCGGCTAGCGCACGCGTCGTCGTACCCGACGTCACTTGCCGAGCGCCTTCCGGCCCGCGTCGATGAACGCCTTGGCGGCCTGCTGCGGCGTCTGCCGCTTGAACTCGACCTCCGTGGCGATCGACTCCAGGCTTGACTGGATCTTGCTAGAGCCGGGCGGGTACGTGTACGAGCGCGGCAGGTTCTCGCCCTGCAGGCCGATCAGGTACTCGGTGGCGACCTGGTCGTCCGGCGTAAGGCTCGGCTTGAGCTCCTCGGCGATCTTCGAGCTGGCCGGGACGCCCCGGGTCGTACCGGTGGCCTTCGACGCATCGATGTCGTTGACCAGGAAGTTGAGCAGCTTCAGCGCCTCGGCCTGGTGCTTGGACGCGGACGCGATCGACCACAGGTGGGGGCAGTCGACCGACTGGCCGCGCCGCTTGGCCTGCGTCTCGCCGGGGATGCGGAGCAGGGCCAGGTTGCCGCCGGCGGCCTCCTTGTAGACCAGGAAGTTGTTGGTCGGGATGATCTGGGACGCGATGGACCCCTTGGCCAGGTACGAGGCCTCCGCCGAGGAGCCCACGTCTTCGATGAAACCGGCCGGTGGCATCGCGCCGCTGGCGCGCATCTGGTTGAACATGTCGAACCAGGCGACCATGGTGGCCTCGGTGACGCCCAGCGCGCCATCCGCCGTGTAGAAGTCTTCGCCCTGCTGGCGGGTGAAGACGATGAGGTTGGCCAGCGTCGAGGCGTCGAAGTTGGTGCCGTACACCTTCTTGCCGCTGGCCTTCGTGATGGCCTGGGAGAAGGTGCTCAGGTCGGCCCAGCTCCAGGTGTTGCCGTCGGGGATCTGGACGCCGTACTTGTCGGTGAGGGTCTTGTTGATGACGAAGCCGATCGCGTTCAGGCCGGCCGGCACGCCGTACGTCTTGTCGCCGACCGCGGCCAGCGTCCGGGCGCTCTCGCTGAGCCCCGACAGGTCCACCGCGCCGGAGTGCGAGGTCAGGTCCAGCAGCGCGCCGCGGTCGGCGTACTCGCGCAGGCTGTCCATCCGCATCGCCATCAGGTCGGGCGCGTCACCGGCGGCGAACCGGGTGGCCAGCTTGTCCTTGTACGGGCCGCTGTCCTGGTACTCGGTCTTGATGGTGATGCCCGGGTTCTTCCGCTGGAAGATGTCGAGGGCCGCCTGCGTCTTCTCCGCGCGCTTGGCGTCGCCCCACCAGACCATGTTCAGCTGGACCGTGCCGGCGGCCGGCTCATCGTCGCCGCCGCCGAAGCCGCGGCCGCACGCGGACAGCCCGAGGCCGGCGAGGCCGGCCAGACCGGCCATGCGGATGACGTCTCGACGGTTAACGGATCTTGCGAGTCTATCGACCATGGGGGATGCGATCCCTTCCCGAAGAGTTGCTCCGCAGCAGGTTACGGCGGAGTTTCGGTTTAGGTCAACCCATGAAACAAACCCACGGCGCGGAGCGCGGTCACGTGGTGATGGCGCGTACCTCCACATTGGTGAACGCGACCTCGAACGGCGGCTGGTGTTCGGTGACCTCCGGGTAGATGCCGAGCACCACGCGGCCCTGCGTAAACGTGGTGTCGGTCAGCTCGCCGATCCGGTAGCCGTCGCGGTCCAGCGCGATCGACGAGCCGCGCACGGTGATGGCGATGCGGGTCTTCGTGTCGAGCGCGATCGGGGTGACGAAGGGCATCATGCCCAGCACCGTCACCTCCGCCGCGTCGTTGACGCCGTGGGTCGCCACGTAGACGCCCTCCGGGCAAATCCGCGCGAGATAGCCGGCGTTCTGCGCGAAGCGGAACCACATGCCCGCGCAGCTGCCCTCGGTGCGTAGCCGCACGTCGACGGAGAAGATGAAGTCGGTGAACGGGTCCATGGGGCCGCGGCACCGATACGGGCCCTGCTTGCCGCGCGTGACGACGAGGCCGCCGTCGTAGTCGCACGTGGCGAGCTGCACCGGCTCCTGCCGGGTCGGCCAAAGGCCCGGCTCGGTCAGCGGGTCCTCCAGGACGACCTTGCTGGGCGGCGGGCTGACCATGGTCGGCGACGCGGCCGGCGTACTGGGCGAGGCGATCGGGCTGGACGGGGCGGCACCCGTCGCCGACGGCGTGACGCCGCCACCGGCGGGGCTGCCGGTGCCGTCCAGCGGGAGCACGCCGGTGGCGATGCCGGCGACCGTCAGCGACGTCACGAGCACGGCGAGCGCCACCGCGAGCACCGCGATCCGCCCGGCCCGGCCGCCACCACGGGCGGGCGGCGCCGGCAGGGCCGGTGCCGGCGACACGGGCGTCCGCGCGCCGAAGCCGATCGCCTCCAGGGCGGGCGTCTCCTCGGCCCTCGCGGGCGCGCCGCGCGCGGCGGGGTTCCTCGCACCGGCCGCCACGGCCCCCCAGGACAGCCGCGCG
>NZ_JAIBNX010000239.1 GCF_026130045.1 Micromonospora sp. CPCC 205371
GGGCGCGGCCGGGCGCGGCGGGGCGGGGCGCGGCCCTGCGCGGCGGGGGCGTGCGCGGCGGGGGCGTGCGCGGCGGGGTGCGGGCTGGATTGTCGCAAGGAGTGGTGTTAGGTGCACATGTCTGTGTGTTAAGTTAACGCGCAATGGTGGTAGATATGGAGCGCGGGCTCTGCGTTGGTGTCGATGTTGGCACGCAGAGTCTCCGGGTGCTCGTTGTCAGTGGCACGGGTGACGTCGTCGGGCGGGGGGCCGGGCGGCTTGACAGCGTGCGTGCGGGTGAGCGGCATGAGCAAGATCCGGCGCAGTGGTGGGCGGTGCTCGGGCGGGCGTGCCGGCAGGCGCTCCACTGGTTAGACGCCAAGCGCGTGACCGGTGTCGCGATCTGCGGTACCTCCGGCACGTTTCTACTGGCTGGGCGTGACGGCCGTGCGCGTACAGCCGCGGTCATGTATGACGACGCGCGCGCCGCGGTCGAAGCTGAAGAGGTCGCGGCCGCCGGCGCCGATCTTTGGGCGGCGCTCGGGCACCGGATGCAGCCGTCCTGGGCGTTGCCGAAGCTGCTGTGGACGTTGCGTCACGGGCCGGCCGAGGTGCGGGCGGCGGCCGCGAGCGGCGAGTTGACGTTGCAGCATTGCGCCGATCATCTGGCCGGGCGGCTCACCGGTGGGCCGGTGGCGACGGACTGGAGCCATGCTCTCAAGACGGGGTACGACCTTGATGGCGGGGCGTGGCCGGTGGCGGTGCTGGAGAAGTTGGCTATCCCGGTCGGGGTGCTGCCCGATGTGGTGCGGCCGGGCATGGCGATCGGCCGGGTCGGTGAGGCGGGTGCGGCGCACACGGGGCTGCCGGTCGGGGTGCCGGTGCGGGCTGGCATGACCGACGGCTGCGCGGCGCAGGTGGCGGCCGGCGCGCTCCAGCCCGGCAGCTGGAACTCGGTACTCGGCACCACGCTCGTCCTCAAGGGGGTGAGCGCGGCGCGCCTCGCCGACCCGCACGGCGCGGTCTACTCGCACCGTCACCCCGACGGCGGCTGGCTGCCTGGCGGCGCCTCGAACGTCGGCGCGGGCGTGCTCAAGCTGCGTTTTCCGGGCGTCGACCCGGCGGTCATGGATGTCGAGGCGGCTCGGTACGAACCGTCGGGCGGTCTGGCGTATCCGCTGGTGCGGCGCGGCGAGCGATTTCCGTTCGTGGATCCGAGCGCTGAGCCGTTCGAGCTCGGTGCATTCGCGAGTGAGGTGGACAGGTACGCGGCGGTGCTGCAAGGGGTCGCTTTCGTCGAGCGCCTTTGCTATCGGTACATGCGGCGGCTCGGTGCGAGGGTCGACGGCCCGCTGTCGCTGACCGGCGGGGCGACCCGCAGCCGGTACTGGTGCCAGCTGCGCGCGGACGTCCTCGGCCGCGAGGTGGTGCTTCCGGCGGCGGCTGAGCCGGCGGTCGGGATGGCGGGGGTCGCGGCGGGCGGCGCCGGCGCGGTCGGGGGCGCGGCCGCCCCCCCGGGGCGGGGGCCGGGCGGGGGGGTGCGGCCGGCCGGTGCACCCGAACGATTCGCCGAGCCGTACGCCCGGTTCGTCGACGCGCTCGCCGAGCGTGGTTATCTCGACGGGGCGCTGGCCGCGTACGCGAAGGATGGATCGTGACCACGGCCGTGGTGCTGGTCCGGCACGGGCGGACGGTCTGGCATCACCCCAACCGGTACGCGGGGCGGTCGGACGTGCCGCTCGACGCGCACGGGGAGGCGCAGGCCGAGGCGCTGGCGCGCTGGGCGGCCGGTGAGAAGTTCACGTCGTTGGCCAGTTCGCCGTTGCGCAGGGCGGTCGCCACGCTCGCGCCGGTAGCGGCCGTGACCGGGCTGGCGCCGACCGTCGAGCCCCGCCTGCGCGAGCTGGACTTCGGGGTGGCCGAGGGGCGCACGCTCGACCAGGTCCGGGCGGACGATCCCGAGGCGGTCGCCTGGTTCGAGGCAGATCCGGCGGAATATCACTTTCCGGACGGGGAGCCGCCCGCCGAGGCGGTCGATAGGGCACGCGCCGCCCTCGCTGACCTGGTCGCCGCCGACCCGGGCGGCAAGGTGCTCGTGGTCGCGCACAACACGCTGATCCGGCTGGTCACGTGCGCGGTGCTCGGTGTGCCGCTGGGAGAATACCGGCGGCGGCTGCCGGTGTACGACAGTGTCGCCGCGACCACGCTCCGGTACCACCGGCCGGGCGGACCGGCCGCGCTGCTGGCGTACAACGTGCCGGTGGCTCAAGGATGGATGGCATGACCGCGACCGACACGCCCGAACGGGGCCGGCCCGCCCAGCGCCAAGCCGAGATCGCCGAGCACGTCCTCCAGCACGGGTCGGTGTCGGCCAATGATCTGGCGGAGATGTTTCACGTCAGCCTGATGACGATCCACCGCGACCTGGATGAGCTGGAGCGCCAGGGCGTGGTGCGCAAGTACCGGGGCGGGGTCAGCGCGCAGCCGTCGAGCGTGTTCGAGTCGAACGTGTCGTACCGCCTGCGCGCCGCCAAGGAGGAGAAGCTCGCGCTGGCCAGGCGCGCCCGCACCCTCATCGAGCCCGGCATGGCCGTCATGCTCGACGACTCCACCACCACCCTGGAGGTCGCCAAGCTCCTCGAAGACGCCGGCCCGCTGACCGTCATCACGAACTTCCTGGAGACCATAAAGCTGCTCTCCGGCGTGCAGGGGCTGCGGCTGCTGGCGCTCGGCGGCGAGTACTACCCGACGCACGACTCGTTCCTCGGCGTGCCGTGCGTGGAGGCGATCGAGTCGCTGCGCGTCGATCTGCTCTTCGCGTCGACGTCGGCGGTGTCCGGCCGGTACGCGTACCACCAGGAGCAGGAGATCGTGCTGGTCAAGCGCGCAATGATCAAGGTCGCGCAGCGCAGCGTGCTCATGGTCGACCACACCAAGCTCGGCCGGGCCGCGCTGCACCGGCTGGCGCCGTTGCGCGACTTCGACCTGGTCCTGACCGACGGCAAGGCGCCGGAAGGGACGCTCCAGGAGATGCGGGAGAACGGTGTCCGGTACGAGATCACCTGAGCCGGTCGTCATCGGCGTCGACGCGGGCACGACCGTCACGAAGGCGGTGGCGTTCGACGCGGACGGCGTGCCGCTCGCCCGCGCCGCCCGTCCCACCGTGCTCGACCGGGCGGGGGAGGGGCGGTACGAGCAAGACACCGACCAGGTGGTCGCGTCCGTCGAGGCGGTGCTGGCCGAGCTCCGGTCCATGATAGACAGTCCGATCGCGGCGGTCGGCGTTACGGCACAGGGCGACGGGCTATGGCTCGTCGACGCCGAGGGGCGGCCGGTCCGGCCGGCAATCTCCTGGCTCCTCGCGCGGGCGGCGCCCCTGCTCGCCGCCTGGGCCGCCCCGGCGCCGCTCGGTCTCGTGGACCGCCGCACCGGCAACCACCTCTTCCCTGGCTCGGCGGGACCACTGCTGTCCTGGTTGGACAAGCACGAACCGGCCACACTGGACCGGGCAGCCACGGCGGCGTACTGCAAGGACGTCATCCTCCAGCGGCTGACCGGCGTGCGCGCGACCGACCCGTCCGACGCGTCGGCACCGTTTCTCGATCCGCGCCGCCGGGCGTACGACGAAGAGCTGATCGCCGCGTGCGGCCTGGACCACCGGCGAGATCTGCTGGCGCCGGTGACGGCGGCGCCGCACGGCGTCGCGGCCGACGGCACCACCGTCGTGGCCGCGCCTTACGACCTGCCCGCATCGGCGTGGGGAGCGGGCGTCGCTGCCGTCGGCGACGGCCTGCTCATCGTCGGTACCACGCTGGCGTGCCAGGTGTTGACGGACACAGTGGACACCGGCGGCGAACCGAGCGGGCTGACCCTGAGCACCTGGGACGACGGCCGTTGGCTGCGCGCGCTGCCCGCGATGGTCGGCACCGCCGCGCTCGACTGGGTGCTGCGTCTCGTCGGCGCCACCGTCGCCGACCTGCCGGCGCTGCTCGCCACCGGGCGGGCCGACGGGCTGACGGTGCTGCCTTTCTTCGCCGAGGCGGGCGAACGCGCGCCGTTCGTCGCGCCGCGCGCCCGCGCCCGCATCGACGGGCTGCACCTGGGCACCGGCCGCGCCGACGTGGTGCGGGCCACCTGCGAGGCCATCGCGTACAGCGCCCGGCACAACCTCGAAGCGGCCGGCCTCACCGGTGAACTGACCGCGTGCGGCGGCGGCGTGGCGTCGCCCGAGTGGGCGCAGATCTTCGCGGACGCGCTGGGAAGGCCGGTGCGGGTGCTCGGCGGGCAGGAGATCGGGGCCCGCGGTGCGGCACTCGCCGCGCGGCGCGTGCTCGGCCTGCCCTCGCTACCGGCGCCCGCCGGCGAGACGTTCGCGCCGGACCCCGGCGTCCGCGACCGTTACGAGACCGGGTACTCCCGGTACCTGCACCACATCGCTCAGGCGCGTCCGGTCTGGGCCGGGGAAGGGGCATCATGACCCGCGTACTGGTGGCTGGCGACCACTTCGTCACGCCCACGCTCGTCGTCGAGGCGCTGCGCGAGCGGCTCGGCCCGGCCTTGTCCACACTGGATATACGTGAACTGGTGCTGCCGTGGCCGCACACGCCGTTCGGGCCGGTGGCCGAGGTCGACGAGGCATCCGGCGACGAGGAATCCTTGATGGCGGCGGTTGCGGGCGCCGAGGTCGCGGGGGCCCAGATGGCGCCGTTCACCCCCCGGGTGCTCGGCGCCGCCAAGTCCCTGCCGCTCGTGGTCGGCTGCCGGGGCGGCCCGGTCAACGTCAACCTCGACGCCGCCCGCGCCGCCGGCGTCTCGGTGCGCGCGACACCCGGCCGCAACGCGGTCGCCGCGGCCGAACACACGATCGCGCTCCTACTCGCCGCCCTCCGGCAGATCCCAGACGTCCACAGTGGAGTCCGTGCGGGGCAGTGGCGCAGCGACCTGTACGCGCTGGACGCGGTCGGCAGCGAGCTGAGCGGCGCGACAGTCGGGCTGATCGGGTACGGGGCGATCGGGCAGCGCGTGGGCCGGATACTGCGCGCCTTCGACGCCACCGTCCTGGTCCACGACCCGTACGCCGCCGATGTCGCCTCGGTGGGGCTCGACGAGCTGTTGGAGCGCAGCGCGGCGGTGAGCCTGCACGCGCGGCTCACCCCGGAGACGGCCGGGATGGTCGGGGCCAAGGAGCTGGCGCGGCTGCCACGCGGTGCCGTACTGGTCAACACCGCCCGGGGTGGTCTGCTCGACTACGAGGCGGTGGTCGACGCCCTGGAGTCCGGGCATCTGGGCGGGGCGGCGTTCGACGTGTACGCCGAGGAGCCCCTGCCGGCGGCGTCCCGCCTCCTGACCGCGCCCCGCGTCGTCCTGACCCCGCACCTGGCCGGCGCCACCAGGCAAACCGCCGAACGCGCGGCTCGGCTGGCCGCCGCCGAGGTAGTCACGTACCTGCACCCCTAATCCCGCAAGCTGGTCACTCGCTGAGGCAGGATGGGGGGCGGAGCACACGACCCCAACCAGGGAGCACGAAGGCATGCCTGACAGCACGCGCCTCGACCAGACGCCGGAGTGGGCGGCGCTGGCGAAGCACCGCGACGAGCTCGGCGAGACGCACCTGCGCGACCTCTTCGCCGACGACCCGGGCCGCGCCCAGCGGCTCACCGTCCAGGTGGGTGACCTCTTCATCGACTACGCGAAGCACCTGGTCACCGACGAGACGCTGGGGCTGCTGCGCGACCTGGCGGCGGCGCGCGGGGTGGCTGAGCTGCGTGACGCGATGTTCCGGGGCGACAAGATCAACATTACTGAGCGGCGCGCGGTGCTGCACACCGCGCTGCGCGCACCGCGCGACGCGGTCATCGAGGTCGACGGTGAGAACGTCGAGCCGGCCGTGCACGCGGTCCTGGACAAGATGGCGGCGTTCGCGGACGCGGTGCGCTCCGGCGCCTGGACCGGTGCGACCGGCAAGCGCATCCGCACGGTCGTCAACATCGGCATCGGCGGCTCCGACCTGGGGCCGGCGATGGCGTACGAGGCGCTGCTCCCGTTCACCCAGCGTGACCTCGCCGTCCGCTTCGTATCCAACGTCGACGGCGCCGACCTGCACGAGGCGACCCGCGACCTGGACCCGGCGGAGACGCTGTTCATCGTGGCGTCGAAGACGTTCACCACGATCGAGACGATCACGAACGCGCACTCGGCGCGCGCCTGGCTCGTCGAGGGCATGGGCGGCGACGAGTCGGCGGTGGCCAAGCATTTCGTCGCCCTGTCGACCAACGCCGCCGAGGTGGCGAAGTTCGGCATCGACACGGCGAACATGTTCGAGTTCTGGGACTGGGTGGGCGGCCGATACTCGTACGACTCCGCGATCGGGCTGTCGCTGATGATCGCGATCGGGCCGGATGGGTTCCGCGAGATGCTCGACGGGTTCCGGCTGGTCGACGAGCACTTCCGCACCGCGCCGCCGGAGGCGAACGCGCCGCTGCTGCTCGGCCTGCTGGGCATCTGGTACGGCAACTTCTTCGGCGCACAGTCGCACGCGGTGCTGCCGTACAGCCACTACATGGCCAAGTTCCCCGCATACCTGCAGCAGCTCGACATGGAGTCCAACGGCAAATCCGTCGACCGTTCGGGGCACCCGGTCCGCTGGCAGACCGGCCCGGTGGTCTGGGGCACGCCCGGCACCAACGGCCAGCACGCGTACTACCAGCTCCTGCACCAGGGCACCAAGGTGATCCCGGCCGACCTGATCGGGTTCGCCCGGCCGGTCGCCGAGCTGAGCCCGCGCCTGGCCGCGCAGCATGACCTGCTGATGGCGAACCTGTTCGCCCAGGCGCAGGCGCTCGCGTTCGGCAAGACCGCCGACGAGGTCGCCGCCGAGGGGGTGCCAGCCGAGCAGGTGCCGCACCGCACGTTCCGCGGCAACAAGCCCACCACGACGATCCTCGCCGACCAGCTGAGCCCGTCGGTGCTGGGGCAGCTGGTCGCGCTGTACGAGCACAAGGTCTTCGTACAGGGTGCGATCTGGGACATCGACAGCTTCGACCAGTGGGGCGTCGAGCTGGGCAAGGTGCTGGCCAAGCGGATCGAGCCAGCGCTCACCGAGGGTGCTTCGGTGCCCGGTCTCGACCCGTCGTCGGCTTCTCTGGTGGCCCGCTACCGAACCCTCCGTGACCGATCCTGATCGCCGGCGGGGGGTGCGCTCGGTCGAGCGGGCGCTCGACATCCTCAGCGCGTTCAGCGCGGCGCACCCCCGCCTGCAACTCGCCGAGCTGGCCGAGGCTGTCGGCCTGCCCCGGCCGAGCGTGCACCGGATCGCCGCCACGCTGATCGAGCGCGGCTTCCTGCGGCAGGACCCGGACGGCGCGTACCTGCTCGGCATCCGCCTGCTAGAGCTGGGCAGCCAGGTGGCGCAGAGCTCGCCGGTCACCCGCCTCACGGAGGAGCCGGCAGACGAGTTGGTCCGGCTGACGGGCGAGACGGTGGTGGTGGCGGAGGTCAACTGGACCGATCTCACCGTGGTCATCACCGGCAAGCGGGTCGGCGATCATCCACTGCCGTGGGTGTCGCCGGTCGGCCGCCGCTCGTCGCTCGCCAGCGGCGGCCTGGCCAAGGCCGCCCTGCTGGGCCTGCCGCCGGACGAGCTCACGGAGGTGCTTCCGCGCCTCCGGCTCAGCGCCCGCACGGCGCTCACGGTGGTCGACCCGCAGCGGTTGCGGTCCGATGTGGAGGCCTGCCGGCCAAGTGGGTACGCGGTAGAGTCGGGCGAATTCCTGCCGGGGACGGCCGCTGCGGCGGCCCCGGTGTTCGTCGACGGCCGGGTGGCTGGGGTGCTGGCCGTGGTCGGCGCGTCCGCCCGGTTCCCGCGGCGGCGGCTCGACGAGACCGGCCAGCTGATACTGCGCGTACTCTCCCGGACGCAGCCTGTTTGACCGTGCTTTGTCCATTTCGCAGTGCGGAATGGACCCTCGTGGCTCGTAGATCTTCCTCGCTAATCTCCGCCGAGTCCAGGTGGGATGAAGTGGGAGGAAACAACGTGCCGGCCACGGGTGAAGAGCGCGACAGCGGCGGCATGGGCGAGACGCTGCTGGTTGGCGGCTTGGTGCTGCTGTTCGTCGTCGTCGTGCTGGGCCTCGTCTACGTAGCGGTACTGCGCTAGCCACGAGCCACGCGGTGCGGGGCATTGACGCTGGTGTGGTGTTTCGCCTAGCCTCCAACAGGTCTGGAAACCGCTTTCTTCGGGAGGTCTATGGAGATACCGCCCCGGTCAGCTCCGCGTGGACGGCTTGAGACCGTCCCTGTGCTCTCCGCACGTTGACCTGGGCACTCTTGCTCACCTGTCCGCAAGAGTCCCCATTGGAAGGTCATACACATGTCAGTACTCACTAGGTGGCGCGGCGGCATCATCGTCGGCGCGGCCGCCGTTTCTCTCGTGGCCGCCGGCATCGCCGGCGCGCAGCTCGCGGCGGCCGATCCGCCGCCCGCGACCGGTCAGACCACGCTCACCGAGACGATGGCCGTCAGCGGCACCTTCGACGGTGGCAACCGGCGCTTTATCGGCGGCGGTGACCTCGGTGGCGGCGGCCAGGACGAAGGCCAGGACCCGCTCTTCCGCCTCGCCAGCGGCGCGACCCTGTCCAACGTCATCATCGGCGCACCGGCAGCCGACGGCGTGCACTGCCAGGGCACGTGCACCCTGCGCAACGTCTTCTGGGAAGACGTGGGCGAAGACGCCGCGACGTTCCGCGGCACCGGCGCCACCGTGGTGATCGAGGGCGGTGGGGCGGCGGGCGCCGACGACAAGGTGTTCCAGGACAACCGGGGTGCCGGCGGCTCGGTGACGATCCGAGACTTCGAGGTCGAGACGTTCGGCAAGCTGTACCGCTCCTGCGGCAACTGCTCCACCCAGGCGCGCCGAGACGTGGTGATGAGCGGCATCACCGCGACGGACGGCGACGTGCTCGTTGGCATCAATGTCAACTTCGGCGACACGGCACGGCTGTCCGACATCACCCTGAACGGCGACATCGGCGTCTGCGACCTCTTCGAGGGCAACGACACCGGTGACGAGCCAGAAAAGGTGGGCGAAGGCCCGAACGGCACCTCCTGCGTCCTGTCCTAGCGGCGCCACCACCGCGAGCCGCGCGGTCCGGCCGGGCGGCCGCGCCGCCACCCCCTTCCCGCCGATCAAGGGCAAACGCACGTGGTTCGATCTCTTTTCCGCGTGCGTTTGCCCTTGATCCATGCGAATGACCTTGATCGACGCGACCTGGATGGATGCGGCCGCGGGTCATGGGGTGCGGAGGTGGTGGCGGACGGTCTGGATCAGGGTCATCAGGTCGGCCGTCGCGCGCTCTGGCAGCCACACCAGCCCGTACGTCATCCGCAGGTCGCCCGCCGCCAGCGGCACGAAGCGTACGTCCGGCCGCCGCACCGTCTCGGCCAACAAGCGCGGAGCCGCCAGCGCGCCCTGCCCGGCTGCCACCAGATCGAGTGCCGCCGGCAGGTCGTCCAGATCCGCGGGGACGAAGCGGGCGCGCAACCGCCCCGCCAGCGCGTGCCACACGCTGCCCGGCGGACGGGCGCGCGGCAGCAGCATGTCGCGCCCCACGAGCTGATCAAGGGTCACCCGCGATGCGGTCGCGAGGGGGTCGCGCTCCGGCACCGCCACGTGCGTCACCGGGATGTGGAAGCGGGCCGTCGTCGCCGTACCGCGCGGGAACGGCATCGTCATCAGCGCCGCCGCCGAGCCGCCTTCGGACAGTTCCTGGGTGGCGGCGTTCCAGCCGGCGCGGCGCAGTTCGACGTCGACCGACGGGGAGCGGGCGGCCAGCCGTCGCGCCACCCGTGCCGCGAGCGCGCCGACGAGCGGGCAATAAGCGAGGCGGATGGGTCCGGCGCCGGGTTCGGCGAGCCGCGCGGCCTCCGCTGTGAACGCCGCCGCGTGCGCCAGCATCGCCTCCGCGTACGGGAGCAGCACCTTGCCCTCGTCGGAGAGGCGCACCTCGCGGCTGGTCCGCTCGAACAGCCGCACACCCAGCGCCCGCTCCAGCCGCGCGACGGCCTGGCTGACCGCCGGCTGGGTCATGCCGAGCCGCTCGGCGGCGCGCGAGAAGCTCAGGTGCTCGGCGACCACCACGAAGCTCGCGACATCACGCTGCGCCGGGCCGGCATCCACCGACCCAGTATGCCCACGAGATCCATAAGCAGCGGCAATGGAACGCCACCGGCCGCTCTCGCCACGGCAAGATGCCGCCCGTGAAGTCGACGATTCTTGGATACCCGCGCATTGGTCCGAACCGTGAGCTGAAGCGTGCGCTGGAGGCGTACTGGAATGCTCGGATCGATCGCACCGAGCTTGACCGGGTCGGTGCGGGCCTGCGGGCCCGCACCTGGCAGAGGCTCGCGGGCCTCGGCCTGGAGGCGCTGCCGGCGGCTTTTTCCGAGTACGACCATGTGCTGGACGCCGCCGTGATGCTGGACGCGGTGCCGGAGCGCTACCGAGCGGCCGCCGACCCGTACTTCGCGATGGCGCGCGGCGAGGACGGACTGCCGCCGCTGCGGATGACGAAGTGGTTCGACACGAACTACCACTACATCGTTCCCGAGATCGGCCCGGACACGAAGTTCCGCCTCGTGGCGGAGAAGCCGCTGCGCGAGGTGCGCGAGGCGCGGGCGCTCGGCCACCAGGTGCGGCCGGTCGTGGTGGGTCCGGTGACGTTGCTGCTGCTCGCGGAAGGGCCGGCGCCGCTGGAGCGGCTCGACGACGCCGTCGAGGTGTACGCCGAACTGCTGGCCGCGCTGCGTGCCGAGGGCGCCTCTTGGGTGCAGCTGGACGAGCCGGCGCTGGTCACCGACCGCACGCCCGCCGAGTTGGAGGCTGTCCGCCGCGCCTACGACCGGCTCAGCGGCGCGGCCGAGCGGCCGGACATCCTCGTCGCCGGATACTTCGGTGCATTCGGCGATGCGCTGCCGGTGCTCGCCGCGACAGGTGTCGAGGCGATCGCGGTGGATTTGGTGCGCGGTGGTCCGATCGACCCCGGTGCAATGCGTGGCAAGACGCTCGTCGCCGGCGTGGTCTCGGGGCGCGACGTGTGGCGCACCGACCTGGATGACGCATTGCACCGACTCCAGCCGTACGAAAACGTCGTGGTCAGCACGTCGTGCTCGTTGCTGCATGTCCCGTACGACCTCGAACGGGAGACGGACCTGGACCCAGCGCTGCGCGCCCGGCTGGCGTTCGCGGAGCAGAAGGTCGCCGAGGTGGTCGAGCTGGCGGACCGGCTTGCCCGCGGCGAGCGCGGCGCACCGGCTCAGCCGCCGCCGACCCCGGCGACCATGCCGCGCGACGAGCGCCGCTCGCCGTACTCGGTGCGGGCCGCCGCTCAGGCCCGGCTCGGACTGCCCGCCCTGCCGGTCACGACCATTGGATCGTTTCCGCAGACCGGCGACCTGCGCGCGGCCCGCGCGGCGCTCACCGCCGGACGCATCCAGCAGCAGGAGTACGACGCCCGCATCGCCGCCGAGATCGAGCACGTGATCCGGGTACAGGAGCGGCTCGGGTTGGACGTACTGGTGCACGGCGAGCCGGAACGCAATGACATGGTGCAGTACTTTGCGGAGCACCTGGACGGTTTTGCCACGACGCGGCATGGCTGGGTGCAGTCGTACGGCTCTCGGTGCACTCGCCCACCAATCCTGCATGGTGATGTGAGGCGATCGGCGCCGATCACGGTGCAATGGGCAACGTACGCCCAGTCGCTGACGGACAAGCCGGTCAAGGGCATGCTGACCGGGCCTGTGACGATCGTGGCCTGGTCGTTCGTGCGTCGTGACCTGCCGCTGCGCGCCGTCGTAGAGCAGGTCGCGGCCGCGGTCAGTGATGAGGTGCGCGACCTGGCCGCGGCCGGCATCGGCGTCATCCAGGTCGACGAGCCAGCACTGCGCGAACTGATGCCGCTGCGCCGCGACCAGCAGCAGGAGTATCTAGAGTGGGCGGTCCAGGCGTACCGGACGGCGACCGCGAGCGCGGGCGACGCCACCCAGATCCACACGCACCTGTGCTACTCAGAGGCGTCCGACGTGGCTGGCGCGATCGACGGGCTCGACGCCGACGTGACGACGATCGAGTCGGCGCGCTCGGGCGGGCGGGTACTGGGTGCGCTGGGTGACTTCGGGCGCGGGCTCGGCCCAGGCGTGTACGACATCCACTCGCCCCGCGTGCCCGGCGTCGACGAGGTGGCCGAGCGGCTGGCGGATGTACTGCGCGCCCTGCCCGGCCTCCCGGCGGACCGCGTCTGGGTCAACCCGGACTGCGGCCTGAAGACGCGCACCTACGAGGAGGTCGAACCCGCGCTGGCCAACCTGGTGGCCGCAGCCGCCAGACTCCGCACGACCGCCCACCCCACCGATCGGTCGTAAACGCACTCCGCGCGTTCGCGCGACCCGTGCGCGCCGGCCGCCCCCCGCCGCCCCGCCGCCCCCCCCCCCCCCGGCCCCCAGGCGGG
>NZ_JAIBNX010000024.1 GCF_026130045.1 Micromonospora sp. CPCC 205371
ACAAAACAACCCCGGACCTTCCCCTGTGGCTGGGCGGGAAGGGGGCGGGCGCGCGCCCGGGGGGGAGGGGCGCGCCCGCGGGGGAGGGGCGCGTGCCCGCGCGGGGAGGGGCGCGTGCCCGCGCGGGGAGAGGCGGGCGGGACCCGCGGGGGAGAGGCGCGCCCGCGGGGGAGGGGCGCGTGCCCGCGCGGGGAGAGGCGGGCGGGGCCCGCGGGGGAGAGGCGTGCGTGCCCGCCCGGGCGGGCGACGGTCGGGGACGCACGGGTGGGACGCACGGGTGGGGGAGGGTGCGGTTAGAGGGGGAGGGTTGTGGCTACGGCTAGGAGGTCGGAGGTGTGGGAGCCGGCCACGCCTACGCCAGGTGGGCGGGGGACGTAGCCGGGGAGGGTCGTCAGGCCGTCGCTGCCGTCCATGACGCGGAAGCGCACCGGGGCGGCGCTGGACGGGCGGAGGACCAGGTCGACGTCGACGCCCTCTGGGGGCGGGGCGTGGAAGACGAGGCCGAAGGACCACCGTTCACCTTCCCGGCCTACCGGTGCGGGCTGGCCCGCTACCCGGGCCGATACGACGGTGGCCGTGGCGGCGTCGACGTGGAGGGCCACCATCCGCACCGGGCGTTGCGGCCGCAGCCGGAGCCGCAGCGTCCGCTCGGCGCCGGCTGTCGTGGCGGAGAGTACCTCCAGGGCTGGCGCCGGCAGCGTCGCCGTGGGAGCGGGACCGGTGCGCAGCGGGTCGGTGCCCAGGGCCGGGAAGTCACCGTCCACAGTGGCACTCGACGAGACGTACCGCGCCGTCCAATCTTGGACCGTTGATTCTTCGCTCAGCCAGCGGGCCTGACCGGTGCCGGCGTCCAATGCGTACATCAGGTGCGTGGGGATCGGGTGTGTGGCGTCGAAGCGGTCGACGCGCAGGCCGGCGCCGGCGAGCACCAGTGCGGCGAGGGTCGCGGCGAGCGGCGGGTACATTGCGCGGCGGCGGGCGCGCGCCGCGGGCATGCCGAGCTGACCGCCGGCTTCCGGCCACAGCAGATCGAGTACCGGCAGCGCGGCGAGCCCGAGCAGGATGGCGAACAGGGCAGCGGCGCCGCCGGTGGCCATGCCGAGCGCCGGGAACAGCAGGGCGACCGTTGGCACGAGGATCAGTACGGCGACGGTGGAGCCGAGGGTCAGGAGGAGGACCGCGGCGCGGGGAAAGGCCAGCGCCGCCAGCCCGGCCAGCGCGCCCGCGAGGCAGGGGAGGGTGGCGAGGTACGCCCCGCCGGGCGTGACCGCCGCCAGTGCGGCGCCTATGACGGCCAGCCAGCCGAGTCCCCCGATCGCCAACGAGCCAGGGCCGAGGCGCCGGCGCAGAAACGCGTACCAAGTCATCAGGACCGCGGCGGCGAGCGTGACGACCGCGAGCCTGAACCACAGTGGACGGTATGGGTCGAGCACCGCGGCGTAGCCGGGACGTACGGCGGTGATGGCGGCCCACAGCAGTTGGGCCGCGACCGGGCCGGCGGCGATGGGGATGAGCGCGAGGCCGAAGCCGCCCGCGACGCGCGGCCAGGTGGTGAGGCCGCGGCGCCGTGCGAGCCAGGCGAGCGCGACCACCGCTGCGACGGCGAGCGCGGCTAGCGGCCAGGTCAGCCAGCCTGGGTACCTGATGAGCGTCCCCGGCACGGGAAAGTAGGTGGCGTCGCCACCAGCGTCCAGGGTGGACAGATCGGTGGCGCCGAACTCTCGGGCCAGCCCGAGCGCGTTGTCGCCGTGGTGCTGGAGGCTGGCGCGGTTCATGGCGGCGGGAGTGTCCAGCGGCGTGTGATAGACCGCGCCGCCGTCGATGTAGGCGGAGTTGAGGCCGGTGAAGCCCTTGTCGAGAAACGCGGTGAAGTCGGTGTCGTTGGGCAGCAGCCGGTAGACCTCGACGGCGAACGACGTGCCAACGGGGTGTGGGGCCGCGCGGCCGTATACGCCGACGAGCGCGGCGTTCCGCTTGGACGTCTCGAACATGATCACGGGTCCGGTGCTGCCGCGTGCCTCCAGGTTGAGCACCACGCCGCCGCCGGCCGCGAGCGGATGGCCGCCCGCGAAGGCGGCCGCGCCGCACAGGCAGGCCTCTTCGGCGTCGGTGAGCACGAACACGATGTCGTTGCGGGGGCGCGGGCCAGCGGCGAGCGCCCGGGCCACCTCCAGGATCGTGCCTACCCCGGCGCCGTCGTCGTTGCCGCCCGGTCCGGTCTGGACCGAGTCGTAGTGCGCGACCAGAAAGAGCCGTCCGGTCGACGCGGTGCCCGGCAGCAGCGCCACGACGTTGCGCACGCGGGCGAACGTGCTGCCGCCCTCACCGCCGGAGAGCTGGCCGGCCTCCGGGCTCTGCTGGTTGGCGCTCGCTCCGCTCGCGCGGGCTCCGGGGCCCGAATGGCGGCTCCTTCCCTCGTCGCTGCGCTCCTCAGTCCAGTCGGCGCCGGCCCCGGAGCCGACGGCGTCCTGGACCGACGCGTCGAGTCCCAGGCCGCGCAGCGCACCGGTGATGTGGTCTCGGACCTGGTCGTTCGCGGTGCTGCCAGCGACGTGCGTGCGCGCGCCGATGGCACTCACATGGGTGAACGCGCGCTCGGCGCTGAAGGCGTCCGCGGGCGCCCCGGCGTCGCGCGGCGCGGGCGGCTGGATATCGAGCAGGGTGACGGCGCTGACCGTTGCCAGCGTGAGGATCGCGGCCGCGGCCGAGAGCACGCGGCGGTGCGGGCGGGCGAGCGCCCGGTCGGCGTTTGGAACCAGCACGACGGCCATGCCGAACATCATGCTCGGCGGGTGGGTCGCACGCTTCCGTCGCCGTGTCCTAGCGTGTGCGCATGACTCCTGGCTCTCGGGTGTCCGCGATGCCGCCGTATCCGCACGGCGGTCGCGGTCCGAGCGGTCGCGTGCCCCCAGAGGAACGCCTGCGGGTCCTGCTGGTCGAAGACGACGAAGCGGACGCCTTTCTGGTCGGCGAACTGCTCGCCGAGGCCGATGCGCGGGTCGACCTGCTGGTCGCGACGAGTCTCAACGAGGCACGCCAGCGGCTCGCTGGTGTCGACTGCGTGCTGCTCGACCTCGGGCTGCCCGACGCTCAGGGGCTCGACGGCCTGCGCCAGGTGCTGGCCATGGCGGGGCCGGCGGCTGTGTGTGTGCTGACCGGCCGGCAGGACGAGCACGTCGGCATCGGTGCGGTGGCCGAGGGCGCCCAGGACTATCTGCTCAAGGGCCAGGTCGACGGTGTGCTGCTCGCGCGGGCGCTGCGATACGCCGTCGAGCGGAAGCGCTCCGACGAAAACGCCCGGCGGCTGCGCGAGGTCGAGCTGCGCCAGGCCGAGTCGGCGCGCCTGGAGCGCGGCCTGCTGCCGCAGCCGCTGATGACCACCGACCAGGTGCGGATGTATCCGTTCTACCGACCCGGCCGCCACGCCGCCGTGATCGGCGGTGACTTCTACGACGTGGTGCAGACCGGTGAGCGGCTGCACCTTATCGTCGGTGACGTCTGCGGGCACGGCGCTGACGAGGCGGCACTGGGCGTCGAGTTGCGGGTGGCCTGGCGGGCGCTGGTCCTAGCCGGCGTGGCCGACGAAGCGGTGCTGCCGGCGCTGGAGCAGGTGCTGGTCAGTGAGCGGCGGGCCAGGGAGATTTTCGCCACAGTCGCCACCGTGTGCCTGGAGCTCACCGAAGGCCGCGCCACGGTCAGATTGGCCGGGCATCCGCCGCCGCTGTTGCTATCCGGCGGCAAGGTGGCCCCGGTGCCGGCGCCGCACGGCCTGCTGCTTGGCGTGCAGCCGCGCACGCCACCGGCGTACGACCTCGCGTTCGACCGCGACGACTGGTCGCTGCTGATGTACACGGATGGGCTGATCGAGGGCCGGGTCGGGCGCGGCGACGAGCGGCTCGACGTGCCCGGGCTCTGCGAGCTGCTTGGCGAGCCGGAAGCGCGCGAGGTGCCGCTGCCGTCCCTGCCGCAGTGGCTGGTCGGGCGGGCCGAGACCGCCAACGGCGGTCCACTGGCCGATGATGTCGCCATGCTCCTGGTCACGAAGGGTGATGGCCGGTGAAGGAAGGCGGCGATGTCACCATGTTGCTAGTCACGAAGGGTGATGGCCGGTGAAAGAACGGTGGACGCTGCGGCGCCGCGTCACCGTGCTCTGCATAGTGGTCGGCGGACTGCTGGGCGTCGTCGCGGTGCTGGCCGCCGGCACAGCGGCGGCGACCCGTGCGCAGGTCGACACGCTCGCTGACCGGGCTGGCCCGCTGCGTTCCGATTCGGAGGAACTCCTCACGAGGCTGGTCGACCAGGAGACGTCGGTGCGTGGCTACGCGGTGTCCGGCGACGCGGCCGACCTGGTGCCATACAACGACGGGCGGGTGCGCGAGGCCGAGCTGCTCGCCCACATGGCCGAGCTGGCGGACGGGCACGACGTCCTGCTGGCCCGGCTCCGCGACGTCGGCGCCCGGTCCGCCGAATGGCGCCAGACGGTGGCCGAGCCGGCGATCGCCGCGGTCCAGAGCCAGGGTCCGGCGGCTGGCCAGGCCCTGTTGGGCGCAACGGCACGAGAACGGTTCGGCACGGTCCGCGACGCTGTCGACCTTCTGGAAGTGGAGATCCAGGAGTTTCGGGAGGACGCCACCACACGGGCCAAGGGCAGCAGCACCATCCTCGTGCTGCTGCTGATCGCGGCGGTCGTGATCGTCGTGGTCGCCGGGATCGCGCTGATGGTGTCGCTGCGCCGGTTGGTGATCGTGCCGGTCACCGACCTGGCGGAGTCGGTACGGCGCATTGCCGGAGGTGATTACGAACACACCATCAACATGGACGCCGCGCCTGAGCTGGCCCGGTTGGCGCGCGACATCGATGGCATGCGTCGCAAGATCGTGGCTGACCTTGGCGAGGTGCGCGAGGCCCGGGAGCGCGTCGAGTGGGTCAACAACCAGCTTCAGTCTCAGGCCGAGGAGCTGCTGCGCTCCAACCGTGACCTGGAGCAGTTCGCGTACGTGGCGTCGCACGACCTGCAGGAGCCGCTGCGCAAGGTGGCCAGCTTCTGCCAGCTTCTGCAACGGCGGTACGCGGGCCAGCTCGACGAACGCGCCGACCAGTACATCGCGTTCGCGGTCGACGGTGCGCAGCGTATGCAGCGGCTGATCAACGATCTGCTGGCGTTCTCGCGGATCGGGCGGATGACGACCGGCTTCACCGAGATCGACCTGGACTCGGTCATGTCCGATGTTTCCGGTCAGCTCGAGTCGGCGCGCAAGTACGCCTCCGGCGAGATCACCTGGGCCGACCTGCCGACCGTGGACGGCGAAGAGGCGCTGCTCACCACGCTACTGGCCAACCTCGTGTCGAACTCGCTCAAGTTCCGCCACCCCGAGCGTCCGCCACGGGTGCACATCTCCGCCCGGCGCGACGGCGACGAATGGGAGATCACGTGTCAGGACAACGGCATCGGGATCGAAGCCGAGTTCGCTGACAAGATCTTCGTCATCTTCCAGCGACTGCACGCGAAGGACGCCTACCCGGGTACCGGGATAGGGTTGGCCATCGCAAAGAAGATCGTCGAGTATCACGGAGGGCGGATCTGGGTAGACCCGGAGGTGACGGAGGGCACCGCCATCCGATTTACTCTCCCGGTGACCGTGCAGCCGCCCGCCCAGCCGGTGCCAGAGCCGGCCGACAAGACCGAGGTGACGACAGCATGACCGCGCCGACCGGCGACACATCCCCGATAGAGGTGCTGCTGGTCGAAGACGACCCGGGCGATGTGCTCATGACGCAGGAGGCGTTCGAGGAGCACAAGCTGCGCAACCGGCTCACGGTCGTGTCAGACGGCGTCGAGGCGCTCGCCTACCTGCGCCGCGAGGGCCAGTACGCCGACGCGGTCACGCCCGACCTGATCCTGCTCGACCTCAACCTGCCCCGCAGAGACGGTCGGCAGGTGCTCGCCGAGATCAAGGAAGACGAGCAGCTCGGCAAGATCCCGGTGGTGGTGCTGACCACATCGCAGGCGGACGAGGACATCCTGCGCAGCTACCAGTTGCACGCCAACGCGTACGTCACGAAACCGGTCGACTTCGACCGGTTCATCTCGGTGGTCCGGCAGATAGACGAGTTCTTCGTCAGCGTGGTGAAGCTGCCTCCGCGTGGCTGACCTGATCGAGTCCGTCGGTGGGCTGCTGCGCGAGGTGGCCGCCACGGTCGTGCTGCCCATGTACCAGCACCTCGCCGAGGACGACGTGCAGGAGAAGGCGCCTGGCGAGCTGGTGACCGTCGCCGACCGGCGCGCCGAGGAGAAGATCTCGGCCAGCCTGCTCGACCTGCTGCCCGACTCGGTCGTGGTCGGCGAGGAGGGCGTCGCGGACGACCCCACCTTGCTGGACAAGCTTCGCGAGCCAGGGCCGGTGTGGTTGGTCGACCCGATCGACGGCACCGGTAACTTCGCGGGCGGGCGAGGACCCTTCGCGATGATGGTGGCGCTGCTGCGCGGCGGGGCGCCGGTCGCGAGCTGGATCTACCAGCCGCTGGAGGAGACGCTCGCCGTCGCCGAGCTCGGCTCCGGGGCGTACGTCGACGGGGTGCGCGCCAACCTGAACGGCGACGCGCTGGCGACGAGCGGGCTGCGCGGTGCGGCGATGACCCGCTTCCTACCGCAAGACCTGCGGGCCTCGGTGCGGGCGGGCAGCTCCCGGATCGAGGAGCTGCTGCCCAGCCAGCACTGCGCCGGCAAGGAGTACGTCGACATCGTCACCGGGCGGCAGCACTTCGTGATGTTCTGGCGCACGCTGCCGTGGGACCACGCGCCGGGTGCGCTGATGGTCGAGGAGCTCGGTGGAGTGGTGCGCCGGATCGACGGTGCCCCGTACGACCTCGCCGACGACCGGTACGGCCTGCTCGTCTGCGCCACCGAGTCGGTGTGGGAGCAGGTACAGGCGGTACTGCTCAGTTGACGGCCTAGGGTGGGTCCGTGTCGGCCTACCTTGACGAGCTCTTCTCACTTGATGGTCGGGTCGCGCTCGTGACCGGCGGCAGCTCGGGCATCGGGCGCACCATCGCGGAGGCGTTGGGCCGAGCCGGTGCGCGGGTCGTGCTGGTCGCGCGGCGGCCCGAGCCGCTGGAGGCGGCGGTGGCCGAACTGACCGGGCACGGCGTCGAGGCCACGGCCGTGTCCGCGGACCTCGCCGACCGCGCGGCGCTGAAGGCCGCGGCGGAGCGGGCCGCCGAGGTGTACGGCGAGCCGGACATCCTGGTCAACTCGGCTGGGATCAACCTGCGGCCGCCGATGTCCGACCTGACGGAGAGCGACTGGGACGCGACGATCTCCGCCAACCTGGACGCGCCGTTCCTGCTCGGCCAGCGGTTCGGTCCCGCGATGGCCGGTCGAGGCTTCGGCCGGATCATCAACATCGTCTCGCAGCAGGCCGTGCGGGCGTACGGCAACAGCGGGGCGTACGGAGCCGCCAAGGCGGGGCTCGCCGGGCTTACCCGATCGCAGGCGGAGGCGTGGTCGCGGCACGGGGTGACCAGCAACGCGATCGCCCCCGGCGTCGTGCCTACGCCGCTGACCAGGGAATTCTTCTCCGATGCGCAGCGCGTGGCCACCGCGGCGGCCCGTAGCATGGTCGGGCGCAACGGCGAGGTCGGCGACTTCGCGGGCGTGGCCGTGTTTCTGGCGAGCCCGTCCAGCGCCTACGTCACCGGACAGACAATCTTCGTCGACGGCGGGTTCTCCGTGACCTGACCGTTCGGATCTGGTAGTGCAAGACGGTCTTAAATCTGAGGCTCGTGGGGCCTCTGGGGCCGGTGTGTCCGGTACGCTGACGCACCGTGCTTCGTCCCCTAGCTGTGGCGCTGGTCGTCGTCGCGTCGGTCGCCTTTGGCGGCCAGGCGCTCGCGGCGCCCAACACCGACGATGAGGGTGGCACCAAGACGCTGCGCGCCACCCTCGAAGCCGCCGCCAAGGGCCACGTCGAGGCCCAGGCCAAGCTCGAAAACTCCAAGAAGCGCCAGCTCGAGCTGAGTGTGGAGCTGACACGCGTGGAGACCCGGCTCGCCGAGGTCAGCCTCGAGGTGAGCGCGATCGCGGCCCAGTCCTATCGGATCGGCCGGCTCACCCCCATCTCCATGCTGCTCAACAGCGCCTCGCCCGAAGACTTCCTGGAGCGCGCGGCGGCGCTGGAGCTGCTCGCCCAGCGTGACGGCGTGCAGATGCGCGAGCTCACCGAGGCCCGGGAGTCGGTGACCCGCACCAAGGCGGCCATCGACAACGAGGTGCGCGAGCAGGAGAAGCAGGTCGCCATCATGGCGAAGAAGAAGAAAGACGCCGAACGGGCACTCGGAGCGTCCGGCGGCAACGCCACCGGCGGCTTCATCAACGCCAACTCGCCGCTCGCCAAGCCGGCGCCGAAGAACTCGGACGGCTCGTGGCCGAAGGAGTCGTGCACCGTCGACGACCCGACCACCAGCGGCTGCATCACCCCGCGCACGCTGCACGCGATGAACCAGGCCCGGGCCAACGGCTTCACCCGGTACCGGTCCTGCTACCGCGGTAGCGGCGGCGGCGAGCATCCCAAGGGCAGGGCGTGCGACTTCGCCGCCGCGCCGAACGGGTTCGAAAACGTCAACGCCACCGGCGGCGACAAGACGTATGGCGACCGGCTGGCCGCGTTCTACGTCAAGAACGCGAGCCGCCTCGGCGTCATGTACGTGATCTGGTATCGGCAGATCTGGATGCCCGGCACCGGCTGGCGCGCATACAGCGGCAGCGGCGGCCCGGCGGCCACCCATACCAACCACGTGCACCTGTCCATGCTCTGACTAGGCTCCCGTGGGTGGAGCCGCTGCCTTCCAAGCTCGCCGCAACGCTTGTCTTCCTCGCAAGTGGCGCCGTGCTTGTCCTCGAAACCGTCGCGCTGCGCCTCGTCGGGCCCTACATCGGGGTGACCCTGCAGGTCACCAGCTCGGTGATCGGCATGGCGCTGGGCGCGATCGCGTACGGCGCCTGGCTCGGCGGGTTCCTCGCCGACCGGTACGACCCGCGCAAGCTGCTCGCCCCGGCGCTGGTGCTCGCCGCGATCGCCACCGCCGTGACGCTGCCGATCGTCCGGTACGCCGGTGAGGTGCTGCGCGGCGAGGCGGCCGGTGGCATCCTGCTGCTCACCGCGCTGGCCGTGTTCGTGCCAGCGGGGCTGCTCTCGGCGGTCACCCCGCTCGTGGTGAAGCTGCAGCTCGGCGACCTCGCCCGCACCGGCCGCGTGGTGGGCCGGCTGTCCAGCATCGGCACGCTGGGCGGCATCACGGCGACCCTGGCGACGGGGTTCGTGCTGGTCGCCGCCCTCTCCACCAGCGCGATCATCGTCAGCCTGGCGGCGGCGCTGGGCCTGACCGGGGCCGGTCTCTGGCTGTACCTGCGGCGCCGCGCGCCGATCCCGGTGACCCGCACCGGTGCCGCGCTCGCCGCGCTCGGGCTGGTGGGCGCCGGACTGTCCACAGTGGCGCCCAATCCGTGTGACATCGAGACCGCGTACCACTGCGCGACGGTCACCACCGACCCTGCCCGGGAGACCGGTCGCACGTTGATCCTCAACTCGGCCAACCACTCGTACGTCGACCTGGCCGACCCGCGGCACCTGGAGTTCGAGTACACCCAGTGGTTCGGTGCGGTTGCCGACGTGATGGCGCCGCCGGGGCAGCGGTTGGACGCGCTGCACCTCGGCGGTGGCGGGTTCACGATGCCCCGGTACCTGACCGCCACCCGGCCCGGCACCGACAACGACGTGTACGAGATCGACGGCGGCCTGGTCGATCTCGCCCGCCGCGAGCTCGGCCTGCGCACCGGTCCCGACCTGACGGCCGTGGTCGGCGACGCCCGGGTACTGGTCACCAACCGCCCGAAGGAGAGTGCCGACCTGGTCGTTGGTGACGCCTTCGGGCACCTGGTGGTGCCCTGGCACCTGGCCACCCGCGAGATGGTCGCCGAGATCCAGCGCGTCCTGCGCCCGCAGGGCATCTATACCCAGAATGTGATCGACTATCCACCGCTCCGCTTCATCCGCGCCGAGGTGGCCACCGTGGCGGACGTGTTTCCCCATGTACTGCTCGTCGGTGAGCCCGCCGCGCTGGCCGGCGAAACGGGGGCGAACTTCGTGATCGTCGCGTCCGACGCGCCGCTGCCGCTGGACGCGCTGCGGAGTCGGGTCGGCCCCGGCATAACGGTGCTCGACGGCGACGAACTGGCCGACCTCGTCGGCAACCCGCACGTGCTCACCGACCAATTCGCGCCGGTCGATCAGCTGCTGGCGCGATAGCCCCGGCCCTGGAAAAGGCTGGTGTAAGGCCCGCCGCCGGTGGGCATCGGAAGGTCATGACACTCCTTGGCGGGCGGTACCGCCTTGTGGAGCGACTGGGCGCCGGTGGCATGTCGGTCGTGTGGCGCGGGTTCGACGAGGTGCTCGGGCGCCAGGTGGCGGTCAAGGTGCTCGACGGGGAGCTAGCGTCGGACCCGGCGTTCCGGCGCCGAATCCGGATCGAGGCGAGAGCGGCCGCACGGCTCTGCCACCCGCACATCACCAACGTGTACGACTACGGCCAGTCGGACGGCACACCGTACGTCGTCATGGAACTCGTCGATGGTGAGCCGCTGGCCGACGTGCTCGCCCGCGACGGCGTACTGCCCTGGCAGACCGCGGTGACGATCTGCGGCGAGGTGGCGTCCGCGCTGGCGGCGGCGCACCGGCGCGGCATCGTGCACCGCGATGTGAAACCGGCCAACGTCATGCTCACCGATGCCGGTGCGAAAGTGGTCGACTTCGGGCTGTCCGCACTCATCGGCGAGAGCGACGTCGGGCCGGACGGCAACCTGCTCGGCACGCCCGCCTACCTCGCGCCGGAACGGCTCGACGGCGGCGCGGTCTCGCCGGCCGCCGACGAGTACGGCCCTGGCCTGCTCCTCTACCGGGCGCTGACCGGGAAACGCCCCTGGCACGAGGCCTCGATGACCGACATGCTGCGCGCGCACCGGTACGCCGAGCCGATCCCGCTGCCGCCGGTGGAAGGGCTGCCGGCGGAGGTGGCGGAGTTGTGTGAGCGGTGCCTCGCCAAGGACCCCGAGGAGCGGCCCACGAGCGCCGAGGTGGCCGCGGCGCTGGGCGGAGACATGCCCCGCCCCCGCCTCGAAGACACGGCGATCCTGCCCTTGCCGCCGGTCCCCGTGCCGGCCGAAGCGGGCGGGTTCCGCCGGCGCGCGCAGGCCGCACTCGTCGGCGCGGTGCTGATGGCCGCGACCGGCCTGCTGTGGGCGAACGCCGCCCGCTCCCCGGGCACCGGCTCGGGCGGTGGCGGGGCGGCCGCCGCGGCTACTCCTACGACTCCCAGCGCACCTGCCGTCGCTTCGGCCAGCCCAGCGCCCGCTGGTGCGGCCGCGTGCCGGGTTCGCTATGCCGTGCGGCAGGACTCCGGCAGCACGTTCCGGGCGGACGTGACCGTCACGAACGCGGGACGCGAGCCGATGGCCGGCTGGCGGTTGACGTTCGCGTTCCCGGGTGACCAGAAGGTCGCCGAGTCAGCGCAGGTGGTCCAGGCCGGACAGCGGGTGTCGGCGCGCGGCGACACCATCCCGGCGGGCGGGTCGGCGACGCTGGGGCTCGCCGGCCGGTACGGCGAGGCCAACCCGGCGCCGGTCGGGTTCGCGCTCGACGGTAAGGCGTGCGAGATGTCGGTGGCCGACCTGAGCGCACCATCGACGCCGGCCTCCGTGGCCGACGAGTCGGATAATTCCGGCAAGGGCGGTGGCAACGGCAGCGGCAAGGGCAAGGGCAAGAAGGGCAAAGGCTGACCGCTAGGTGGCGGCCGCGAACCGCTGCACCTGCTCGGTGGTACCGGCCACGATCAGCAGGCTGCCTTGCGGTACGACGGTCTCCGGACGGGCGTACGTGAAGTCGGTGCCGCGCTCCTTGACCCCGACCACCGTCACGCCGAACTTGCTGCGCAGCGCCGCCTCGGCGAGCGTCCGACCGACCGCGTCCGCCGGCGGCCGGGTCTTCGCGATCGCGAAACCGTCGTCGAACTCGATGAAGTCCAGCATCCGGCTGGTGATGAGATGGGCGACGCGGTCGCCCATCGCCGCCTCCGGATAGATGACGTGCTGCGCGCCTACCGACTTCAGGATGCGGCCATGCTTCTCCGAGATCGCCTTCGCCCAGATCTCCCGCACACCGATCTCGGTGAGCGCGAGCACGGTGAGCAGGCTCGCCTCGATGTCGGTGCCGATGCCGACCACGACGCGCGGAAACTCGGCCAGCCCCACCTGCCGCAGCGCCGCCTCGTCGGTGCTGTCGGCCTGCACCACGTGGGTGAGCGCGTCTGCCCAGTGCTGCACGATCTTGGCGTCTTCGTCGACGCCGAGCACCTCGTGCCCCATCCGCGCGAGCGATAGAGCCACCTGCCCGCCGAACCTGCCCAGACCGATCACGGCGACGTTCTCGTCCGCCGTTGGCGCCTTCGCGTTGCTACCCAACGATTGGCCTCTCCTCCGGGTATCGGTATAGCCGGCGCCGGGTGCCCAAGGCTAGCGCCGATGCGACCGTGATGGTGCCCACCCGGCCAACAAACATCAGGATGACCAGGGTGAGCTGAGCGTTTGACGGCAGGGTGGCCGTGATGTTCATGGATAAGCCGACCGTCGCGAAGGCGGAGGCGCTCTCGAAGAGGGCCTGGTCGAATCGCAGCCCGTTCGAGGAGGCGATCAACGCCAGCGTGCCGGCCGCCACGACCGCCACGCCGAGTAGCGCCACGGTGAGTGCCTGCCGCTGTGCGCTCTCCGTGATGCGGCGGCGCCCGACGATCACATCGTCTTCGCCCTTGACCTCTGACCAGATCACGTACGCCAGCAGGAAAAATGTGGTCACCTTGATGCCGCCCGCCGTGCCGGCACTGCCACCACCGATGAACATCAGCGAGGTGGTGACCGCGATGGTCTCCAGTTCCGCGGTGGCATAGTCGATGGTCTGGAAGCCGGCGGTGCGCGGCATCACTGACTGCACGAACGCGTTGAGCAGCTTTTCCGGGATGCCCATGGGTCCGAGCGTCGCGGGATTCGCCCACTCGTACCCGAGTACGGCCGCGAAGCCCAAGACCAGCAGGATGCCGGTGCCGATCACGGTGATCCGGGTGTGTGTGCTCCAAGCCGCCGGCCTTCGGTACTCCCGGAACAGTTCGAACAGCACCGGGAACCCGATTCCACCCGTGATGACGGCCAGGCAGATCGGCACGAGCATCCAGGCGTCCGACCGGAATCCGATCAGGTTGTCGGAGTACAGCGCGAAACCGGCATTGTTGAACGCGGACACCGCGTGAAAGCTCCCGTGCCATGCGGCTCGGCCGATCGGATAGTCGTACCCGATGGCGAACCGTGCGGTGAGGATGGTCGCGACGAGGGCCTCGACGGCCAGCATGGTGATGGCCACCCGGCCGAGCACCGCGCGGACGTCGCCCAGCGCGAGCGTCCTCGTCTCGGCCTGCGCGATCAACCGGTTGCGCAGACCGAGTCGCCGGGAGACCAGCACGCCGAGCAGCGTCGCCAGCGTCATGATTCCGAAGCCGCCGATTTGGATCATCGCCATGATCGTGGCCTGACCGAAGGGCGACCAGTATGTCGGCGTATCCACCGTGATCAGGCCCGTGACGCAGGTGGCTGAGGTAGCGGTGAACAGCGCGGTGACGAACGGCGCGTGCCCCTCGCCGGCGCGGGAGACCGGCAACATCAGCACGACAGTGCCGACCGCGATCGCACAGACGAACGCGAACGGCACTATCCGGGCGGGGTGTTGCAGGGTCCTGCGCATCCCGCCTGTCTTACCACGGGTGATCAAACCGCAGTTCACCCGGTGGACAGGTGGCGGTCGCCCGGGACGGTTTGACTCCGTCCGAGCGTCCATATCGCGAGGAGAGCATCGTGAAATCCACCATCCCGCTACTCGGTCTTACCGGCGCGCTGCTGGCGGCCCTGGTCGCCGTCCCGTCCAGCGCCACCGCGCACCGGGAGGACGAGCCCATTGTCATCGGCCACCGGGGCGCTAGCGGATACCGGCCCGAGCACACCCTGGAGGCGTACCGGCTGGCGATCGCCCAGGGCGCCGACTACATCGAGCCGGACCTGGTCTCCACCAAGGACGGTGTGCTGGTCGCGCGGCACGAAAACGAGATCTCCGGCACCACCGACGTGTCGGTGCGCCCCGAGTTCGCGGCGCGCAAGACCACCAAGACCATCGACGGTGCGGCCATCACCGGCTGGTTCACAGAGGACTTCACGCTGGCCGAGCTGAAGACGCTGCGCGCCAAGGAGCGGCTGCCGCAGGTACGGCCGACGAACACGGTGTTCGACGGGCGGTACGAGGTGCCCACGCTGCAAGAGGTGATCGACCTCGCGAAGTCGGAGAGCCGCCGGCTCGGCCGCACGATCGGCATCTACCCGGAGACCAAGCACCCCACGTACTTCCAGAACATCGGGCTGGCGCTGGAGGAGCCGCTCGTGCGGGTGCTGCGCCGCAACGGGCTGACCAAGAAGAAGGACGCGGTGATCATCCAGTCCTTCGAGACCGCTAACCTGCGCAAGCTGAACAAGCTCATCGACGTCAAGCTGGCGCAGCTGATGGACGCCAGCGGCCGGCCGTACGACTTCGCGGTGACCGGTGACGCGCGCACGTACGCCGATCTCGCGCGGCCCGAAGGACTCAAGTGGATCGCCACGTACGCGGACGGCGTGGGCGTCAACAAGAACCTGATCGCGCCCGGCGGGGTGCCGACGACGCTGGTGCGGGACGCGCACCGGGCCGACCTGATCGTGCACGCCTGGACGTTCCGCGCGGAGAACCAGTTCATGGCGGCGCCGTTCCGGATCGGCACGGACCCGAACGCGCGCGGTGACATCACGGCGGAGTACGCGCTGTTCTTCGGCCTGGGCCTGGACGGCGTCTTCGCCGACCACCCCGACACCGCGGTGGCCGCCCGCGCCGGCCGCTAGGCGATCACGCGGAGGGGACGCTCTGCACGGCCACCGTCGGTCCGTCCAGGTCCACGGGGTCGCCGGGCGTCCGGCGGCGGTACCACCAGCCGAGTGTCCCCACCGCGAGCACCGCGACCGCCGCGAGAGCCAGCCCCGCGCCGATCATCGGCGCGGACGGGCCGTCGTCGAGCCGGCCGCTCTGGCTCAGCGCCGGTGGCTCGGCCGCCCCTGCCCCCTCCCCCCCCCCCGGGCCTTGGGATTCCTCGGAGCCGGGCGCCTCGGGCGTCACGACGGGTTCCGGCGATTCGGGAGTGGACGGTGTGTCTGTGGGCTCAGAAGGAGTCCGCTCGGCCTCCTCTTCGGCGGCGGCCGGCGGCAGCGGCGCTGGCGCTTCCTCCACGGGCGGCTCCTCGTCGTCCGGGGGTAGCGCCACGGCGCCCGCCACCACGACCGTCTCCGTGGCGCTGCCGAGCAGCTTGCCCGCGGGCGTACGAACGACGATGTCGAGCCGGGCCTCACCGGTTGGTGCCTCGTCGGCGAACGTGATCCGGTACCGGGCGGCGGCTGTCGCGTCGCCGCAGATGAGGGCCGCGTCGGCGAGCGGGTCGAGCGCGGTGACGGTGCCGTTGGCGGCGGTCTCGACGAGCGCCAGCGGCACACCGGCGGTCACCCGTTCGACGCGTACGTGCCGGGGCCGGAGCCCATCCATCGCCACGGAGACGGTGCGGCGGGTCGGGTCGCATCCCTTGCCGCTTCGGGTCACCTCGGTGTCCAGGGTCACCGGCGTCCCGCCACTGGAAACGCCGGACGCGTTGGCTGCCACCTCGCAGCACTTCTCCGCGCTGGCCTTCGCCTCCTGCTTGTCGGCGTTGCCGTTGCTCGCGGCCAGCGTCGGCACTGTCAGTGCCAACCCGGTCAAGCCAGCGGCCACGGCGCCGACGCGCGCGAAACTCCGCAGTCCCGACATGTCACCCCCCACATGTGTGGACCCAAACCTATGCGGACGAGCGCTGTCCGTTAAGGCCGCTTTCTCGCACCTTCTGCTGATCAACGAGCCGGTTAACGCGGACGGTGGTGAACCAGGCACGGACGGTGATCTTCGCCGGTCACCTGGTAGGAAGGTTCGATGCGGGAAGAGGCGGAAGCGGTACTGCGACGGCTGGCCGGCGAGCACGCGCGGCTCCGAGACGACCAGTGGCGGGCCATCGAGGCATTGGTGGCCGGCCGCCGCCGGGTGCTGTGCGTGCAGCGCACTGGCTGGGGAAAGTCCGCGGTGTACTTCGTCGCGACCGCGCTGCTGCGAGCCCGGGAGACCACCGGGCCCACCGTGATCGTGTCGCCGCTGCTCGCTCTCATGCGTAACCAGGTCGAGGCGGCCGCCCGTGCGGGCATCCACGCTCGCACGATCAACTCCGCCAACCTGGATGAGTGGGACGAGATCACCGAGCGAATCCACTCCGGAGCGGTCGATGTGCTGCTCATCAGCCCGGAACGCCTCAACAATCCGGACTTCCGCGACACCGTCCTGCCCCGGCTCGCCGCCACGACCGGCCTGCTCGTGGTCGACGAGGCGCACTGCGTCTCCGACTGGGGCCACGACTTCCGGCCCGACTACCGGCGGCTTCGCACGTTTCTCGCCGGGCTGCCCGAGCGCACGCCGGTGCTGGCCACCACGGCGACGGCCAACGCTCGGGTCACCGCCGACGTCGCCGACCAGCTCGGCGACGCGCTCGTGCTGCGCGGGCCGCTCGACCGCGACTCGCTGCGGCTGGCCGTCCTCGACCTGCCGACGCCCGCCCACCGGCTGGCGTGGCTGGCGGACCACCTGGACAAGCTGTCCGGGTCAGGCATCGTCTACACGCTGACCGTGGCGGCCGCTGGCGAGACCGCCGAGTTCCTGCGATCCCGTGGTTACGCGGTCGCCTCATACAGCGGGCAGTCCGACGACACCGACCGCCGGGCCGCCGAGCAGGACCTCCTCGACAACAAGATCAAGGCACTGATCGCGACGTCCGCGCTCGGGATGGGGTTCGACAAGCCCGACCTCGGCTTCGTCGTGCACCTCGGCGCGCCGCCCTCGCCGATCGCCTACTACCAGCAGGTGGGCCGCGCCGGTCGCGGCGTCGACCAGGCGGAGGTCCTGCTGCTGCCAGGCCCGGAAGACGCGGCCATCTGGCGATACTTCGCGTCGCTCGCGTTCCCGCCCGAGGAGCAGGTGCGCTCGGTCCTCGGCGCACTGTCCACCGAGCGTCCAATGTCGACTCAGGCGCTGGAGCCGATCGTCGACCTGCGGCGCACGCGGCTTGAGCTGATGCTCAAGGTGCTCGACGTCGACGGTGCCGTGCGCCGGGTGCGCGGTGGATGGCTCGCGACCGGCCAGGCGTGGGAGTACGACGCCGCGCGGCTGCGGCGGGTCGCCGAGGCGCGCACGGCCGAGCAGCAGGCGATGCGGGAGTACGCCGCGACGGCCGGCTGCCGGATGGAGTACCTGCGCCGGTGCCTCGACGACCCGGGGGCGGCACCGTGCGGCCGCTGTGACCGCTGCGCCGGCCCGCGCTTCGACTCGGAGGTGTCGCAGGCCGCGTTGTCGGCCGCGCAAGCGTTTCTGGGGCGGCCGGGCGTCGAGATCACGCCGAAGAAAATGTGGCCGACAGGGCTGGAGGCGGTCGGCGTGCCGCTCCGGGGAAAGATCGCACCGGGGGAGCAGGCGGCTTCCGGTCGCGCGGTGGGGCGCCTGTCCGACCTTGGCTGGGGCTCGCGCCTGCGCGGGCTGGTCGGCACCGAGTCGCCCGACGCGCCGCTGCCGGACGACGTGGCCGGCGCGGTCATCGAGGTGCTCAAGGCTTGGGCGCGCGGCGACGACCCGTGGCCGGCCCGGCCGGTGGGGATCGTCGCCGTGGACTCCCGGCGACACGGCCAGCTCGTGCGCGGCCTCGCCGAGCGGGTCGCGGCGGTGGGTCGGCTGCCGCTGCTCGGGGCGGTGCGGCGGGTCGGGGGCGGCGCCGGTCCGCGGGGCAATAGCGCCCAGCGGGTACTGGCACTGCACGCCGCGTTCGAGGTGCCGCCGGAGCTCGCCGAGCGACTCGCCACACTGGACGGTCCGGTGCTGCTGGTCGACGACCTGGTCGACTCCGGCTGGACCATGACGATGGTGGCGCGCCTGCTGCGCCAGGCCGGCGCACCGGCGGTGCTGCCGCTCGCGCTCGCGATAGCTGGCTGAGACGGGTCCTAACCCGGCCTGCCGTAACCGTGGATCGGCTGGTAGTCGACGTCGTCGACGCGCACCGGCTCGCCGTGCTGCGGGGCGTGGATCATCTTGCCGCCGCCCACGTACATCCCCACGTGATGGATGCTGCGGTAGTAGAAGACCAGGTCGCCGGGCTTCAACTCGTCGCGGCTGACCCTGTTGACCGCGCGCCACTGGCGGCGGGCGTTGTGCGGCAGGGGTACGCCGGCCCTCGCCCAGGCCGCTGAGGTGAGGCCCGAGCAGTCGTACGAGTTGGGGCCGTCGCTGCCAAACCGGTACTGCTTGCCGAGCTGGGCGTACGCGAACCGCACCGCCGCGCCCGCCCGGCCCGGGGAGAACGTCGGCTTGAAACCCTTGATCGTGGGGCGCGGCTTGAAACCGGTCTGCTCGCGCAACCGCTCCAGCCGAGCGATGTTCTGCTCGATCTGCTGCTTCTTCGTGGCGAGCGTGAGCTCCTGAGAGGCCTGCTGACTGGCGGCCGCGTCGAGGGAGCGGCGAGCCGCCTCGACCCGCTCACGAGCCGCACTGAGGCTGTCGATCATCCGCTTCTGCTCGCTCGCCAGCCGGTCGAGCACGAGTAGCCGGTCGGCGAAGTCCGACGCGGACTCGGCCGAGATCACCGCGAGGGCCGTGCCGACGCCGCTCGACCGGTACGCCGCTGTGGCGATCACGCCCACGCGGGCCCGCCGTGCGGCCAACTGCCGCTCCAGCGGCCGGATCTCCTCGTTGAGGTCGGCGATCTGGCGGCGGGTGGTGCGCAGGTTGTCGCGGACCTCGTTGTAGTCCTCGATCACCTTCTCCAGGTGTTCGCCGGCCGCGGTGATCTCGTCACCGACGGGCGTGGCGTGTACCGGGGCCGGGAGCAGCACGATCACCAAGGCGGCGAGGAGGGCGGTCGTCGGCGTGGAGATAGATTGCGGCACGCAGACCTAACGAGGCATCTCGGGCAAAAGCCACGCAATCGTGATCCCGCATTCATACGCAGGGCACTGCCGAGGAAGAATCCACACCATGCCCGCACCCACCGCCCGGATCGCCATCATCGCCGCCGGCCTGGTGGTCGCGCTGCTGGGTGGCTTCGGCCTAGGGCGTCTGACCAGTGGCGACAGGCAGGGGGCCACGGCCAGCCCGCCGGCCGCCACCGACACCGAGGCGAGCCCTCACCAGCACGGCACCACGGCCGGCCAGGCCACCGCCGACGTGGGCGGGCTCGCGGTGAGCTCGGGTGGATACACGCTGGTGCCGGAGGAGACCTCGTTCACCGCCGGGCAGCCCCGCGACTTCGCCTTCCGGATCGTGGGCCGGGACAAGAAGCCGGTCACCACGTTCGCGATCGTGCACGACAAGCCGCTGCACCTCATCGTGGTGCGCCGGGACCTGTCGGGGTACCAGCACCTGCATCCGGCGATGGCGGTGGACGGCAGGTGGCGGGTGCCACTCAACCTGCCCGCGGCGGGCGCCTGGAGGGCGTACACGGACTTCACCGTCGATGTCGGTGGGCGGCAGACGGCGCTGACGCTCGGCGTCGATCTGTCCGTGGCCGGCGATTACGCGGCGCGTCCGCTGCCCGCGCCGGCCCGCGAGGCGGCCGTCGGGGGCTTCTCGGTGACCTATGACGGCGCGCCGGTGCCGGGCGCGACCCAGCCGCTCTTCTTCCGGGTACCGGGCGCCACGCTGGAGCGATACCTGGCCGCGTACGGGCACCTCGTGGTGGTGCGCGAGGGCGACCTCGGTTACGTCCACGTGCACCCCGAAGACCGGCTGGTCGACGGGGCGGTCAAGTTCTGGCTGGCGGTGCCGAGCACCGGCCGCTACCGGATGTACTTCGACTTCCAGGTGGCCGGAAAGGTGCACACGGCGGAGTTCACGCTGGTGGTGAGCTGAGCAGCGACTCAAGAGCCGGGCGCACGCCCCACTGCGTGGTGAGCGAGGCGTACTCGGCACGCTGCTCCACTGTGGGCGGTGCGTCGGCGCGGCGGGCACGCAGCATCAGATTGCGCGGAGTGTGTTTGGAGTCAACGAACTCCACAACGTCCACTTTGTATCCATAGAGGCGCAGGATCGCGGCCCGCAGCGCGTCGGTGAGGACGTCCGCGAGGCGCTCGCGCAGGATGCCCTGCCGGGTGATGAGCGGGTACGGCTCGGGCGCCGGCTGGGCGCGCAACTGGGCGGCGATGTCGTGGTGGCAGCACGGCGCCGCCAGCACCCACCGCGCGTCCCATCGCACCGCACGGGCCAGCGCCTCGTCGGTGGCGGTGTCGCACGCGTGCAGCGCCAACACAAGATCGGGCACCAGGTCGACCTCGGCACCGGCGATCGTGCCCGCGACGAACCGCACCCGGTCGGCACAGCCCAGCCGCTCGGCCACCTCGGTGTTGCGGCGCCGCTGGTCTTCCCGCACGTCGACGCCGACGATCCGCACATCGACGCCCAGCCCGGTCAGGTACCGGTGGGCGGCGAACGTCAGGTACGCGTTGCCGCACCCCAGGTCCACAACGTCCAGCCTGGCGGGTGGCTCCGGCAGGGTGGCCGCCAACGCCCGCAGGAACGCGTCGACCTGCCTGCGCTTCGCCGCGTTGCCGCCGATCACGTCGAACAGCGGGTCACCCGGATCGAGCAGGTACTCCTTGGCGCGGTCGTGCTCGGTGTCAGGCGCCTCGCGGGTCGCGGCCGCCCGGTGCACCTGGGCGTCGCCCTTCTTCGTGACCCGCAGCTGGACGGTCGCGTCGCCCGTCTCCACATGCCAGTTTCCGAACGGCTCCGCCAGGAGCGAGTCCACCACCGCTCCAGCGTCTGCCCCAGCCACGTTGCGGGTGTGCGGCCGGGCGCCGTCAGAGGTCACGATCTGCAGGTGCGGCCCGCTCTTCAGGGTGACCGGGCGCAGCTCCGCCCGCACCAGGGACGGGGTCTGGCCCCGGCGTCGACCCGCGGCGACCGCGCGGACGAGTCCAGGGTCGAGCAGCAGCTCACGCACCTCTGCCAGCGCGTCGTCCAGTTTGACCGGCATTCTCCGAGCCTAGATCTTTCTCAAAAGTCGCGTTGAACCATGGGAGCGCGTCCACCGTAAGAAAGTGCGAGGCGGACGGCGAAACCAGCCGTCGGACGGCGCTTCTCATCCACAGCAGCATCCGGCTGCTGCCCTCGATCGAGGGCTGTCGCCGGATGTGGGGCGATCGGCCCCACCGGTGAGCCCGCGAACGAGCGGCGCGGCTGCCGGCCACCTTAGGCCCGAAGGGTTGGGTTGTCACGCGCATGTCCACGAGCACGCACGAGTACAAGGAACGGCGCACGTTCGGTCGCCGCTGGAAAATAGCCGCCACCGCTGGTGTCGCCGTCGCCCTTGTCGGGGGCGGGATCGGCGTCGGCGCGGGCCGGGGGGGGGGCGCCCCTTCCCCCCTCCGCCGTCCCCCCCGCGCCGCCCAGGCGCCCGCGGGGGCCGCTTCCGCCCGTGCGGAGGTGGAGCGGAACCTGGCACAGCTCAACACGCAGATCGCCGAAGCGAACCAGCGGCTCGCCACGAGCCAGGGCCAGGGCGGGCCCAACTTCGTCCAGAACGCCATCCTCGGCCCGCTGGCGAGCAAGCGCGGGGCCGCCATCGACCGGATCGCCATCGCGATCGGCCGGCAGGGCACCAGGCCGCAGGGCCTGGAATCGCTGGCGACCTGCACGCTGGCGACCGGTGGTGGCTCCAGCGCCACCGAGCCCGCTGAGGTGCCCGCTGGCGGCGGTGAAGAGGGCGGCGGCACCGGCGCGGGCCCCGGCACCATCGTGTGCCCGGACGTGGAGAGCCAGCTCCCGGCTGTACCGGCCGGTGCGCAGGCGGAGGTCGACCGCAACCTCGCCCAGCTCCAGACGCAGATCGACGAGGCCAACGCACGGCTCGTCGCGACCGTCGGCCAGGGCGGACCGAACTTCGTCCAGAACGCCATCCTTGGCCCGCTGGAGGACAAGCGGGTCGCGGCGATCAACCGCATCGCGACCGCGATCGGCCGGATCAACGCCCGCCCGCAGGGCTTGGACGCGCTCGCGCCGTGCCAGCTCCAGGCGGATGGTGCCGCTGGTGGTGACGACGCGGCCGGTGGTGACGACGCAGCGGGTGGTGACGACGCCGCCGGTGGCGACGCGGGTGCCGGTGACGGTGGCGCCGCCGAGGTTGGCACGATCAGCTGCCCCGACGTCGGCAGCCAGCTCCCGGCCGTCCCGGCCGGCGCCCTCGCCGAGGTGGAGCGCAACCTGGCGCAGCTCGACACGCAGATCGCGGAAGCCAACGCGCGCTTGCAGTCGAGCGTCGGCCAGGGCGGACCGAACTTCGTGCAGAACGCGATCCTTGGTCCCCTGGAGGACAAGCGGGTCGCGGCGATCAACCGCATCGCGACGGCGATCGGTCGGATCGACGCACGCCCCGTGGGTCTCGACGCACTGGCCCCCTGCACGGTCAGTTGACCCACGGCACCTCGGTGCGACCCGCAGCGCACTGAGGACGCAGGCCCCTCCGCCGAGCCCTTGTCGAACCCCCGGCGGAGGGTGCCTCGCCCCTGGTCCTTAACGCGGAGGGGGGCGGAGGCCCGCCGGCGGCGACCCCGGCCCGGCTTCGCCGCCGCGGCTTCGTCGGTGGCCTCCGCGAGGGGTGCGGCGTCGATCGGCTCGGCGGCGGGTGCGACCGCTGTCGCGTCGCTGGCCACCACCTCGCCGGCGCGCCGGCGACGGCGAACGCGCGTCGCGGTGGGAGCCTCATCGGTCGTCGCGGGCGCCTCGGCGTCGGGCGGGGGGGGGGCCCCCCCCCCCCCGCCCCCCCGCCGGGCGCCGTGGGGGGGGCGCGGGGCGTGGGACCCTCACCGGCCCGGGCGGGCGCCCCGGCGTGGGCGGCGGTGCCCCCCCCGCCGCCATCACCGCTAGCGCGGCGCCTAGGGGACCGGCTGCGGCCGGCGCCTTCGGCACGCCGGCGGCCTCGCGTCTTGGGGTTGAGGTCTTCCTCGACCTCCGCCGCCAGCCCGGCGCGGGTGCGCTCGGCGGTCGGCAGGGTGCCACCGACGTCGGACGGGATGTCGAGGTCGGTGTACAGGCACGGGGACGTGTGGTACGTCTCCGGCGGCTCGGGCATCTCCAGGCCAAGCGACTTGTCGATGAGCCGCCACCTGGGCATGTCTTCCCAGTCGACGAACGTGACGGCCACCCCGCTGGCCCCGGCCCGGCCGGTGCGACCGATGCGGTGGGTGTACGTGTCGGGGTCTTCCGGGCAGTCGTAGTTGATGACGTGGGTGACGCCGGAGACATCGAGCCCCCGGGCGGCGACGTCGGTGGCGACCAGTACGTCGATCTTGCCGGCCCGGAACGCCCGGAGCGCCCGCTCACGCGCGCCCTGGCCCAGGTCGCCGTGCACCGCGGCGGTGGCGAAGCCCCGGAAGTCGAGGTCTTCGGCCACCCGGTCGGCGGCACGCTTGGTGCGCGTGAAGATCATCGTCAGGCCGCGCGCGTGCGATTGCAGAATCCGGGCGACCACCTCGACCTTGTTCATCGGGTGGGTGCGGTAGGCGAGCTGCTTGGTAAGCGGCGACGGCCCTGTCTCGGCGGTGTGGCCGGCGTGGATCGTCACGGGGTGGCGCAGGAACCGCCGTGCCAGCGTGACGATCGGGTCGGGCATGGTCGCGGAGAAGAGCATGGTCTGCCGGTCTTCGGGCAGCATGGCGAGGATCTTCTCGACGTCGTCGAGGAAGCCCAGGTCGAGCATGCGGTCTGCCTCGTCGAGCACGAGCGCGTGCACGCGGTCGAGCCGCAGCTTCTTCTGCTTGGCGAGGTCCATCAGGCGGCCGGGCGTGCTGACCAGAATCTCCACGCCGGCGCGCAGCGCCTCGACCTGCGGCTCGTACGCCACGCCGCCGTAGATCGGCAGGACGCGGACGCCGCGGGTCTTGCCCGCGGTGGCGATGTCTTTGGCGACCTGGAGGCCTAGCTCGCGGGTCGGGACGATGACCAGAGCCTGCGGCACGCCGTCGCTGCCCTCGCCGGGTGCGAAGACCCGCTGGAGCAGGGGGACGCCGAAGCCGAGGGTCTTGCCGGTGCCGGTGGGTGCCTGGCCGATGAGGTCGGTGCCGCGCAGCGCGATCGGCAGCGCGTACTCCTGGATCGCGAACGCCCGGGTGATGCCGGCAGCCGCGAGCGCCTCCACCGTCTCGGCGCGTACACCGAGGTCGGCGAAGGTCGGGCTGTCGGGTCGTACAGGGGCTCGTGTGATGGTTTCTTCGGTTTCGCTCATGGAGTTTTGGGGGTGCCCTCTCGTGGTGCGCCCCGTCACATCCGAGGGCGCGGAATTCGGTATGGCGCGGGCCGCACGCGATCGCAGTGGTCGATGCGATCGCGGGCCACACGCGCGCCGCGGGCTGGGGTAATTATTGATCTAGTGCCGCGGCAACAGCGCAATGTTACCTGACATGCGTGAACGGCGCCTCAGGCGTCAGGTTGGCGGGGCCGTGACACTCATCGAAATGTGGCGTGGATCACGCCACGCTGTCGCGATCGGGCGGGCAAGCGGCGTACAGCGCCCGGCGGTAGCCTGCGGGCGTGTCCCAAGCAACAGAGCCGGCAGGCCCGGAGAGCGCAGCGGTCGTAGACCTGCTCGGCCTGGTGGCGTACGCCGAGCTGCTCGCGTTCGAACGGATGGCGGTCGACGCACGCCTCGCCCCCGATCTGCGACGGCGTGCCGTGCTCAGCGAGATGGCCGCCGCCGAGATCGACAACTACCGCCGTCTCGCCGGCCGCATGGCCGAGCTGGGCGCCGACGCGGAGAAGGCGATGGCGCCGTACGTCACGCCGCTCCAGGAGTACCACGAGCTGACCGAGCCGAGAGACTGGCTGGAGGCGCTCACGAAGGCGTACGTGTGGGACAGCATCGCCGACGACTTCGTGCGCGAGGTGGCTCTGTTTCTCGGCTCTCCCGATCGCGACCTGGTGCTCGACGTGCTGCACGACTCGCGATACAGCGACTTCGCGGCCGCCGAGATCCGGGCGGCGATCGAGGTCGACCCCAAGGTGGCGAACCGGCTCTCGATGTGGGCCCGCAGGCTGGTCGGCGAGGGGCTCTCGCAGGCTCAGCGGGTGGCGGGCGAGCGGATCGCGCTGGCGATGCTGATCATGCAGGGCTCCGGCGACCAGGCGGGCGTGCAGGGGCTGTTCAAGCGGCTGACCGCCGCACATACCACTCGGATGGCGGCGGTCGGCCTGAACAACTGACCCCGAAAGGGTTTCAGCGGGCGGTGAAGCCCACCGCACCCACCGTGCGCTCGGCGATCTCCACGTATGCGAGCTTGTCGACCGGCACGATCACTCGGCGGCCCTTCTCGTCCAGCAGCGTGAGGATGCCCTGGGTCTCAATCGCCTCTGCCACGATCTTCTCGACCTCGGCCTGCGACTGAGCGCTCTCCAGCACCAGCTCGCGCGGGGCGAACTGCACGCCGATCTTGACCTCCACGGAATCCTCCTCAAGGCTTTGCCGCTGCAAACGTTAGCCGACCGCGGGGAGTGGCTGTCAGGCTGACTCGCCTTGCAGCGGGAAGCTGGCGATGCCGCGCCATGTCAGGGTCGCGAGCAGTGCCTCGGCATCGGCCTTGGGCACCTTGCGGCCGGCGGCTAGCCAGAACTGCGCCGCGGTCTCAGCGGCACCCACCAGACCGGAGGCGAGCAGCTCGGCGTGCGCGCGACTGACCCCGGTGTCCGAGATGATCGTATCTGTGATGGCTGCGATACAGCCCTTTTCCACCCGCTCCACGCGTTCCCGCACGGCGGGCTCGTTGCGCAGGTCCGACTCGAAGACCAGCCGGAAGGCCTCACTCTCGTGGTCGACGAAGTCGAAGTACGCCTGGACGGCGCCCTTGACCCGCTCCTTGTTGTCGGAGGTGCCGACCATCGCCGACCGCACCTGCGCCACGATGGCGTCGCAGTGTGTGTCCAGCAGTGCTAGATACAGCTCCAGCTTTCCGGGGAAGTGCTGGTAGAGAACTGGTTTGGAGACACCCGCGCGCTCGGCGATGTCGTCCATCGCGGCGGAGTGGTACCCCTGCGCGACGAACACCTCCTGCGCCGCGGCGAGCAGCTGCTTGCGGCGCGCCGAACGCGGCAGGCGGGTCGGCCGCCCCGTCGGCGGCGCGCTCCCCGACCCTACGGCCATGCCGTTCACCTCGACTTTCGGTCTCTCTACTATGACTTGCGACCAATGCTGCGGATCGGTAAACACACCTCGACCGCCGAACTAGCCGGACGTTGCGGCTTATCGCCACTGCAAGCACACGGTAGCCTCAGCGGGGGCGACCGAGGAGCGCACGGTGGACGAAACAGGGCAACACGGTGGCGCCACACCGGGAGAGAACGGCAACGGCGCAGGTCCGCACGGTGAGGGTGGCGGTCCGGCCCGGCTAAACGGCTGGGCGGCGGCCGATTCCGCGTGGTCGAACGCGGGCGCCGCGCTGGAGCCGAGTGGTGAGCCGGTGCGGCCGAGCTGGCGAACGGCCAGCCAGCACCCGGGCGGCGACAATGCCGCCGGACGGGGCTGGGCCGACGCGTCGCCGCGCTATGCCGACCTGCTGTCGCCGCTGAGCCCCGCCGCGCCGCACCGCCCCACGGCCAACGGCGCCACCTACGACGACCGGCCCACCGGAGAGTCCGCACCAATCGCGCTGCGGGTGCCGGCGAGCGCCCCGCCATACCCGTACGAGGGCGATCTCGAAGACCGCACGCCTCCGCCCGTCCCAGCCGAGCGGCCGGCCCCGCCCGTCGAGCGCGACTCGGCAACGGCCCTGCCGCCCGTCGCCGAGGCGGCCCGCCACGCGATCGAAGGCGCCACGCCCTCCGGTGGTCTGCCGCAGGCGTCCCGGCGGGAGCGTCCGCAGGCCGAGCCGCCCGCGCCGCGCTGGCCGGAACGGCCGGAGCTGCCTCCGTCACCGGGCGGGCCCGCCGCTCCTGCGTTGCCCGGCTACACGTCGATGGAGAGCCCGCCGGCATACGAGCCGCCGCCGGGGTTCCAGCCTCAGCCCGAGCGCCCCACCCGCCCGTACGACACCTCGATGTACGAGCGCCCGCCGTCGCCCGGTCCCAGCCGCTCGAACACGCCTTGGGACTGGCGCCCCGAACGGTCGCAGGAGGGCTCCGAGGCCCGCCGCGCGGCATCCCCCGAGCCGACCCTGGAGCCACCCCCACCTCCAGCGGTTTCGCAAGCACCGGCACCCCCGGCAGCTCCGGCGGCGACCCAGGCGCCGCCCCGACGCACACCTGAACCGGTGCCCGACGCGTTGCCGCAGCGGGTGCCGGCCGAGCCGGACGTGCCCACCGTGCCCGAGCCACCCACCGTCGAGCCTTCCGCCGACGCACCTGACCTCACTCGCATCTGGAGCCATCTGCGCCGCGACGACGTACAGCCTCGCGAGCGTCCCGAGGGCTTCGACGTGCAGGCGATCGTGGCCGCCGTCCGCGGCGTCGAAGGTGTCCGCGACGCTTCCGTCCGCCAAACCCCGTCCGGGGCGCACAACCTGCGGCTCGACCTCGCCGCCGGCGCCGACCCGGCCGAGGTGAGCCGGATGGTCGCGCGCCTGGTGCAGGGGCGGATGGGGCTGGCGGCCGCGCCGCGCGAGCTCCCCGCCGCGCAGCAGCAGCCTCAAGTGCCTCAGCAGCCCCAGCCCTCGGGCTCGTCGTACGGGCCGGCCCAGCCCCATCCGACCGGTCGCGCGTCGGTGCCGAGCCCCGATGAGCCACCGCGACGGCGGGCCGCGCGCCGGGCATACCAGGACGACGACGAGGAGCTGGCGCCGCCGCCACGCGTGGTCGCGGCCCCGCCGGCCCCTGTCCCGCCGGCCGCCCCGGAGCCTCCCGAGCCCGAAGAGCAGGCGCACCCGCTGGGCCAGAGCGCGCCGGAGGAGGCCGCTCCGCCCCGGCCGCTGAAGCCGCTCCCCAACCCGGGCCCTCGCGTCACGATCGACGAGGTGCAGGTCAGCACGTTCGGCCTGGACGCCACGGTCGAGGTGCGGCTTGCCGCAGACGAGCGGCGCGCCGCCGGCCGGGCCAATGGGCCGGCGGTCGACGCGTACGTGCTGCGGCTGTGCGCCACGGCTGCGGCCGCCGCGATCGACGACCTGCTCAGCACCGCCGAGCAGCCCAGCGACCGCGGGCGGTGCTTCGTCGAGCACACCGCGGTGGTGCCGTTCGGCACCTGCGAGGTCGCGATCGTCGTGGTGCTGCTGGTGTGCGGTGGCTGGGTCGAGCAGCTGGCCGGCTCCGCGCTCGTGGCCGGCGATCCTCGGCAGGCGGTGGTGCGCGCCACACTCGGAGCCGTCAACCGCCGGCTGGAGTCTCTGCTTTCGTAACACGCGGCACACTAGATAGATGAAGCGTGCGGCACTCGTGGCGGATCAGCTGTTTCCGCCTGACGACGCGCTGCCGCCGCCGTGGCCGGGCCGTCCGGTGCTGCTCGACGGCTCGGTGATGTACGTGCGGGACACGCCACCCACCTCGTCCGGCGCCGAGCCCGCGCTCTACGTCCACGGCCTCGGCGGCTCGTCGACCAACTGGACCGACCTCGCCGGGCTGCTCGCGCACCGGCTCGACGGGCAGGCGATCGACCTGCCAGGTTTCGGGCGCAGCGAGCCGGCGCGCAGCTACAGCATCCCGGCGCAGGCCGCGCGCGTCGCACGCTGGATCGAATACAGCGACCGTGGCCCGGTGCACCTCCTCGGCAATTCGCTCGGCGGGGCCATCGCGGTTCGGGTCGCGGGCACGCGGCCCGACCTGGTGCGCACGCTGACTCTGGTGTCGCCCGCCATGCCCTTCCTCGACCCGAGGCGCTCGATGCAGAGTCGCATGTTGCCGCTGCTCGCCGTGCCCCTTGCCGAGCGGCTGGCGGCCTGGCAGCTAGGAAGGATCACACCGGAGGAGATGACCCGCCAGGTGACCGCCGCGTGCTTCGCCGACCCGACCCGAATCAGCGAGCAGCGCCGCTTGGAGGCGATCGAGGAGCTGAAGCGGCGATACGAGGTTGACCACTACGTGGCGTCCTATCTGCGCACCTTCCGCGGCCTGATCTCCAGCTTCCTCCGGGCGTACCTGCCGGGGCCGGGCTCGCAGTGGAGGGTCGCCGCCCAGATCGGCGTGCCCACGCTCGTGATCGGCGGCCGGCAGGACCGGCTGGTCGACATCCGGGTGGCGCCGCAGGTCGCCAAGGTGATTCCTGACAGCCGGCTGCTTATCTTGGACGGCGTGGGGCATGTGGCGCAGATGGAGGTGCCACGGATGGTTGCCCGAGCTGTGGTCGCGCTGCTCGACGAGGTCGGTCACCGGGCCGACGCCCGTTGAACGCCACGCGCGCGGTCTTCCTGGCGGCGGCCGGGGTGATCCTGACCGGCCTGGCGCTGCCGAAGCTGGCGGGTGACACCGACAGGGCGCCGGTGTCCGTGACGCCGACCTCGGCGGCCACGCCGGCATCCGCCACGACAGCCCCGCCGGCACCGACGCTGACACCCACGCCGCCGGCACAGGCGCCGCCGCCGGCCGATCCGATCACCCTTCCCGGGCCGGTGCCGTCTCGCGGGGAAGGCGCCTTCCAGTACGGGACGACGGGTGGGCCGGTCTTCGGGCGCAGCGGCACGGTGCACCGATATCGCGTGGCCGTCGAGCGGGGGTCGAACGAAGACGTGGCGCAGTTCGCGGTCGCCGTCGACGCCGCGTTAGGCGACCAGCGGAGCTGGATCGCGGGCGGGCACCGGATGCAGCGGGTCCCGGATGGGCAGGCACACGAGTTCACCGTGTACCTGGCGACGGGCGAGACCGCGCAGCGGATGTGCGCGGCCGGAGGGGTGAACATCCAGGTGGCCGGCCGGCCGTACACGTCCTGCCGCACCAGCGGTCGGGTGATCGTCAACCTGGACCGGTGGCGGCTCTCGATCCCGGACTACACGTCGGCGAAGGTCCCGCTGTCGGTGTACCGCAGCTATGTGGTGAACCACGAGGTCGGGCACCAGTTGGGGCACCGGCACGAGCTGTGTCCGCGAGCGGGCCGGCCGGCGCCGGTGATGGCGCAGCAGACGCTCGGCCTGGGCGGGTGCGTGGCCAACCCGTGGCCGTACCTGAACGGTCGCCGGTACGCCGGCCCGCTGAAATAGCGTGTTAAAACCGGACAATTGTGGATAGGCATGGCACCCTGAACGGACCATGGCGACCCCGGCGACCCGTCCAGCCCACGCCACCGCAGACCGCGTGGCGGCGCCCGAACGCGCGTCCGAGCCGCACCGCGCAAACGTGCCCCGGCTCGAAGGGCGCCGCATCGGGCAGGAACGCATGCGGCACCGGCAACGGCGCACGGCGGTACTCCTGCTGCTGGCGTCGGCGGCGGGCCTGGTGCTGATCGATCTCGCGCGCGGCCGGCCGGCGGAGCCGCCGGTCGCGGCGCCGGAGCCGACGCCGACCCCCGCGGCGTCCGTGGTTCCGGCGGCGGTCGCACTGCGCCCGGCGGCGCCCTCGCCGGAGCCCGCTTCGCCCCCGCCGGGCGCCGCCACGACCTTCCCCGTCACCGGTCCGGGCACCTTCCGGTACGCGGACACCGCCGGACCGCTCCTCGGCACCGCCGGCACGCTGCGCCGCTTCCGCGTGGCCACCGAGGACGGCCTCGCACAGGACGCCAAATCGTTCGCGGCGAGCGTCGACGAGATCCTGGGCGACCCGCGCAGCTGGATCGCCGGCGGGCAGTTCCGGCTACAGCGGGTACCTCGATCCGCGCCGGCGGAGTTCACGATCTTCCTCGCCACCCCGGCCACGTCGGAGCGGATGTGCGCGGCCGGCGGCCTGGCCACCGAGCAGTACACGTCGTGCCGCCTGCCCGGTCAGGTGATCATCAACGTGGCGCGCTGGCTCACCGCCGTGCCCGACTACGGCGCGCCGCTCGCCGAGTACCAGGCGTACGCGGTCAACCATGAGGTGGGTCACCAGTTGGGGCACGGTCACGAGCGCTGCCCGACGGCGGGTGGACCGGCTCCGGTGATGCAGCAGCAGACGCTCGGGCTGAAGGGCTGCGCCGCCTACGGCTGGCCGTACCTGGACGGTCAGCGGTACGCCGGACCTCCTATTCCCTGACCGCCCGTGTGCCACGTCATTGCGGAGTGGCGTCACGGGCGCGCAACAATAGTCCGGTATCGCTGCCGCTAGCTACCGGGAGTTGACCGTGTCGCTGCCCCCGCTCGTCGCACCAGCCGCCGAGCTCACCGTCGACGAGATCCGCCGTTATTCGCGCCACCTGATCATCCCGGACGTCGGGGTGGACGGGCAGAAGCGGCTCAAGAACGCCAAGGTGCTGTGTGTGGGCGCGGGGGGCCTCGGCTCACCGGCGCTGATGTACCTGGCCGCCGCCGGCGTGGGCACGCTGGGCATCGTCGACTTCGACACCGTCGACGAGTCCAACCTCCAGCGGCAGATCATCCACGGCCAGTCCGACATCGGCCGCCCCAAGGCGGAGTCGGCCGCCGCGTCGGTCCGGGAGATCAACCCGTACGTCAACGTTGTGATCCACAACACCGCCCTCGACCGCGACAACGTCCGCGAGATCTTCTCCCAGTACGACCTGATCGTCGATGGCACCGACAACTTCGCCACGCGGTACATGGTCAACGACGCGGCGGTGCTGCTCGGCAAGCCGTACGTCTGGGGCTCGATCTACCGCTTCGACGGGCAGGCGAGCGTGTTCTGGGCCGAGCACGGTCCCTGCTACCGCTGCCTGTACCCCGAGCCCCCGCCGCCCGGCATGGTGCCGTCCTGCGCCGAGGGTGGCGTGCTCGGCGTGCTCTGCGCGTCGATCGGCTCCATCCAGGTCACCGAGGCGATCAAGCTGATCACCGGCATCGGCGAGCCGCTCGTGGGTGGGCTGACGGTCTACGACGCGCTGGATATGACCTACCGGAAGATCAAGGTCCGCAAGGACCCGGCCTGCGCGCTCTGCGGCGAGAATCCGACGGTCACCGACCTGCTCGAAGACTACGAAGACTTCTGCGGTGCGGTGTCGCCGGAAGCCGAGGAGGCCACCGTCGACTCCACCATCACCGCCCGGGAGCTCAAGGACTGGCAGGACTCCGGCAAGTCGATCTTCCTGGTCGACGTGCGCGAGCCGGCCGAGTACGAGATCGTGCGCATCCCCGGCGCGACCCTGATCCCCAAGGGCGACATCCTGTCCGGCGAGGCGCTGGCTCGGCTCCCGCAGGACAAGCAGATCGTGCTGCACTGCAAGTCGGGTGTTCGGTCCGCTGAGGCGCTCGCGGCTGTGAAGGCGGCCGGCTTCAAGGACGCGGTGCACGTGCAGGGCGGCGTGCTCTCCTGGATCAAGCAGATCGACCCGTCGCTGCCCGCGTACTAGCGGGTGGCGCGGATCGCCGTCAGGGTGGTGTGCACGTCGAACTGGCGGCCATCGTCGCTGGGCCAGCCGCCGTCGCTGCGCTGCGTCTCCGAGAGGCGCCGGCGCGCGGCGGCGAGCAGCCAGTCGTCGGGGGCCACCCCGGCGCGCTTGAGCCGCGCCGCCATCAGGGCGACGTCGGCCGGTGTCATCTGAGACAGGCGATCGCCCAGCATGATCTGTAGCCGCGCCGACTCGTAGAACATGCCCTGCTGGTACAGGACGCCCGCGCCCAGCCAGGCGCTGACCAGGAACGACGGCCAGCTTCCGTCGGCACCGACGTGTGCCGCGATCACCTGGCTGGCGGCGCGGGCCGCGTCGGCGTATCCGGTCAGGCCGAGCCAGAAGGCGGCGTTGGTGGTCAGGTAGAGGCGCGCCTCGGGGTCGCCGGGCTGTGCCCAGGGCGGCGCCTCGCCGGCCAGCGCCTCGTCTTCTTCCCACATGCCGTCCGGCCGCTGCGCGCTGGCGAGCCAGTCGAGCGCGGTGCGGGCGGCGGGCCGGTCGAGCGCGCCGAGGTCGTCGAGTTCCGCCAGGCGAAAACACGTCGCGTCTACCGAGGCGACCTCGCCGCCCCACATGGCGGGCCAGCCGCCACCGGGAGCCTGCCCGATCTCGGCGTCAGCGAGCAGCGCCTCGCTGGGCATACCGCCTGTTCGCAGGTGCGATAGGCGGGCCCGGTCCACGGCGTCGCCGTGGGCTACGACGAAGCCGATCGCGGCGTCCATGTCGACCACGGCGACACGCTACATCCCCGCCCGTCACCCGGCGACCGCTCAGGTGCGGATGTGACCATCACCCGTCACGATGTACTTCGTAGAGGTCAACTCGGGTAGTCCCATCGGCCCACGCGCGTGCAACTTCTGCGTAGAAATGCCGATCTCAGCCCCAAATCCGAACTCGCCGCCGTCGGTGAAGCGAGTGGACGCGTTTACCATCACGGCTGCCGCGTCGACCCGGGCCACGAACTCGCGGGCGGCCGCCACCGACTCGGTCACGATCGCCTCGGTGTGCTGCGACCCGTACCGCGTGATGTGCGCGACCGCCTCGGAGAGCGAGTCGACCACAGCGGCCGAGATGTCCGCGGATAGGTACTCGGTGCCGAAGTCCTCTTCGGTGGCCGGTACGACCGTGCCGGAGTACGCCGCGACCCGCGGGTCGCCGTGGACCGTGACACCGGCCTCCTGGAACGCCGCCAGGGCACGCGGGAGGAAGGCGTCGGCCACGGAGGCGTGCACCAGCACCGACTCGGCGGTGTTGCAGGTGGACAGTCGCTGCGTCTTGCTGTTGAGCAGCACGGTGAGCGCCTTGTCGAGGTCGGCCGCCGCGTCGATGTAGACGTGGCAGTTGCCCACGCCGGTCTCGATGACGGGCACGGTCGACTCCTCGACCACCGTCTTGATCAGAGAGGCCCCGCCGCGCGGGATGAGCACGTCGACCAGGCCGCGGGCGCGCATCAGCTCCTTGACCGAGTCGCGGGACGAGGCGTCGAGCAGCTGGATGGCGTCGGCGGGCAGGCCAGTGGCGGCCACGGCGTCGCGGAGTACGGCCGTGAGGGCCGCGTTCGACCTTGCGGCCGACGACGAGCCGCGCAGCAGCGCCGCGTTGCCCGACTTGAGGCAGATGCCGGCGGCGTCCACGGTCACGTTGGGGCGGCCCTCGTAGATGATGCCGACGACACCGAACGGCACCCGGACCTGCCGCAGCTCCAGCCCGTTGGGCAGTGTGGAACCGCGTACGACCTCGCCGACCGGGTCAGGCAGCGCGGCCATCTCGCGCAGCGCACCGGCCATCGCGCCGACCCGGCCCTCGGTCAGCGAGAGGCGGTCGATGATCGCAGCCGAGAGCCCGGCCTCCCGGCCCGCCTCGACGTCAGCGGCGTTCGCGGCCAGGATCTCGCCTGCCCGGGCGACCAGCGCGTCGGCCATCGCCAGCAGCGCCGTGTCTTTGGTGGCCCGGGTGGCGGTGGCCAGCGCGGCGGCGGCCTCGCGAGCCCGCTTGGCCTGCTCGTTCACAGTCATGACCGTCTCACTCTCTACAGCAGTACCAGGTCGTCGCGGTGCACCACTTCACGTTCGTACCCCGGACCGAGCGCGGCGGCCAGCTCGACCGTGGACCGGCCGAGCAGCGACGGCAGCTCCACCGCGTCGTAGTTGACCAGTCCACGGGCGACCGGGGCACCCGAGGCGTCGACAAGGTCGACGGGGTCACCAGCGGTGAACGTGCCATCCACCGCCGTGATGCCGGCCGGCAGCAGTGACTTTCGCCGGCCCACCACCGCCTGCACCGCGCCCGGGTCCAGGTGCAGCCGGCCGCGCGGCGACGTGGCGTGCGCCAGCCAGAACAGGCGCGCGGTGGGCCGCTGGCGTACCGGATGGAAGAGCGTGCCCACCTCCTCGCCCACCAGCGCTGACGCGGCGAGCGGCGCGGCTGTGAGCACCACGGGGATGCCGAAGCCGGTGGCGATGCGGGCTGCCTCGACCTTCGTGATCATGCCGCCGGTGCCGACGCCTGCCTTGCCCGCCTTGCCGATGGACACCCCGTCCAGGTCGTGCTCGCCGCGTACCTCGTCGATCCGCCGGGTGCCGGGGCGGCTCGGGTTGCCGGTGTACAGCGCGTCGACGTCTGACAGCAGCACCAGCAGGTCGGCGTGGATCAGAGCGGCTACCAGGGCTGCCAGCCGGTCGTTGTCACCGAAGCGGATCTCTTCGGTGGCGACCGTGTCGTTTTCGTTGACGATCGGCACGGCGCCCATGTCCAGCAGCTTGCGCAGCGTGCGGTACGCGTTGCGGTAGTGCGCGCGGCGGGTCACGTCGTCGACCGTGAGCAGTACCTGCCCGACGATGAGCGCGTGCCGGGCGAAGCTGGCCGCGTACCGGCCGATCAGCAGGCCCTGCCCGACGCTCGCGGCGGCCTGCTGGGTGGCCAGGTCGCGCGGTCGGCGCGGGATCGCCAGCGGCGCGAGCCCGGCGGCGATGGCCCCGGAGGAGACCAGCACGATCTCCCGCCCGTCGGTGGCCAGGGCGCCGACGGCGTCTACGAGGGCGTCGACACGCTCGGTATCGAGGCCCCCGGTGGCCGTGGTCAGCGACGACGAACCGATCTTGACGACGATCCGCCGTGCCGTTGTGACTGCTTCGCGCACCCAACCATTCTGCATAGGGTGTGTGCTCGTGACGCCGGAGGAGTACGTCGAAGAGGTGCTCGCAGTGGTCGAGCGGATTCCGCCGGGCCGTGTGATGTCGTACGGGGCGATCGCCGACTACCTGGCCGACCGGTCCGGCCGCTCGTCGGCGCGGCTCGTCGGCACGATCATGTCCCGGTACGGCGGCCCGGTGCCCTGGCACCGCGTGGTCAACAACGCCGGCCGTGTGGTGCCGGGCCACGAACTGGAGGCGATGGCCCGGCTGATCGGCGAGGCCACCCCGATGAAGTCGGGTCGCGTCGACATGAAGCGCGCCGCCTGGTGGCCTGAGGATTAAGGCAGGACCGCGCCGACGCCGCCGCGGCGGGGGTCGCCCGCCGCTCCGGCACGCCCCACCGCGCTCACGCCGCCGAAGTAGTGGTTCATGTCCGGCCACTGGTTGATCGTGTACCCGGCCGCCGCCAGTGCGTCCAGCTCGTCGGCCGGGTACCCAAGCTCGGCGTGCACGGTGTCGCCGACCACGTGAAACCGGGGCCGGGCGATCGCGGTGGGCATGTCCAGATCGTCGATGAGCACGCCGAGCAGCGTGTCGATCAGGGCGGTGCGGATGCGGGAGGCGCCCGCCGAGCCGGCCGCCGCCACCAGTTGCCGGTCTTCGTCGACAACGACGAGCGGGCACATCATCGACGACATCCGCCGGCCGGGCGCCAGGTCAGGAGTGATCAGCTCGCCCTCGCCGAGCATCGAGTTCAGGTTGATGCCGCACTCGGGCAGCCAGACGCCGGAGCCGATGCCGAGCGTCGTGGTGATCACGCAGGCGTCGCCCTCCGCGTCGACCACGGAGATGTTGGTGGTGTCGCCGAGGCGCTGTGCCCCGTACTGCCGGAGCGCGTCGGCGACCGCGACAGCCCGAGCAGGCCGGGGCATGTCTGGCAGGTCCGCCGGCAGCGCGGCGATCGTGTCGATCGTCTCGTTCATGTCGTGCCGCGCGTAGATGTGGTTGCGGCCGAGCGTCGCGTGCCCGACCTCCAACTCCAGCACCCGGTACGCCGCCAGGTCGGCCGGCCCCAGCGCCCCGCCGCCGGCACGCACCGTGTCGACCAGCAGTTGGCCCAGCCGGCCGGTGTAGAAGACGGACGGGCCCTCTTCGGCCATCGTGTCGAGCGCGATGTCGAGCCCCGGGTGGTGCAGCAACTCCCCGCCCTCTAGCAGCCGGCCGGTCGGCGCATAGATGCCGGCCCCCTCGCCGGGCAGCATGGCCGGGGCAACGGAGACAAGCGTGCGGGCCTGCGCGGCCGGCAGCAGTACGCCGCTGCGGGCCAGCGTCACCGCGGGCTCGACGACGCGCTGCCACGGCAGGCGGCCCCAGCGCCGGTGCACCTCGCCGCAGCCGGCGGGCACGCCCGGTACGGCCACGCTGGCGGCACCGATCGAGTAGATCTGGGGTACGGCCCCGAAGTACACCTCGATCGGGATCATGGGATCGGGCGTGACGTCACCGTCCAACCCGGGCACCGAACAGAAGAAGTCCAGGCAGGTGACCGTCTGGGTGGACGCGTCGAAGTAGGTGGCGAAGCCGCCCCCGCCGATCCCGGTCAGGATGCTCTCGCTGACCGACGTGGCGAGCACAGCCGCCACCGCCGCGTCCGCCGCCGATCCGCCCGCCGCGAGGATGCGCAGGCCCACCTCGGCCGTGGCCGGGTGACCTGCGGCGACACCGGCGGGCACCCGCATCGCCTCCTCTCGTGGCGGCGCCGAGGCCCGCGCCGTCGCCGTGGGGACAGTAACAGTCACGGGGCGCAGCGTAGATGTATCTGTCCCTCGGCGTGTGCTGATGGATAACATCCACTCTGCTAACTGGCGCTCGCCTCCGCTCGCGCGGGCATGACCGGTGAGGAGTGTATGTTCACCGAACTGCCGCGGCGGGTGCATGTGGGGTACGCGCTGGGGTCGCTGGCGACCGGGGCGTTCGGCACCGTGCCGGGCCTGCTGCTGCTGCCGTACCTGACGGACACGCTCGGCATCGCGGCCGGAGTGGCGGGGCTGCTGGTGCTCGTACCGAAGGCGTGGGATGTGCTGGTCAACCCCGTCGCGGGACGGATCTCCGACCGCTGGGGCGGCCGCCGGCAGTACCTGCTGATCGGTGGTCTCGCGATGGCCGCGCTCTTCGCGGCGATCTTCGCCGGCCCGCTGGGCACCGGCGCGGATGCCGGCGCCTACGCGGCGCTCGCCTTCCTGGCCACCGCGACCGCGTACGCGTTCTTCCAGGTGCCCTACGTGGCGATGCCGGCCGAGATGACCGACGGCTACGCCGAGCGGACCCGGCTCATGACCTGGCGGATCGCGGTGCTGGCGCTGGCGATCCTGATCTCCGGCGCCGTGGCGCCGCTCGTGGTGACCGCCGGCGGCGACGGTATACCGGGCCACCGCTGGATGGGCTTGTTCGTCGCCGCGCTGATCGTGGTGGGCGTGCTGGGTGTGTACGCCGGCACCCGGGGAGTCGGCGGCGGCACCGTCCGGGAGATCGAGCCGAGCCTGGGCGCCCAGCTCCGGGTCGCCGCTCGAAATCGCCCCTTCCGGCTGCTCCTGACCTGTTTCGTCATCCAGGCAGCCGGCATCGGCACGATGCTCGCGGGCGTCAAGTACTTCGCCGACCACGTGCTCGAACGCCCCGACGACGGTCCGACCGTGCTTTTCGCGTGCTTCGTCGGCCCGGCGCTGCTCGTGATGCCCGCCTGGCGGCGGGCGGGGGAGCGGCTGGGCAAGCTCCGCGCGTTCGTCGCCGCCTCAGCGATCTTCGCGGCCGGCGCGCTCGCGCTCGTCGCGGCGCCCGCGCTGCCCGGGGTCGCCGTCTACCTCGTGGTCGCCGCGATCGGCTGCGGCTACGCCGGGCAGCAGGTCTTCGGCTTCGCCATGCTGCCGGACTGCATCGCCTACGACACGGCACGCACCGGGCGCCGGCAGGCCGGCGTCTTCACCGGCTTGTGGACAGCGGGGGAGACGCTCGGGCTCGCGCTCGGACCTGGGATCTACGCCGTGGTCCTACAGATTTTCGGGTACGCCTCGTCAGCCACCGGGCAGGCGACGGTACAGGACGGCACCGCCCGCCTCGGCGTGCTGCTGGGCTTCACCGTCCTGCCGGCGGTGGTGGTCGCCGTGGCGCTGGCATTCCTGCGCGGGTACGACGACACTTTCGCCCGTGATCCCGATGTCGTTGCCGGAGGACGGCCTGCCGGCTGAGCGGGTGCTCGACGAGATCCGCGCACTGCGAACGGCCGACCGCCCCACCCACGGCGGGCGCCTGTTCGCGTACGTGTACGACTCCGCCTTGCCAGGGCTCGACGACCTCGCCATGTCCGCGTACTCGCTGGCAGCCCACGTCAACGGCCTGGACCCGACCGCGTTCCCGTCCCTACTGGCCATGGAGAACGCCCTGGTCGGCGCGGCGGCGAAGGTGCTCAGTGGACCGCCCGGCGTGGTGGGCAGCGTGACCAGCGGCGGCACCGAGTCGCTGTTGCTGGCGGTGAAGACGGCCCGGGATGCGCGCCCCGAGGTCGACCGGCCGCGCATGGTGGCTCCGGTGACCGGGCACGCCGCGTTCGCGAAGGCCGCGCACTACCTCGGCGTGGCGCTCGACCTGGTGCCGGTGTCCCCGTCGACGTTGCGGCCCTCCACAAAAGACATGGCGGCCGCCGTAGGGCCGGACACCGTGCTGGTGGCGTGCTCGGCGCCCTCGTACGCCCACGGGGTGGTCGACCCGGTCGCCGAGATCGCGCTGCCGCGCCGACGCCTGCTCCGGGGGCTGGCCGCTGCCCATTCTCCCCCCCCTCGGCGTCGACGTGCCGCCGTTCGACTTCGCGGTCCCGGGGGTCACGTCGATCTCGGTGGACCTGCACAAGTACGCGTACTGCCCCAAGGGCGTGTCGATCCTGCTGCACCGCGACGAAGACCTGCGCCGGCCGCAGTACTTCGGGTACGCCGGCTGGCCCGGGTACACGATGGTCAACCCGGTGATCTCCTCGACCCGGTCCGGTGGGCCGATCGCGGCGGCGTACGCCGTGCTCCGGCACATCGGCGACAGCGGCTACCTCGCGCTCGCCGGCCGTACCCGGGAAGCCGTCCGCGGCCTGGCGGCCGCGGTCTCCGATGTGGACGGACTGCGGCCGCTCGCGCCGGCCGAAACGACGGTGGTCTGCTTCACCTCGGACGGTGACCCGGACCTGTTCGTGCTCGCCGACGAGCTGGCCGCGCGGGGCTGGCACACCCAGCCACAGTTCGCGTTCGTTGACCTGCCGGCGAGCATCCATCTCACGGTGACCGCCGCCGTGGCGCCGCAGGTGGCGGCGTTCGCCACCGACCCGGCCGCGGCCGTGGGGGCGGGAAGGGCGGGCGGCCCGGGGGGGCTGCCGCCGGGGGATCCCACCGCCCCGCTTCCGGAATTGCTGGCCGCGCTTGGCCTTTCCGGGGGCCTCCCCGAGCGCATGGCGACGGTGAACACGCTGCTCAACGCCGTGCCGCCCGTACTCCGGGAGCGCCTACTGATCGACTTCCTGAGCCACCTCCAGCAGCCCTTGTGATTGACTTGTGTCGTGCAGTTGCCAGGAGTGCTCGGTGAACCGATCCGGTTCGTCCTGAACTGGGGCCGGCGGTACTCGCTGTGGGTCTTCAACTTCGGCCTGGCGTGCTGTGCGATCGAGTTCATCGCGACGAGCATGGGCCGGCACGACTTCATCCGGTTGGGCGTGATCCCGTTCGCGCACGGCCCGCGGCAGGCCGACCTGATGGTCGTGTCGGGCACCGTCACCGACAAGATGGCACCCGCGATCAAGCGGCTCTATGACCAGATGCCCGAGCCGAAGTACGTCATCTCGTTCGGCGCCTGCTCGAACTGCGGCGGCCCCTACTGGGATTCGTACTCGGTCACCAAGGGCGTCGACCAGATCATCCCGGTCGACGTCTACGTGCCCGGCTGCCCACCCCGGCCCGAGGCGCTGCTTCACGGCATCCTGCGCCTCCAGGAGAAGATCGCCGGCGAGCAGGCCGGGATAGGTGGGGTCTCCCGCCCAGATCCGCTCGCGGTGCCCAACGGCCACGACGCCGAGGCCCTGACCGCGCCGTTGGTGACCGGGCCCGAGCAGCCCCACAAGCGCGTCGTCTTTCCCGACAACATCGACTGGCACCGCGGGGTGCCGCCTCCGCTGCCGCCACCGGTCGGCCCCGACGGCCGCCTGCCCGTCACCGAGATCACCGGCGACCGGCAGGGTGCCGGCGCACCGTTCGGCGACGACCGCGATCTGCCGCTGCCGTCGACCGATCTGGACTATCAGCACCCACATCCAGAGGATCGCGACTGACCGTCGAGACGACGGCGACCCGTTCGGACGGGCCCGGTCCTGGTCACGGCCGGCTACCGTCCGAATATGGGAAACGACCAGCGGCCCGAGATGATCACCGAGGTGCTGCTGCGCGAGTTCGGCGCGCTGATGGCGATCGACCCGGCCGCGTTCCGGCGCAAGTTTCGCAAGATGGCGGCCTCCCCCTTCGCGTTCTACCGGGGCAGCGCGGCGCTCTTCTACGCCGACGTGACCGGTGACTTCGCCGACGACCGGTTCCTCGACGAGTGGACCAGCCGGGTGTGGATCCACGGCGACCTGCACGCGGAGAACTTCGGCACGTACATGAACGCGACCGGCCATCTCGTCTTCAACGTCAACGACTTCGACGAGGCGTACGTCGGGCCGTTCGTGTGGGATCTCAAGCGGTTCTGTGCGAGCGTGGCGCTCATCGGGTACGCCAAGGCACTCTCCGACGCGGTGATCACCGACCTGGTGACGCGCTTCGCCGGGGCGTACCTGACCGAACTGCGCGCGATCGCGGCCGGCGGCGACGACGCGATCGGCTCGATCACGCTCGACAACGCCGACGGTGTGCTGCGCACGGTGCTACAGCAGGCTCGGCTGAACACTCGGGTCGAGCTGCTGGCCGCACAGACCACGATCGACAACTACGAGCGCCGGTTCTCGCTGGGCGAAGGCGTGTACGAGATCGACGCGTCCACCCGGGAGGTCGTGGTGGCCGCGTTCGAGCAGTACCTGACGACCCTGCCGGCGGGCACCGAGGCGCACCGGCCGATCGCCGCGCACATCAAGGACGTCGTGCTCCGTAGGGGTGTCGGCATCGGCTCGGCCGGCCTACCGTCGTACAACCTGCTGCTGGAGGGGCACACCCAGGCGCTCGAGAACGACGTGATCATCTACGTGAAGCAGGCGCAGGTGCCGGCTGTGGCCCGGCACATCGTCGATGAGAAGGTGCGCGCATACTTCCGGCACCAGGGGCACCGCACGGCCGAATCGCAGCGGGCGCTCCAAGCCAGCGCCGACCCGTGGCTTGGCTTCACCGAGCTGGGCGGGGTTGGCCAGCTCGTCGCCGAGGTGTCGCCGTACGCCGCCGACCTGGACTGGTCCGACGTCAACGAGGCCGACGAGCTGGCGGGCGTGGTGACCGACCTCGGGCGGGCGGTCGCCCGGATGCACTCGGTCGCCGACGACGAGTCCAGCCACGACCTGGTCGACTTCTCCACCGAGGAGGCGATCGTGGCAGCCGTCGACCGCGACCCCGACGGGTTCGTGCCACACCTGGTCGAGTTCGCGCACGCGTACGGCGCCCAGGCGCGCCGCGACCATCAGATCTTCGTGGATCTCTTCCGCAACGACCTTCTGCCCGGCCTCTAGGACGGGCGGGGTCGAGTGGAGTCGATCAGGTCGTTGATCTCCGCCTCGTAGAGGAGCGCCGGGTCGAAGCCCATCGTCTGGAAGTGGCCTTCGACCTCCAGGCTCAGCACGCCGTGCATGCGGGTCCAGCCGGTCACGCCGAGCCGCAGCGTCGCACCATCCCAGCCGGTGTCGCCGTCGCGGTCGGCGAGGCTGGTGACCAGCTGCCGTTCCAGCTCCGGATGGCGGGCGGCGGCGGCCAGCTCGGCGAGCGGTGCCAGGAACGCGGCTAGTGTGCGCGTCGCCGCCTGGATCGTGTGTGCCGGTGCGGCGTACCCGGGTACCGGTGTGCCGAACAGCAGCAGGTACCGGTGGGGCTGGGCGAGCGCCCACTCGCGGTACGCCCGAGCGAGCGCGCGGATGCGGTCGGCTGGTGGCTTGCCTGCCGCTGCCGCGCTGGCTGCCGAGACCGCGTCGGCCAGGTCGTGGTAGCCGTCGCTGATCAGCTCGGTGAGCAGCTCGTCCCGCCCCGCGAAGTATCGGTAGAGCGCCGGCCCGGTCATACCCAGCTCCTTGCCGATCGCGTTCAGCGACAGCGACTGCGGCCCGGCGGCGGCGATCTGCCGTAGGGCGGCGGCCTTCGCCTCGTCACGAGTTTGAGCGCGGATTCTGTCCCGCCGTGTTGCGTTCTCCACGAGTGACAGTCTAACCTGAGTTAGAGCTTCTAACAGTCGTGAGGAGATATAACGATGGAGACGACGCAGGTGGTCATGCCGCACGCGGGCGGGCCGGAGGTCCTGGAGATCCAGCGGCAGGAGCTGGCCGACCCTGGGCCGGGCGAGGTGCGGCTGCGCGTCGAGGCGACCGGGGTGGCGTTCGCCGAGGTGCAGATGCTCCGCGGGCGGTATTACGCGCAGCCGAAGTTCCCATTCGTCCCCGGGTATGACCTGGTCGGTCGGGTCGAGGCGGTCGGGTCGGGCGTCGCACTGCCGGTCGGCACGCGGGTGGCCACGATGACGCGCACCGGCGCCTGGGCCGAGCGGATCGTGCTGAAGGCGGCGCACCTCGTGCCGGTGCCGGACGATTTGGACGCCGGTGAGGTCGTCGCGCTCATCACCAACGGTGTCACGGCGTACCAGATGCTGCACCGCGTCGCGCGGCTGCGTCCCGGTCAGACCGTGCTGGTCCACGGTGCCGCGGGTGGCGTCGGCACGCTGCTGGTCCGGCTGGCGCAGCGAGCCGGTGCCAAGGTCATCGGCACCGCCTCACCGGGCAAGCACGACACCGTACGCGTGATGGGCGCGATCCCGCTCGACTACCGCGAGCCGGGCCTGGCCAGCCGGGTCCGCGAGCTCGCGCCCGACGGGGTCGCGGCGGTCTTCGACCACGCCGCCGGCCCCGGCCTGCGCGAGTCGTACCGGGCGCTCGGTCGCGGGGGCATCCTCATCGTGTATGGCAGCGCCGCGACCGTCGACGACAACGGCTGGCGGCTCGCGCCGTTCGCGTCAGCGATGGGCAAGATGCTGTGGTGGTCGCTCAAGCCGGACGGCCGGCGAACCCGCTTCTACTCGATCAACCACGAGCGGCACTTCGACGACGACCTGGCCAAGGTCATCGACTTGCTGCGTACCGGTGAGTTGCGGCCCGACGTGGCCGCCCGACTTCCGCTCGGCGAGGCGTCGAAGGCGCTGCGCATGCTCGCCGACCGCGCCGTGGTCGGCAAGATCGTGCTAGAGCCCTAGGACCACCTTGATGTCGGTGTCGTGCGGGGTATAGGCGTCGGCGTACTGGTCGAAGGGCACGCGGCGGGTGATGAGCCTTTCGAGCCACCGCGGGTTCGCCTTGCCCAGCGCGACCGCCGCCGCCGTCCAGTGTCGACGGTTGGCGTTGACGGAGCCGAAGACGACGTTGTTCTCCAGCACCACGGCCCGGTTCAGGGCGCCGGCGTCGACGCCGACCTGCTTGCCGGCCGAGGACACGCCGGTCAGGCACACGATCCCGGTGGGGCCGACCTTGTCGATGACCTGCACGACCACGTGGGGAGCACCCGTGCACTCCACGACGATGTCGGGCTCGATGTCGAGGTCGGCGACCTGCCCGGTGTGGTAGGTCGCGCCCAGATCGGCCACGAGCGCCGGTTTCGGCCCGTCGGCGGCTCGGTCCAACACGTGTACCTCCAACCCGCGCTGCGCACCCAGCAGCGCGGCGAGCAGGCCGATCGGGCCCGCGCCGGTGACGAGTACCGTTTCCGGCTCCCAGCGGGCCCGGACGCCGACCCGCTCGATGTGCTCCCACGCCTTGGCCACGACGCTGGCCGGCTCCAGCAGCGTGCCGACGGACTCCAGCGCGGGATCGAGCCGCACCGCGAGGTCGGGCTCGACCCGCCAGCGCTCCCTGGCGAAGCCGTGCCGGGCCTTGATGCCGTGCTCGGTGTACAGGCCGTTGCGGCACATGTCCCACTCGCCGACGGCGCAGTTGAGGCAGGGCACCGGGTCGGGAAGGCGCACGATGCCGGCCACGAGGTCGCCTGGCTGGAGGGTGCCGGTCGGGTCCTCGATGACGCGGCCGAGCGACTCGTGCCCGATGATCAGCTGGGCGGTGCCCGGTGGCGCCTCGCCGTACTCGCCAGCGATGATCTCGCGGTCGGTGCCGCAGACGCCGACGGCGATCGCGTGCACGAGCACCGCGCCTTCCGCCTCGGGCGGTTCTGGAGCGTCGTCGACGAGTCGCAGCGAGTTCGGCTGGCCCGGGGTGATCGTGACTGCTCGCACCCCGCCATCATGTCCGACGATCAGGTTGGTGAGGGAGAAACCGGCGTCTCTACGCAGCCGTCGGCCTTGTTGGAGTCGATGACGTTGGGGTAGCTGCCGCCATCGGGCGGGATGACGTCGCGGATCTCGGCGGAGCCGGCGCCGACGTACCACGACCGGCAGTCGCCGGACGGGAGCTGCACTTCCAGGCGTGCGGTGGGCTGGTCGGCGTCGAGCCGCCCGCTCCCGGAGCCGAAGAGCCGCTGCGTGCCGTCTGGGTCGATCTCGTAGGACGCCCAGAAGATCCGGATCTCCTCGCCGGGGCACAGTTTGCGTTCGTCGCCGGCGTCGACCCGTGCGGCGAGCGTGATCGCGCCGTCGGTCATCGGCTCGGCGATGTCGACCTCGCCGTACTCCCGGCAGGACGTGCCGCCCTGGTTGCTGCCGTCCTTGCGCGGCGTCTGGTCGCCCGCGTCCGGCCGTACCTTGGACGCGCTGGCCGACGGGCTCGGAGTGGCGCTCGCCGACGGTGTGGCCGATGGGCTGGCCGAGTCTGTGACGTCTGGCTGGGCGGTGGGCGGCCCGGCGAGCGCGACCCCGGTCAGGGCCAGCACCGCGACCGCGGCGAGCGCGGCACCGCTCTGCACCGCGCGACGGCGCATCCACCGCCGGCGTACATCGGCCACGCCGGGTGCCTGGAGATCTGGCAGCGCGTCGGCGCGGAAATCGTCGAAAGCGGAGCGCAGAGGGTCGTCGTCAGACATCCTCTGTCTCCCTTCCAGCCGGTTCCCAATCAGCCATTCTGGTCGCAAGGGCTGCTCGTGCGCGATGCAGCCATGATTTGACGGTGCCTTCGGCCACCCCGGTGATGTCGGCGATCTCGTTTACCGGCAGGTCGGACAGGTAGTGCAGCACCACCGCCTGGCGATGGCGCGGTGGCAGCGTCGACAGGGCCTCCATGAGCGCTATGCGATCGGGGCTGGGCCCCGCGACCGGCTCGGGGCGCTGGTGCCTGGTGAGCTCCAGCAACCGCCGGGCGCGCCGCCCCCCGCTGGTGGGGGGGTTCCACGCCACCCGGCGCACCCACGCGGCTGGGGCGGCGTAGCCGGCCAGTTTGCCACGTCGGGGGGGGCGCCTGCTGAACGCCTCCTGCACGACATCTTGCGCTTCGCTGAGGTCGCCGGTGTACGCGTACAGCTGGATGGTCAAGACACGGAAGGTCGCGGCGTAGAAGTCCGCGAAGTCCCCGTTCTCGGCCACGGCCAAGGGTAACCGCTTGCGTCACGCCCCCGTGGGGAGTAATAGTTGACGCAGTCAAAGGAAAGGTTGAATCGGGCAATGAGCGACCGTGTAGCGGAGATCCGCGCCTTCAACCGCTTCTACACCCGCGTGATCGGCGTTCTCGGCGAGGGCATGCTGAGCACCCCATACACGCTCACCGAGGCCCGGGTGCTCTTCGAGCTGGCGCACCGGGACAGCGTCGAGGTCGTCGACCTGCGCCGCGCGCTCGACCTCGACGCGGGCTACCTCAGCCGCATCCTGGCCCGTTTCGAGTCGGACGGCATGGTCACCCGGTCCCGGTCCGCCGTCGATGCCCGGCGCCAGGTGATCGAGCTGACCGACGCCGGGCGTGCCACCCAGGCCGAGCTCGACCAGCGCACCAACGTGCAGATCGGTGAGCTGATCGGTGGTCTGGGCGAGGCCGACCAGCGCCGGCTGCTCGGCGCCATGGCCACCATCCAGGAGCTGCTCGGCGAGCCGACCCGCCGCGACCTCGTCGTCCTGCGCCCGCCCGCCCCCGGCGACCTGGGCTGGATCGTGCAGCGGCACGGCGCGATCTACGCGCAGGAGTTCGGGTGGGATGCCAGCTTCGAGGCGCTCGTCGCCCGGATCGTCGCCGACTACGCGACCGACCACGACCCGCGCCGCGAGGCCGTCTGGATCGCCGAGGTCGATGGCGCTCCGGTCGGCACCATCATGTGCGTACGCCGCGACGACAAGACCGCCCAGCTCAGGCTGCTGCTCGTCGAGCCGAGCGCGCGCGGCATGGGCGTCGGCGGCCGGCTCGTCGAGGAGTGCCTGCGCTTCGCCAAGCGCACCGGGTACGAGCGGATCATGCTGTGGACGTACGACGCGACCAAGGACGCGCATCGCATCTACGAGCGCGCCGGGTTCACCCTCGACGAGCAGCGCAAGGCCACCGCGTTCGGCCACGAGATGGTCGACGAGATCTGGTCGCGCGATCTCTAGAGCACGTCGCCGGAGAGCTGCGGGAACACCTTCGCGACCTTTCCGAGCAGGTAGTCGCCGTACCTCCCGGTGAAGGCGCGCGGGTCCGCACCGTCCCAGCGCGGCTCACCGGCCGCCGTGGTGCGGGCCCGGTCCGGCAGCGCCGGCACCTCGGCGGTGAAGTCCGGATCGAAGAAGAACGGGTACGACAGCCGGCTGCGCCCGCTCACGTTGCGCACCCGGTGCAGCGTCGACCGGTACCAGCCGCCGGTCAGCTTCTCCAGCATGTCGCCGATGTTGCACACGAAGGTGCCGGTGATCGGCGGGGCGTCGATCCAGCCGTTCGGCGTGCGCACCTGGAGCCCGCCGTTGTCGTCCTGGGCGAGCAGGGTGAGCAGCCCGTAGTCGGTGTGCTGCCCGACGCCCCAGTCGTCGCTGCCGGGCGGCGACGGCGGGTAGTGAAAGATCCGGAAGAGCACGGTCGGCTCGGCCGTGTAGCTCGCCTCGAAGTACTCCGCCGGCAGGTCCAGGCTCCGGGCCACCGCGCGCAGCACCGCATGCCCGACCGAGGTCAGCGCGTCCAGGTACGCCAGCACGGCGGTGCGCAGCTCCGGTACCTGCCGAGGGAAGAGATTGCGGCCGTGCAGCGGGAGCCCGGCGCGTACCCGGGGGTGGTCGTCGGGCAGCTCGGTGCCGAAGTAGAGGCCCTCCTTGAGGTCCGGCCGGCCCGACGTCAGCTCGCCGCCCACCGGGAAGTACCCGCGCCAGGCCCGACCGCCGCGGTCCATCGCGATCTCCATCTTGTCCGTTTCGGGCAGCGCGAAGAACGCCCGGCTGGCGGCGTCGAGGCTCGCCAGCAACTCCGGCGGCACGCCGTGCCCGGTCAGGTAGAAGAAGCCGGTGTCGCGGCAGGCTGCCTCGATCTGGCGAGCCGGGCGGTCACCGGGCGCCGAGAGGTCGACCACGGGCAGGGTAGGCGTGCTGGTCATGGCCCTATCCTTACGCTCGTGGCGTTCCTGGTGGTGGGCGAGAGCCTGGTCGATCTGATCAGTCGTGGTGGCAGTTGGAGCTTCGACGCGAAGCCGGGCGGCAGCCCGCTCAACGTGGCTGTCGGCCTCGTCGCCGACGGCCACGAGGTGCGGTTCGCGACCGAGATCGGCGGTGACCTGTTCGGCGGGCTCCTGCGGGAGCACCTCGACATGTACGGCGTCGCGCCAACGGACATCGCGGTCACCGAGGCGCCCACCAGCGTGGCGTTCGCCCGGATCGACGAGGTGGGCGGCGCGACCTACGACTTCCGGTTCGGCTGGGCGTACCAGGGCAAGCCGGCCCTCGATGGCGTCAGCTGCCTGCACACCGGGTCGCTGGCCACCGCGGTGCCGCCCGGCGCCGACGCGGTGCTGGAACTGATCCGGAATGCTCGGGGCGCCGGCACGCTGGTCTCGTACGACCCCAACATCCGGCCAGCACTCGTCGGCGACCGGTCCGACGCGCTCGCCCGGGTCGAGGAGATCGTGCGTACCGCCGACATCGTCAAGGTCAGCGACGAGGACCTGCGCTGGCTGCTGCCCGGCGTGCCGGACGTCGAGGTGGCACGGCGGTGGGCGGGGTACGGGCCGAAGCTGGTCGTGGTCACTCGGGGCGGCGCGGGCGCGGTCGGTGTACACGATGGCCAGGTCCTGGAGTGCGCCGCACCGAAGATCACCGTGGCCGACACGGTCGGCGCCGGTGACGCGTTCACCGCCGGCCTGCTCTCGGCGCTGAGCCGCGCGGACGCCTTCAGCCCCGCTGCGGTCGGCCACGCCATGCGGTACGCCGTGGCGACCGCCGCCGCGGTCTGCGCCCGCCCAGGCGCGCTTCCCCCGCCGCGCGCCGACATCGCCGCCCTCTTGGCAACCCTCCCGTGATCAAGGCGTCCCTCAAGATGTTAGAGCGACTTGAGGGACGCCTTGATCTCGACGCGTTTTCGCCGGGTCGGAGGGCCTAGACTCCCCTGCATGACCGAGCTAGCTGGCGCTCGCTCCGCTCGCGCGGGTCATGCGCCTTTCGGGCCGCCCTGTAGCCGACCCTGCGCTCGGTCGCTGCGCTCCCTCGACTCCGGGCCGGCTGCGGGCGGCGGCGGATGACGCCGGAGGAGGTCGGGGCGCGGCTCGCCGGGCTGGTAACGGACGGCGTGGCGACCGTATCGGGCGGTGGGCCGTACGCCCGCGGCACCGTCGACGTCCCGCCGGACGCCTGGGCCGACGCGCTGACCACCGCACGCGACGACGCCGACCTCGCGTTCGACTTCTTCGACTGGCTGTCCGCCGTCGACGAGTTGGAGTCCGGGTTCGCGATCGTCGCGCACCTGTGGTCGACGAGCTGGCGGCACGGCGTGCTGGTCCGCACGGTCGTGCCGCGCTCCGAGCCCGCCGTACGGTCGGTCGTGTCGATCTATCCGGGTGCCGCGTGGCACGAGCGGGAGACCCACGAGATGTTCGGCGTCGACTTCGTCGGGCACCCCGGTCTCGCGCCGCTGCTGCTGCCGCCCGAGTTCGAAGGGCACCCGTTACGCAAGGAGTTCGTGCTCGCGTCCCGGGTGGCCAAGGCGTGGCCGGGCGCCAAGGAGCCGGGCGAGTCGGGTCACGGCGGCGGCAAGCGCGCACCCATGCGCCCGCCCGGCGTACCCGCGCCGGGTGAATGGGGGCCGGCCTGATGCCTCTCTGGCTAGAGCTCACCATCCGGGTCGGCGGCGTGGTGGTCGCCTTCCTTACCCTGCCCCTGATCGTCGGCCAGGCCGAGCACAAGGTGATGGCTCACATGCAGGGCCGCCTCGGCCCCATGTACGCGGGCGCGTTCCACGGCTGGGCACAGCTCATCGCCGACGGCGTCAAGTTCGTGCAGAAGGAAGACGTCACCCCGCGCGCCGCCGACCGGCCGGTGTTCCAGCTGGCGCCGCTCGTCGCGCTCGTGCCGTACCTGCTGGTGTTGCTGGTCATCCCGCTCGGCCCCGATGACCTGGTCGGGCAGGCGCTCGACATCGGACTGTTCTTCGCGCTGGCCGTCGTCGGCGTCGGCGTCGTGGCGGTACTGATGTCGGGCTGGGCCTCGGCCAACAAGTACAGCCTGCTCGGTGGGCTGCGGGCGGCCGCTCAGCTGCTCGGATACGAGCTGCCGCTGGTGCTCGCCGCGGCCAGCGTCGCGATGGCGGCGGGCACGCTCTCGTTGTCAGGCATCGTCGAGACGTGGGAGCCGTGGTGGCTGCTGTGGCAGGCGCCCGCGCTGGGGGTCTTCTTCATCGCCGGGGTCGCCGAGATCCGGCGGCCGCCGTTCGACCTGCCGCTCGCCCGCTCCGAGCTGGGGTTCGGGGACAGGACCCAATACACGGGACTGCGGGACGCGGTCTTCCCGCTCGCCGCGTACGTCGGCATCGTGGTGATCGCCGCGCTGACGACCGTGCTGTTCCTGGGCGGCTGGCAGGGGCCGTTCGGCGACGACTACCTCGGGTGGCTGTGGACGCTGGTCAAAGTGTTCGCGGTGTCCTTCGTGATCATCTGGCTGCGCGTGTCGTACCCGCGGCTGCGCGAAGACCAGCTCCAGCGGCTGTGTTGGCTGGTACTCGTGCCGGTCGCCCTGGCGCAGCTCGTGCTGACCGCCGCCGTCAAGATCGCCATGTGACCCCGGTTCCCGCGGGGTGCTCGCGCCCTGGAGGCTGACGGGGCAGGATATGCGGCATGGGCGTGCCTGGCGAGGGATTGGCGAAAGGGCTGGCGGTCACCCTTAAAACGATGACCCGCCGGTCGCACACGCGGCAGTACCCGGACGTCGAGCCCGACCTGCCGCCGCGCTCCCGGGGCGTGATCGCGCTGCTCGAAGAGAACTGCACGGTGTGCATGCTGTGCGCCCGCGAGTGCCCCGACTGGTGCATCTACATCGACTCGCACAAAGAAGAGGTGGTCGTGCCCGGCGCGGCCCGGGCCCGGCAGCGCAATGTGCTCGACCGCTTCGACATCGACTTCTCGCTGTGCATGTACTGCGGCATCTGCATCGAGGCGTGCCCGTTCGACGCCCTGTACTGGTCACCCGAGTTCGAGTACGCCGAGTACGACATCCGGGATCTGCTGCACGACAAGAGCCGCCTCGGCGAGTGGATGGGCACCGTGCCGCCGCCGCCACCGCACGACCCCAACGGCGAGCCCTCCAAGGAGGAGACGGCCGCCGTCAAAAAGGCGGCACCGCGGTGACCGCCGCTGACGTGTTGCTGCTCGGGCTCGGGGCCGTAGCGGTGGGCTCCGGGCTGCTCGTGGTCACGACGAAGCATCTGGTGCGTGCCGGCCTGTACCTGGTGGTGTGCCTGGGGGCGGTGGCTGGCCTGTACCTGGTGTTGACCGCCGAGCTCGTCGCCTGGGTCCAGGTGCTGATCTACGTTGGCGCCGTCGTGGTGCTGCTGCTCTTCGCGGTGATGCTGACGCGGGCGCCGATCGGGGCGTCCGACGACCTCGACCGGCCCGGCTGGCCGGCGCTCCTGGTCGGCGGCGGCGCGGGGCTGGGCCTGGCGGCGCTGCTGATCGACGCGTTCCGGTGGACCAAGGTCGACCTGCCCGAGGCCGGCACCGCCGAGCGGCTGGGCACCGAGATCTTCCGATCGTGGGTGCTGCCCTTCGAGGTGCTGTCGGTGCTGTTGCTGGCCGCGCTGGTGGGCGCGATCATCGTGTCCCGCCCCGACATCGGAACGGCCGGCAAGGGGGCGGACCGTTGAGGCCCGTCATTCCCTATGTCACCGCCGCGCTGCTGTTCGGCCTCGGCGTGTACGGCGTACTCCGCCGCCGGAACGCGGTGCTCGTGCTGATGTCGGTCGAGCTGATGCTCAACGCCGTCAACCTCATCCTGATCACCGCCGACACCACCGTCCGGGCCGCCCTGCCACAGACCGGGCAGGTGTTCGCGCTCTTCGTGATCGTGATCGCGGCCGCCGAGGTGGGAGTGGGGCTGGCGATCGTTCTCCAGCTCTACCGCCTGCGGGCCACCGTCGCGGTCGACGAGGTGCCCCTCGAAAAGGTCGACGCGTGACAGCCGCCGGGTTCGCGCTGCCGGCCGTGCCCTTCGCCGTGGCGCTGATCGGCCTCCTCCTGCCGCTGCGGGCCCGTGCGGTGGCGGCAGCCCTCGCGGTGGCCGGTGCGGCGGCGGCCCTCGGGCTGGCGATCTGGGTGCTGGCCGCCGTTGGCGACGGGCACGAGAGCAGCCGCGAGTGGGTCGACTTCGGCGGGCTCGCGGTGACGCTCGGCGTCCGCCTCGACCAGGCGTCCGCCCTGGTGGCGGTCGCGGTGGGCGTGGTGGCGCTGGCCGTACAGGTCTACTCGATCACGTACCTGCGTGACGACGATCGCTATGTCCCGTACGCCGCCCAGGTCAGCCTCTTCACCGCGGCGATGCTGCTCGTCGTCGTCGCCGGCGACCTGATGATGCTGATGGTGGGCTGGGAGGTCATGGGCATCTGCTCGTACCTGCTCATCGGCCACGACCGGCGATTGCCCGAGGCACCCGGGGCGGCGGTCAAGGCGTTCCTGGTCACCAGGGTCGGCGACGTCGGGTTCCTGCTCGGCATCGCGCTGCTCGGCGTCTCGGCCGGCAGCTTCCGCGTCGCCGACGTGCTGGCCGCCGACCTGAGCGGCACCACGGTGACGGTCTCCTGCCTGCTGCTGCTCGCCGGCGTCGCGGGCAAGAGCGCCCAGTTCCCCCTGCACACCTGGCTGCCCGACGCGATGGCCGGCCCGACGCCGATCTCCGCGCTCATCCACGCTGCCACGATGGTGGCGGCCGGCATCTACGTGGTCGTCCGGCTGTACCCGCTCTTCCTGTCCTCGGGCGCGGCGCTCGCCGTGCTCGGCGTGATGGCGGCCATCACCCTGCTGATCGGCGCGCTGACGGCCACCGCGCAAGACGACATCAAGCGGGTGCTGGCCTGGTCGACGGTCTCGCAGATCGGATACATGGCCGGCGCGCTCGCGGTCGGCTCCACGTCGGCGGCGCTGTTCCACCTGCTGACGCACGCCGCCTTCAAGGCGCTGCTCTTCCTCGCGGCCGGCTGCGTGATCCACGCCGTCGGCAGCAACCTGATGTCCGCGATGGGCGGGCTACGGCGCGACATGCCGGTGACGTTCTGGTCGTTCGCGATCGGGCTCGGCGCGCTCGCCGGGCTGCCGCCGCTCGCCGGCTTCTGGAGCAAGGAAGGGATCATCGCGGTCGCGCGGCACCCAGAGGGTCCGGCGCCCGGCTGGGTGGGCTGGCTGGTGCTGATCGCCGCCTTGGTGGGCGTGGCGGTCACCGCCTGGTACGCGACCCGCCTGCTCCGCCGCACCTTCCTCGGCGCCCCTGCGGTCGCGTCCGCGGCGCCGGTTCCGCTCGAACGCGCCCACGCCGCCGGCACGCCACATGATCCTCCGCCGCTCATGCGCTGGCCGGTGGTCCTGCTGGCGATCCCGAGCGCCCTGCTCGGCCTCGCGGCCTTCCTGCCGGCGTTCCGCGACGCGCTCGGCCTCGACGGCGTGCACATCGACGCGTGGCTGCTGCTCCCGGTGGCGCTGCTCGCGCTCGGAGCGGCGCTCGGCTGGCGCGACCTGCCCACCGTCCCGGCCTTCGCTCGCGCGTTCTGGCTCGACGAGGTCCAGCACACCCTGGTGGTACGCCCAGCGCGCGCCCTCGCCGCCGTGGTCCGGCGCGCCGACGAGTCCGGAGTGGACGGAGCGGTCGAGGGCACCGCGACCGGCACCGTGAGCCTGGCCCGGCGCGTGGCCGGTGCCCACCGGTCGACCCTTCCGAGGGCCGCCACAGCGGTCCTAGCGGCCGCTGTCCTCCTCGCGGCGGTAGGAGCCTTCCTATGAACGCGCTGCTCATCGTGGTGCTCGCCGTGCCGGCGGTCGGGGCGGCAGCCGCCGCGTTGCTTCCCGACCGCCTCGGGCGCATCGTCGGCACGGTCGCGGCGGCCGGTGCGCTGATCGCCAGCCTGCCGCTGTACCGGAATTCGTGGTTCTCGTACGGGCCGGCCGGGGTGCGGCCGTGGCACGAGGTCGACTACGCCTGGGTGCCGGCGCTCAACCTGCACTTCCACCTGGGCGTCGACGGCGTCTCGTACCCCCTCGTCGTGCTCACCACCCTGCTCACGCTGCTCTGCTGCGGGTTCACGCTGTGGCGTACGCCCGACCCGGGCCGCGGCGGCACACTGGTCGCACTCCTGCTGGTGATCGAGGTCGGCATCCTGGGCACGTTCCTGGCTCTTGACCTCGTCCTCTTCTTCGTCTTCTTCGAGGTCGTGCTGCTGCCGATGTACGCGGTCATCGCCGTCTGGGGCGACCGCGACCGGGCGCACGCCGCGCGCAAGTTCGTGCTCTACACGCTCTTCGGCTCGGTGCTGCTGCTGGTCGGCGTGTTCACGGTGGTGGCGAGCGCGGGCACCGCCAACATCGTGGCGCTCACCGGCGGCGGCGAGATGTCGCGCACCACCCAGCTCGTGGCGTTCACGCTGCTGGCGGTCGGGTTCGCCGTGAAGAGTCCACTGTGGCCGCTGCACACCTGGCTGCCCGACGCACACACCCAGGCGCCCACGGTCGGCAGCGTGATCCTGGCCGGTGTGCTGCTGAAGATGGGCACGTACGGGCTGATCCGGGTCGCCGTCGGTGTGACACCCGAAGGCGCCCGCTGGGCCGCGCCGGTGCTTGGCGTGCTGGCCGTCGCGGCGATCGTCATCGGCTCGCTGGTCTGCCTGGCACAGACCGAGCTGAAGCGGCTGATCGCGTACTCCAGCGTCGGCCACATGGGGTTCGTGCTGCTCGGCATCGCCACGCTGACCGCCACGGGCATCCAGGCCGCCCTCATCGGCAACGTCGCGCACGGCATCATCACCGGCCTGCTCTTCTTCCTGGCCGGCGCCATCAAAGATCGCGCGCACACCGGCGACCTCGCCCAGCTCGGCGGCCTCCGCGAGAGGGCACCCTGGCTGGCGGGCGTGCTCGGCTTCGCGGCGATCGCGTCGCTGGGCCTGCCGGGGCTGGCCGGGTTCTGGGGTGAGGCGTTCGCCGTGGTCGCAGCGATCGACCGGGGCGGGCCACTGTGGACGACCCTTGGCGTGGTCGCCGCGGTGGGCGGCGCGCTGACCGCCGCGTACTTCCTGCGCCTGCTCCGCCGCGTCACCCACGGTCCGGTCGTCGGTTCGATCGCTCCGCCGGCCCTGGCGCCCGTCGAGGTGGCCGCGTGGGCGCCGCTGGTGGTGCTCGCACTCGCCGTCGGCTTGGTGCCCGGTCTCGTCCTCGGAATGGCGGACGGCCCGGTGCAAGCCCTCCTGGAGGCGCTGCCATGACCCAGTCTGTAGACCATGTCGCGTTGCTACCGGCGTACCTGGCCGCCGGCACCGCGGTACTGGCGCTGCTGACGGACTTGTTCGTGGGGCGACGTTGGGTGGTCTTCGCGGCGGCGGCTTTGGGTGCGGCGGCGACCGCCGCGAGCGCCGTCATCGTGGGCCGGGGCGACGACCGTGCGACGTTCTGCGCGGGCGACGCGTGCTCGTTCCTGTCGACCGACCGGTCGGCGCTGGTAGCGGTCCTGTTCGCGCTGCTCACGCTCGGGGTGCTGGGCATCTCGGCCGCGACCCGTGACGTCCCACCGGGGGAGTACGCCTTCCTCCTGGCCTGCTCGATGACGGGCGGCGTGGTCCTCGGCTCCGCCGGCGACCTGATTACGCTGATCGTGGCGCTGGAGACGCTGACCCTGCCGCTCTACGTGCTGGTGGGCTTGCGGCGGCGCACCGTGGCGAGCGCGGAGGGCGCGGTCACCTTCTTCGTGGTGAGCGTCGTGGCGACCGCCGTGACGCTGCTCGGCGCCGCCCTTCTCTACGCGGCCGCCGGACGGGTGCACTTCAGCGCCCTCGCAACCGGCGATCTGCCCGACCTACCGCTCACCAGCGTGTCGGTGGTGCTCATCCTGGCCGGGCTCGCCTTCAAGGTCGCGGCGGTGCCGTTCCACGCGTGGGCCCCCGCCGCGTACGACGGCGCCCCGGTCCCCGTCGCCGCATACCTGTCGACCGCCTCGAAGCTGGGTGGCGTGATCGCGATCCTGTACGCCGTGGTCGACGGGCTGCGTCCCGCGCTCGACAAGTCCGGCCCGGCGCTGGCGGTGCTCGCCGTGCTGACCATGACCGTTGGCAACCTGGTGGCCCTGCGGCAGACCCGCATGGTGCGGCTGCTCGCGTGGTCGTCGGTGGCGCAGGCCGGGTACATCCTGGCGCCGCTGGGCGCGTTCGTGCTGGCCGACGGCCGCGCCGAGCTGAGCACGGCGGTCGCCGCGACGCTCGCGTACACCGTCTTCTACGTGGTCCTGGAGCTTGCCGCCTTCGGCGCGGTGGTCGCCCTGCGGCCGGGCGAAGACGGCGGCACGCTGGAGGCGTATCGCGGCGCCGCCCGGCAGCGTCCCTGGATCGGTGCGGCGCTGGTGCTCGCGCTCATCGGCCTCGCCGGCCTGCCGCCCGGCTTGGCTGGCCTTTTCGCGAAGGTCGCGGTCGTGCGGTCACTCCTCGAAGGCGGCGCCGGCTGGCTCGCCGTCGTCGTCGCACTCAACGCTGTGGTCGGTCTGGCCTATTATGTACGCGTTTCCGCACTCCTGTACGCCCCCATGGCCCGTGCCGTTCCGGCTCGCGTGCCGTGGCCGGTCGTCACCACGCTGGGCGCCGTCACGGTGATCGCCATCGTGATCGGCTTCGCCCCTCAGCTTGTGCTCGACGCGGTTAACAGCTAACTCTCAGCTACGCGCGGAAGATCAAAGGGGTATCCGGTTGTTTGAACGGGTACCGGAGTCCACAGGCTCCGCGTGCTGAAGGAGTGATCGTGCACAGCTTCCGGAACGGTCTCAAGACGGCCGCTCTGCTCGGCCTGCTATCCGCATTCGTGCTGGCCATCGGCTACTGGTTCGGCGGCAGCTCCGGCCTGGTTCTCGCGGCATTCGTCGCGCTGGCCATGAACGGCATCAGCTACTTCTTCTCCGACAAGATCGCGCTTCGCTCGATGCGGGCGCAGCCGGTCAGCGAGGCGCAGTTCCCCGCGCTGTATCAGATGGTCCGTGAGCTGGCCACCGAGGCCGGGCAGCCGATGCCCCGCCTCTACGTCAGCCCGACGATGCAGCCCAACGCCTTCGCAACCGGCCGCAACCCGCGCAACGCGGCGGTCGCCGTGACCCAGGGCATCACCGAGATGCTCGACTACCGCGAGCTGCGCGGCGTGATCGGCCACGAGCTGTCCCACGTGTACAACCGCGACATCCTGATCTCGAGCGTGGCTGGCGCGCTGGCGACCATCATCACGGTGATCGCGCACATGGCGATCTTCCTGCCCTTCGGCGGCAGCGACGACGATGGCGTCAACCCGGCGGCCCTGCTGCTCATGCTGATCCTCGGCCCGCTGGCCGCCTCGGTGATCCAGATGGCGATCAGCCGGAGCCGCGAGTACCAGGCTGACGCGTCCGGCGCGGGTCTCACCCGCGACCCGCTGGCGCTGGCCTCGGCCCTCCGCAAGATTCACTACGGCACACAGAAGCTGCCGCTGCCGGCCGAGGGCCAGATCGCCAGCACCGCCCACCTGATGATCGCCAACCCCTTGAAGGGCGGCGGCCTGGCGAGCCTCTTCTCCACCCACCCCCCGATGGCCGAGCGCGTCCGCCGCTTGGAGCAGATGGCCGCCCAGTCCGGCCCCATCGAATACCGCTAGGGCGCTCGGCCCCGCCCGCGGCCGGCCCGCGGGCCTCGCGGCCCCGCGGGGCCAGGCCCCACCTCGCCGATCAAGGGCGAACGCACGTGGTTCGATCTCCGATCCGCGTGCGTTCGCCCTTGATCCATGCAGATGCCCTTGATCGGCGGATGGTGTGACGTCCGGCACCACGGCCTTCGTGCCTACCCGGCTCTCTGGTTAGGGTCGAACCGGCAGTTCGGTCATTACATGGGGAGGTTGGCGGTGGCGGCGCTGCGCCGATACCTGGCGGTATGGCAGATCCCAGGCGCGCCGGTACTGCTCGTCGTGGGGATCATCGCCCGGCTCGGCATCGGCATGACACCCCTCGCTCTCCTGCTTCTCGTCGAGGATCTCACCGGCCGGTACACCCCCGCGGCCATCGCGGGCGGCATCTACGCCATCGCCGGCGCCACGGTCAGCCCGGTCGCCGGACGCGTCGCCGACCGGATCGGCCCGTCCCGGGTACTCCTCGCCACCGGTATCGCGCACCCGCTCGCCCTGATCGTGCTCCTGGCCGCCACCACGGCCGAGGCGATGCCCCTGGTGTTCGCCGGCTCGGCGCTAGCCGGTGCGACGTACCCGCCGCTGACCGCCGCGATCCGCGGCGCCTGGAGCAGCCTGACCGACCCCAGCGGTAGCCGTCATCACCTGCGCGGCGCCGCCATGGCCGTGGAGACGTCGCTGTTCGAGCTCGTGTTCGTGTTCGGCGCGCTGCTGGTCGCCGGGTTCGTACTGGTAGCCAGCCCAGCCGCCGCGATCCTCGGCGTCGCCACCGTCACGCTCGGCGGCACCGTGGCCGTCGCTCGCGGCCGGGCGATGCGCGCCTGGTACCGCCACCCAGACGAGGCGCAGACGCGCGGCCTCGGCCCGCTCCGGGTCGCCGGCTTCCCCGCCCTGCTCATCTGCGCCGCTGGCCTGGGCACCGCGTTCGGTGCGGCGGCCGTGACCGTACCCGCCTACGCCGCCGCCCACAGCACCGGCGACAGCCTTGGCGGCGTCCTGCTCGCCGTATGGGCTTTGGGCAGCGCGGTGGGCGGCATCTGGTTTGGTGCGCTGCGCCCAGCCCGCAACCAGGCCCGGCAGTTCGCGCTGTTGCTCGGCGCGCTGGCGGCAACGTTCGGGGTGTTTCCGCTCATGCCCAGCCCGATCGCGCTCGGCCTCGCGCTCGCGGTGGGCGGCGCCACGATCGCGCCCGCCCTCACCGTCGAGAACAACATGGTCGGCCGGATCGCCCCGCCCAGCATGCTGAACGAGGCGTACACCTGGGTGGTGACCGTGGCGGTGGCGTTCAGCGCGGTCGGCGGCTCCGTCGCGGGCGTGATCGTGGACCAGCCCGGCGGCGTGCCGTGGGCGTTCCTCTTCGCGGGCGCCGCTGTGGGGGCCGCGGCCATCGTGACCGCCATGCCGTCCGGCGCGATCGCCCGCGCGGACGCCCTCGCCACCGCGCGCCTCGACCAGGCGCTGGCCGCTACCGGTAGTTCGTGAACTGGAGCGCGACCCCGAAGTCTTCCTGCTTCAGCAGCGTGATGACCGCCTGCAGGTCGTCTTTCTTCTTGCCGGTCACGCGCAGCTGATCACCCTGGATCTGTGCCTGAACGCCCTTCGGGCCCTCGTCGCGGATCTTCTTGGTGATGGCCTTGGCCTTCTCCTGGTTGATGCCCTGGATGACCTTGCAGTCGATCTTGTAGTGCTTGCCGGAGCTACGCGGCTCGCCGGACTCCAGGGACTTCAGCGAGATGTTTCGCTTGACCAGCTTCTCCTTGAAGACCTCAAGAGCCGCCTTGACCCTGTCTTCGGTCTCCGCCTGCAGGCTCACCCCCTCCTCGCCTGACCAGGAGATCTCGGCACCCGTGCCGCGGAAGTCGAAGCGAGTGGAGAGCTCCTTCTCCGTCTGGTGGAGCGCGTTGTCGATCTCCTGCCGGTCGACCTTGCTAACGATGTCGAACGACGGGTTCGCTGCCATGATTCATGCTCCTGCTACGTGGCGTCCGTGGGCCTGTGCTGTCCGACCGTACCCGTTTGCGGGGCACCCCGGTGCACCCGCTATCCTTGCTTCCGCTGCCGCGAACGATGCGGCGGCACGCCCTAGGCGGGTTGCCCGAGCGGCCAATGGGAGCGGACTGTAAATCCGTCGCGAAAGCTACAGAGGTTCGAATCCTCTACCCGCCACAGGCTCTCCGATCGGCCCCTGACCAGCGTGTTAGCTGGCGGGGGCCGATCTCGTTGTGTCCGCTGTGCGGCTGCGAGCTCCCGACCCAGACGTCTGTCCACAGGTGACACGCCCATGGCTACCCGGCCGGCTTGCCGCTTCGGCGGCCCCGCGGGCCGCACTCAGGCCAGAACGCTGCGGCGCCGATCAAGGTAGATCGCATCGATCAAGGGCAAACGCACGCGGATCTGAGATCGAACCACGTGCGTTTGCCCTT